>CAZUCK010000015.1:0-47009 GCA_964619505.1 uncultured Fimbriimonas sp. | reverse complement strand
GGCGAGGACGTCGTCTACGTCGTTGTCGGTGACAAGGCGAAAATGATCAAGGTGGAATCCGGAATCCGGCAGCAGGACGTGATCCAAGTGACCGGGCTCAACGCTGGCCAACAGCTCATCGTCAGGGGCCAAGAATCACTCGTCGACGGTTCGCCCGTCACCGTCGACAAGACCATCCAAGTGTCGGCTCAGGCTGACCCTAAGACGTTCGGAGGCTAATCTCAATGGGTCTTACCAAAACCGCAATCACCCGGCCGGTCTTCATCTTGATGTTGATCCTGGCCGCCTTCATGCTCGGCTACCTCTCGCTGAAGACGATGAGGGTCGAACAGAGCCCCGAGGTCGCGTTCGGCGTGGTTACGGTTTCAACCGTGTATCCCGGAGCCGGACCAGAAGAGATCAACAACCTGGTGACGCGGCCGATCGAAAGCGCGATCTCCGGCGTCAACGGAATCCGAGAAGTCACAAGTACATCCAGCGAAGGCGCGTCCGTCGTCGTCGCCAATTTCGAACTGTCGGTCAATCTCGATGCTGCGTTGAACGACATGCGATCGAAGATCGACAGCGTTGCCAATTCGCTGCCCAAAGACGCACTGAAGCCCGAGGTCACCAAAATTGACAACTCGGCAACTCCCGTCGCGTTCTACTCCTTCTCAAGCAAGGGCCTGGACAGCCGCAGTTTGCGCGACCTCATTGATCAAAAGCTGAAGGATCGGTTCTCACAGATCGACGGCGTCGCCAGTGCAGACGTGATCGGCGGTGACGAGCGCGAGATTCAAGTGCAGGTGGACAAGGACAAACTCCTGTCCTACGGCATCGGCATCAATGACATCCAACAGGCGATCGTCTCCTCGACCCTCAATGTGCCCGCAGGAAAGCTCCTCTCCGGTTCGCAGGAATACTCCGTGCGCGTACTAGGCGAGTTTTCCAATGTCGATCAAATCCGAAACATGATCTTGCGCGTCAGTGACCCCCACAACCCGCAAGCCAAGGCACGAAGTGTCCGACTCGGCGACGTCGCCACCGTGCTTGACACCGCCGCCGAAAGGTCGACCTATTCGCGCCTCGATGGCAAGGACAGCATCGTCATCAGCCTTTCCAAGTCCCACGATGGAAACGCGGTCGAGATCGTCACTGCGGCCGACGCGGTCTCTGCCGCCATCACAAAGCAGTTCGCCAGCGATGGCGTGAAGATTGAAAAGACGTTTGACCTCGCCAAGAACATCAAGGACTCCCTTGCCGATTTGCAGTTTGCCCTCATGTTCGGCATCCTCCTTGTCTCCATCATCGTCTTCGTCTTCCTCCACAACATGCGCGGGACGATCATCGTCTGCATCGCGATCCCAACGTCGATCTTCTTCACCTTCATTGCGTTGAAGCTCGCGGGATTCACGATCAACAACATGACGATGCTTGCCTTGTCGCTCGCCATCGGTGTCCTTGTCGACGATGCCATCGTCGTTATCGAAAACATTTACCGTCACCTCAAGATCGGCGAGGATCCAAAAGAAGCGGCCATGAACGGCCGATCCGAAATCGGACTTGCCGCCATCGCCATCACGTTGGCCGACGTCGTGGTCTTCTTGCCGATCGGCTTCATGGGCGGCATCGTCGGTCAGTTCTTCAAACCGATGGCCTTAGGTTTCGTGTTCGCCACCCTGTTTTCGCTGTTCACCTCTTTCACGTTGACCCCCATGCTCGCCTCGCGCTGGTACAGGGCGGGCGAGGATATGGAACATGCGACCGGGGCGTTCGCAATCGGCTTCGAGCGTTTGTTCGGGTGGATTGAAAATCGTTACCGAAATGCTCTCGAGTGGTCCCTCAATCACCGTTGGTTCGTGTTCATCCTGGGCAACTCCGCCCTCTTCGCTGTTATCACTTTCATCATGGGTGGATTCGCGCAGAACATCGGAGGTGCAATCTCGGCGGGAATTCCTCTGTTCATGATGGCTTGCATCCTAGGCGTGATCACCTTTGTAGTCAATCTATTGGGCAAGCGCTTTCGACCAGTACTCATCCTATACGGAGCTTGCTTTGGCTTGTTATTTCCAGTGGCTGCAATAGGCGGCTATGCTTTTCACGCATATAAGCAAGGCGACGTCTTCAAAGGTGCCTTCTTCCCCAACAGCGACGCCGGACAAGTGATTGTCTCCATTGAACTCCCAACCGGCTCGAATTTGGAAGCCACCGGCAAAGTCGTCGAGGAAGTGGAGCGCCGAACCGCCGGCACCGCCGATGTGCGGTACACCCTCAGCACGATCGGCACCGGAGGCGGCGGTGGATTCGGACCGGGATCCACCGGATCCAACAAGGCCCAAGTTCAGTTGACCCTTTGGGACAAGCGCACCATGATGGATCGCCTGAAGGGCTCGAAGGCACACTTGCGTGATCGCAGCGCAGATTCAGTTGCCGCTGAGGTTCTCAACAAGGTCGGCCGGATTCCAGGAGCGTTTATCAAAGTCGCTGCAACGAGCGGCTTCGGTTTCGGTGCCGCCATTCAGATCGGCCTGGGAGGCGACGACCGGCAGGCCCTTGTGGCAACCGCGACCAAAATTCGCGATGGACTTCGTTCCGGCGCGATAAAAGGCGTCATCAACGCCGACATCTCATCCAAACCTGGCAAGCCTGAATTGCAGGCCGTCCCCGATCGTGAGCGGCTTGCCGACTATGGCCTTTCAGTTGCGGATGTCGGCGCTTCCTTGCGTACTCTCTACCAAGGTGACGAGAATGCAAAGTACCGCGTCAACGGGAACGAATATCCGATCCGTGTGATGATGTCCCTTAAGGACCGTGACAATCCCAACATCCTGAGCCAAGTTCCCGTGAAATTCATCCAAGGGAGCCCCGTCTTCCTTTCCACGGTGGCCCCCTTGCAGCAAGCACCCGCGCTCGATCACATCGATCGTCGCAACCGTCAGGAGGAAATCGCCGTCACTGCGGACCTCTTACCTGGCTTTGCCGCCGGTTCCGTCCAGGCACAAATAAACAATTGGATCGCAACCAACAAGATGATCCCGGACGGCGTTAAGATCAAACCCCTCGGCCAAGCGGACTTTCAAGCTCGGGAATCAGGCGGCATGATTATCGCGTTCGGCATCGGAATCGTGCTCGTTTACATGTTGCTTGCTTCCCTCTTCGATAACCTCGTCTACCCGTTCATCATCCAGCTGGCTCAGCCTCAGGCCATGGTCGGCGCGCTGCTAGCGCTGGTCATTACGGACAAGACCTTTAGCCTCGTCAGCTTCATTGGCTTGGTGGCCCTAGTTGGGTTGGTGGGTAAGAACGCCATCCTGCTGATCGACTATACGAACACCCTGCGTGAGCGAGGTCACAATCGACATGACGCCCTCGTGGAGGCTGGGCCCGTTCGGCTGCGGCCCATCTCCATGACGACGTTGGCGCTGATCCTTGGAATGCTCCCCTTAGCCCTTGCCCTCGGTGCCGGCTCCGAGTTCCGAGAGACGATCGGTATCACCATCATCGGCGGCATGCTCCTCTCGACGATGTTGACCCTGCTCGTCATCCCCTGCTCCTACACCATCTTCGATGACTTTTCGATGTGGTTAGGCGGCACCTTCCGCCGGAAGGGACAGCCGACAAGTGGAGGCACGCCGAGCTTCGCAGAGGAACCTGGTGAGGAACCGGAGCGCAGTTTCGAGCCCGAACGCGAGGCCGTCATCCGATTCAAACCCACCCCCGAGCAACCCTGATTCGGAAGCTGTACGCATTGGGGCGGTTCTCCGACTGCAGCGGAGATTCGCCCCATGTTGCGTTGGCACAGGGCTGCCTTTTGGCCAGTCAGCCTTGATCGAAACCAAGGGATTTCAACCTCATGGTCCCCTCCCACGTCGAGGATAGCCAAAACGCGGCGAGCAGAAACCACCAGCAACGAGCGAATGAACGGATGACATAATCTGCCAGGAGTCAGGTTCCGACACCCTTATGACCCAACACACACAGTTTGAGAAGCGACGAGGCGTCAGCAAGGTCGAAGTTCGCAGCGGCTACGCGCAAGCGCACCTCAGCAATTTGGGCGCCCCTGTCGCCGGAAGACGCCTGGAGGTCCTCAAAGCGGTGGCCAATGCCGAAATCAGCCTCGACTTTCTCAAGATGACGCCCATGGGCATGTCCTTTCTCGTAAGTTCGGCGAAAGTCCAGGATCTGCAAGCCGTTCTTACGTCCCTGGGTCTGGAATATTCCCTGCGCGACGGACGAAGCGTCGTACTGGTCCACGCCGTCAACATCCGCGACGAAGAGGGTCTCATCGCCAAAATCCTCAGGGCCGCCATCAGCGGAGGAACCACGGTCCACCACATAAGCGATATGCACGATCGGGTGCTGATGGTCGTCGAGAGCTCCGCCGCCGAAAAACTCGCACGGACGATCGGCGAAGAATTCGTGGAGGTCGTCCATGCGAGTTAAAGTGATGAAATTCGGCGGCACCAGCGTCGCCACTCACGAGGCCCGCATCGCGTCAGCGATGCGGCTAATTTCAGCCAAAGAACAAGGATTCAGCCCCGTCGCCGTCGTCAGCGCCATCGGTCGAAAGGGCCAGCCGTATGCCACCGACACCTTGATGCAGATGTTGCGCGACATCGATCCCAGCGTCACACCCGAACCCAGAGAACTTGACCTCCTCATGGCCTGCGGTGAGATCCTGTCTTCCGTCATCTTCGCCCACACGCTTAAAACGCTAGGGCACTCGTCGCAGTCCTTCCGCGGAGGGCAGGCCGGCATCAGGACCGACGGCGTTTACGGCAACGCGCGCATCATCAGCATTCTCCCGCGCAGCATCATTCAGAGCCTCGAAGAGGGCCATATTCCCGTCATCTGCGGCTTCCAGGGTGTGTACGTCTCCGGTGACGGCTCGCCTGGAGCCGAGCTCACGACCCTAGGGCGAGGCGGGTCCGACACCACTGCGTCCGCGATTGGTGCCGCCCTCAAAGCTGAAGCGGTCGAGATTTACACGGACGTGGACGGCGTGAAGACGGCCGACCCGGAAGCCGTCAAGAGCGCCCCCACTTTGCGCAAAGTGACTTACGACGAGGTCGCAGAGATCGCCCATCTAGGAGCCAAAGTCGTACATCCGCGAGCGGCCGAGATCGCCATGCAATACGGCATTCCCTTGTGGGTCAAGAACACTTTCACGGACGATGAGGGCACCGAAATCGTGACCCGTGAAGTGTTCCCGGGCCGCCGTGTCACCGGTGTGACTCACACCGGCAAGCTCGTCTATTTGCAGTTCGACCTCTCGTCCGCGCCAGAGGGTGAGAGAGTGCTCTTGGAGGGCAAGATCTACGAATTGATGGCCAAATTTGGGGCGAACCTCTTCATGCTGAACCTCAGCCCAATGGGTACCGGATTCGCGGTACCGCGCAGCCAATATCCAATGGTCCGAGATGTTCTCGACGGCCTGATGGTCCCCGTCGAAGGAGCAACGAAGAACATTTACCTGTTCCAAATCGGCCAAGCCTCCAAGAAGGTCGAGACGCAAGGCGAGTTGCTCGGGTCGCTCGGCAATGTCCGCCGCGTGGTGGCCGAACTGACCGAAGGGTGCACGATGGTATCCGTCATCGGACACGAATACCTGCAGCAACCGGGTGTGTTCTTCCGGACGCTCAACATTCTCGAAGAGGCCCAGGTGCCCGTTTTGCAGACGAGTGACAGTGACTTTTCGCTGAGTTGCCTGGTGCCCGAATCCGACACAAAACGAGTCGTGCGCCTGCTTCACGACGGTTTTGGTCTCGCGGAGATGGTCTGATCAAGACCGCCCCAATGCTGATGGGCATCCTGAATGTGACGCCCGACAGCTTCAGCGATGGCGGTGTTCATTTCTCTCGAGTGGCCGCGGTCGAGACGGGTCTTCGCATGGTGCGTGAGGGCGCCGACGTCATCGACGTCGGCGGGGAATCGACCCGGCCGGGAGCCGAAGCGATCACGGCTGAAAAGGAGCTCGGCCGGATTCAAGGTGTCGTACAAGAATTGATCGCTAAGAGCTCACGCATTTCGGTGGACACCAGCAAAGCGTCGGTCGCCTCAAGGTGTCTGGAAATGGGAGCGTGGATGATCAACGACGTCAGCGCGCTTGGCGATCCGGACATGGCCACGGTGTGCGCTCGGGCCGGCTGCCAAGTCTGCCTCATGCATATGCAAGGGAATCCGAGAACGATGCAAAGCGAGCCGACTTACAACGACGTAGTCTCAGAGGTTAGAACTTTCCTCCTGGAGCGAGCCGCCTACGCCGAATCAAACGGCATCGCCAAGAAGAACATTTGGATCGATCCCGGCATCGGATTCGGCAAGAACCTAAACCACAACCTAATTCTCCTCCAAAACCTCGATGTCCTCGTCGCCACCGGATACAAGGTGCTAATAGGGATCAGCCGCAAGAGCTTTCTCGGCAAAATCCTAGACCCGGCGGGGGTACCTGTCACCGAACGTTTGGAGGCAACCCTCGCCGCCCAGGTGATGGCCCAGTCAAAAGGTGCAGCATGCATCCGAGCTCACGATGTCAAGGAAGCCAGGCGCAGTATCGACACCGCGGCCGCAATCCTGGCCGCTAAACCTTAACCGTCTTCCAGCGCCCTTGCTTGAAAGCTACGATGCTCATCACGCCCTGAATGGCCTGGCTGAACGTCATGGCGAGCCAAGCTCCGGCGGCTCCGTAACCCAGACCGATGGCAAGAATATAAGCGAGAGGCACACGCAGCCCCCACATACATCCAATGGAAATCCACATCGGCCGAACGGTATCGCCCGCACCCTGCATGGCGCCCATGGTGACCATCGCGTACGCCAAGAAGATCTCCGAAAAGCACAAGGCGCGGATCAGCCAAACCGTCTCTGCAACGATCTCCGGCTTGCCGTCCAACATCGTATGGGCGATCGACGGCGCCGCCCCAAAGATGATCGCAGCCAAACAGCCTGTGACGATCGCTCCGTGGTGAGACGCGATCCAGCCGAGCTCCTCCGCCTTCTCGGGCCTTTCCGCACCAAGATTCTGACCGACCAGCGACGCTGCAGCCATGGCGAGCCCGAAAGAGGGCATGAACATGATCGACTCGACGCCGAAACCGATGCTCATCGCCGCAATGGCAACCGAGGCGTCAGCGACTCCCTTCAGAACCAACGTGAACGCCGTCAGAGAGGCGACCCGCAGCACGGCCATCAGCGCCGCAGGAAAGGCGATTTTAAGAATCCGCTCCGTCCATTCGCGGGTTGGCAGACGAACGTTCCAAACTCGTCCCAAGGGTGTTCGACCAGCGTATGCAAGGTAACCCACGGCGGAGACTGTGGCGCTGATTGCCAACGCGGCGGCAGCGCCATCCAACCCCATATTCGCACCTGGAATCGTGAAGCCCAAGAATTGATGTGTCGGGAAGATAAGCACGCAGTTGAGCGACATGTGAAGGAATATCTGGATCCCCGAGATGACCATCGGGCTTTTCGTGTCTCCAACGCCCCTAAGGGAACCAGCGAGAACTTGCACCACATAGATGCCCGGCAGCCCAAGCCCGTAAACGATCAGAAAACTGGTCATCGAGCGAATCGCTTCGGGGTCCGTCACCGGCAGGATCGCCCGTGAAGAGAAAGCAGCGACCAACGCCGTAAGCACCGCAAAAAAGAGCCCCGCCAGTACGGCAAGGCTCAGATTTTGCCGACTCGCTATGCGCACCTCAATGGGCTCCTGCGCCCCGAAGGCGCGGCTCACAAGAGCAGTCGCGCTTGTCCCCAACGCCATCGCGAGGGAGAACATCAGGAACATCACATTGATCGCTCCGCCCTGCGCCGTAAGGGCGGACGCAGGCAGATGACCGATGAAGAAACGATCGAGAAGCGTATTGACGACTTGGAGGGAATTTAGGGCGACAGCGGGCCACGCGAGGGCCCAGACAGTGCGTGACGGACTGACCTCAAGGATGGAAGATTCTTCAATGGCATCGGTGAGAGCTATCCCCATGAGAAAATGCATGATGCCGCCCGTTTGCCAGGCGGCATCTTTCGTATTCTACGCATCAATGTTGTCACCTTACGCCATGAGCCTCAGGCCGCGCGGAGAAAAGAGTGAACATTCAAGCGTTAGAATGTTTGGTAGCCAAACTGCAAATGAAAACCGTTCTACTGTTTCTAGCGTTCGCCCTCCTAGTCACGTACCTGTTCATCTCCGGGCAAAAACGTGCTGTGACGGAGGGTTATGCCGGACCGGAGGTGGGACAACCCGCACTCAATTTCAATGTGAAGCTCGACGGCGCTACGGATTTGGCCTCGATGCGGGGGAAAGTGGTGCTCTTGGATTTCTGGGCGACCTGGTGCGGACCGTGCCGAGAGAGCATGCCTGAATTGGAACGCATCTACCGTGCCTATCGGCCCCTCGGATTCGAGATCGTGGCTATCTCAAATGAAGACGCCAACAAGGTGAAACAGTTTCTGAAGACGGTAAACACATCATATCCTGTTCTCATCGACCGCGAAGGCAAGATCAACATGATGTATGGCATAAGCGGTTATCCGAACGAGATTCTCATCGACAAGAACGGAAGGATTGCTTTTCAGAGCACAGGTTTTGATGAGAAGGGCCTTCAGGATGCGATCGATTCCGCTTTGAGGGGCTAAGCGATGTTGTGGCGAAGCTCGCATCAAATACGGCAATCCGTCGATGTGCCTCTGCCGCCCCTCTCCGGCAACTGCCTCTCAGGTGAGCCGTGGGTACCACGGGACGAGTTTGTACTGGTGGGCGCTCTTGGCCTTCACGGATTGGGGGAGATGGAGATTTGGTTGCGAGTTTTGGAGACCGTCGCGATCCCAAAAGTCTTCGCCGTTTTCCGGGAGACATGGGCCCAGCAAGAGATATCAACTCTCGATGCTTCCGTCCCTCGAAGCCGTCACGCAAACACGCTGATAGTGGCTGATCCCGAGGGTGATTGGCAGGATCTCTTGGCCCCTGACAGTCCAAATCGGGCTTTCGCCGCCTTCGTTCGTGGGAAAGTCGCCGAAATTCTCATGCTTGGACTGCCAACGGAGGAGGCCCTCGACACCTTTACGGCCGTCATTTTGAGGTCGACTGGGCAATCGGGCGGGCGCCATCCGGGGGCGTAAACGCAAAGTCCCAATCTGGCGGCGGGGACAAAAATGAATAAAAATTCAACGTCCAGCTGACTTCTTGCATCCCCTTAACGTCGAGGTAAGCGATGGAGACGAGGTTGCTGGTTTGATCCAGGACGAAGGTGACCTGCCGTGACAGCGGGTCGCCCATTGAGTAAATGATGACGTTGTTGGTGACTGTGGCGCCTGTGCTGTGTGTCCAGTTCTTAAATCTCGAAGCGAATCCCGCTTAAATGTCTCTAAACAGGCGAGCGAAAAAGACGCTGGGCCCACGACTCCCGCCACTAACGACTGCAGAAGAACTTCCTGGTAATTGTCGGGCTGTTTGCTTGAATAAGAACCGTATAAGTTCACCGAATACTCATTCAAAGCAAGATCCAGGTTCCACAGACTCGTCCCGTCGCCAACCACACGATAGGTTTGAACATCGTCCTTGTAGCTCACGACCTGAACCTTTGAAACGATCTTCTCACCTTCGGGAATGGTGTCCCAGAAGGCGTCCACCATCAAGTGATGTTGCTTGTTTGCGATCTGCTCCGTCCCTTCGAGGCGCATGAACAGGGATCGTTGACTCCTGATCTTGTCAAAGGCAACCTGGATCAGGTTCTCCGGCGTCTGTGCTTGCGCCAACGTTTCGCCAAGCAACAACAAAAGCGCGAGTGGCAATTTCACGCGGGTTGGACGGTTTGAAATCTTCGAACGTTTCAAAAAAGGACTCTCCGCCCATCTGGGCTCACTTAAACGTGAATGAAGCATGGCGTATAATCAACCCCAAATCTAGTTCCCTTGGTAGGGGAGGGTCTGTTTATGTCTTACGAAGAATCTTATCTCTATCGTCTCCGTCATTCGGCCGCCCATCTTATGGCCCAAGCTCTGACGGAGCTTTTTCCGGGCGTCAAGCTGGCCATCGGCCCACCCATCGAAAGCGGGTTCTATTACGACGTCGAATTCCCCGATTCCCAACCGCTGCGAGAGGACGATCTACCCAAGATCGAGGCAAGGATGAAGGAATTGGCGAAGCTCGATCAACGCATCGTGCGCCGGGTCGCAACGAGCCGGACGGAGGCCCAGAAGATCGTCTTGGAAGAGTGCACGCTGGGTCAGGGACGGGAGGTTGCGCTTTATAAGACGCAGCTTCTTGAAGCTGTGCCCGACGGACAAGAAATCAGTTTTTACGACCAGCAGCGAACTGACCGAGAAGGAACGTTGCACCGTTTCATCGATCTTTGTCGCGGCCCGCACGTTGAGTCCACAAAGGAGATCAAGAACTTCAAGCTGATGTCGATCGCTGGCGCCTATTGGCGTGGCAACGTGAAGAACAAGCAACTCACCCGCATTTATGGCACGGCATTCGAAACCAAGGAGGAACTCGAACTGCACCTCCACAATTTGGAGGAAGCCCGCAAGCGCGACCACCGCATCCTGGGCAAGGAGTTAGGCCTCTTCATGTTCTCGCCACGGGTGGGAACGGGTCTTGCGCTGTGGTTGCCAAAGGGCACCGCTCTTCGCGAGACGATGGTGGACTTTCTGAAGACGGAGCAGCTGAAACGTGGTTACATGCCTGTGATCACGCCTCAAATTGCGAACATCAAGCTCTATGAAAAGTCCGGCCACATCCTGACTTTCCGTGAAAAGATGTTCCCCTTCATGGAGGACGAGGAGAAAGAGACCTACATCCTCAAACCCATGAACTGCCCCTTTCACATCGAAATTTACGCCTCGGAAATGCGCAGCTACCGCGATCTTCCCTACCGGCTTGCCGAGTTTGGAACCGTCCACCGCTATGAACAGAGCGGCGAGGTGACCGGCATTCTGCGGGCACGTGGCTTCACACAAGATGACGCCCACTTGTTCGTCACGCCCGATCAGCTTCTGTCGGAATTCATTGGTGTGGTCGACTTGATGCAGGTCGTCCTGAACAAGCTAGGACTGACGGATTTTCGCGCCCGGCTCGGAACAAAGGATCCGAACAGCGACAAGTATGTTGGGCACGACGACAACTGGAAGGCGGCCACTCAGGCGATCGAAGACGCTTGCAACCAAATCGGAATGAAGTACGAAATCTCGGTCGGCGACGCTGCATTTTATGGCCCCAAGCTTGACTTGATCATCAAAGACGCTTTGGGGCGCGATTGGCAGATGGGTACTGTGCAGGTCGATTACAACCTGCCCGAGCGCTTTGAACTTGAATACATCGGTGAAGACGGCAAGCCACACCGACCGGTCATGATTCACCGTGCTCCTTTCGGCTCTATGGAGCGAATGATCGGACTGTTGACGGAGCATTACGCAGGGGCATTTCCGCTGTGGTTGGCTCCCGTTCAGGTGGCCGTTCTTCCGATTGCGGACAGGCATGTGGAGTTCGCCACGGACTTGGCCGCTAGGCTCAGGGGCTATGACGGCCTGCCGGGACCTAGTCTGCGTGTTGAACTCGATGACCGGCGGGAGACGCTGGGCAAGAAGATCCGCGACGCACAGATGCAAAAGGTGCCTTATATGCTGATCTTGGGCGACCGTGACGTTGAGAACGGCACCGTCGGAGTGCGCAGCCGTGAAGATGGCGACCTCGGTGCAATGCCCTCTGAGAAGTTTGTGGAGAAGGTGGCAAGCGAGCTCAAGGACTGATATTTAGGCTCGTTGTGCGCCCCTCCAATCCATCCTCTTTCCTTCTGAACGGTAGAAGTAATGCTTTGCCGTTTCGGCCATCGCCGCATATCCTGCGGTGATGATTGCCAATGCCAAGAGGAATCGAAGCGGGATCGGCTCCAAGCCGAGGGGAGATGCCAAGGGTGAATACGGGATGATGAGGACGGCCACCACGGACAACAGCGTCGACAGAAGCAAAGGAGTGGAAGGTCGGGACTTCCAGAATGGTAAATGCGTCCTGACGACCAAAACGATCAGGGCCGCGGTGACCACACTTTCAATGAACCATCCTGTGCGAAACGTGGTCGATCCGGCGCCCATCAGATGCAGCAATACGTAAAAAGTCGCGTAGTCGCCTAACGAACTGATGAGGCCGAAGACAACCATGAAGCGGCGAATGAACCCAATGTCCCAGCGGTGAGGCTGACGCACCACTTCTGCGTCGACGTTGTCACCGGCGATCGACATTTCGGGCATATCCGTCATGAGGTTCGCAAGCAAGATCTGTTTTGGCAAGAGCGGGAGAAACGGCAGGAAGAGGGAGATCCCTGCCATGCTGAACATGTTTCCGAAGTTGGCGCTCGTGGCCATGAACACGTATTTCAGGGTGTTCGTGAAGGTGATTCTCCCTTCTTCGACACCATCGCAGA
Organism: uncultured Fimbriimonas sp.; assembly: GCA_964619505.1. Lineage (GTDB taxonomy): Bacteria > Armatimonadota > Fimbriimonadia > Fimbriimonadales > Fimbriimonadaceae > JBBQMJ01. The sequence goes on along the minus strand of CAZUCK010000015.1, from coordinate 34,611 downwards.
GAACGTTCAAGTCCTTCTCAAGCAAAACAATGTCCGCCGCCTGTTTGGCGACGTCGACGGCATTGGAGACCGAGATGCCGGCGTCCGCAGCGTGGAGCGCCGGTGCATCATTGATCCCGTCACCCATATATCCAACCACATGGCCCGCTCGGCGAAGCGCCCGAATGATGTGCTCCTTCTGGTTGGGCTCGATCTCTGCGAACACATCCGTGTGCACCACCTTCCTAGCCAGCGCTAGATCCCCCAAAGCCTGAACTTCCGACCCGGTGAGTACAGTGCCATGAAGACCCGCTTTGGCGGCCACACTGGCAGCAACCAACCGATTGTCACCCGAGATAACCTTGAGAGTGATGCCCAACGCCTTGAGCTTGGCGATCGCTTCGACAATCCCCTCTTTAAGCGGGTCTTCCAGCAGCACCAAACCCAGGAAGGTCATGTCCTTTTCAAGATCGTCGGTCAATTTCGTGACACCCGGCGCATCGCGAATTGCCACTCCAAGAGTCCGGAAGCCCTTCTCGCTCGCGGAACGGAACAGTTCGCCAATCGCCTGCTGGGCGTCTTTGATTGGGACCGATTTACCATCAGCCTGTTTGGCATAGGAGCAGACTGCCAAGATCTCTTTGAGGGCACCCTTCGTCACGACCGATTGGCTCTGTGACGAGGCCACGAGGACGCTGAGACACTTGCGGGTGAAATCGTACGGCTTTTCATCAACCTTTCGAAAGTCACTGACGTTGATTTGGGACGCAGTCCTTATCGCTTCATCGATTGGGTTTGCGTAGCCGGATTGGAAGTTGGAATTAAGCGTCGCAGCTTTAAGCACTTCGTCGCTAAGCTCTCCATCCAGGCCGATGGCGGAATCCAGGCGAACCGTACCTTCAGTCAGGGTGCCCGTCTTGTCCGTGCTGAGCACATCCATGCTTCCCAGGTTTTGGATGGTTGCCAGGCGTTTGACGATGACCTTGAGTCCGGCCATCTTCCTAGCCCCGTGTGAGAGGTTAATGCTGATGATGGCGGGAAGGAGTTGCGGCGTAAGGCCAACGGCGATGGCGAGAGCGAAAAGGAGCGAATCGACCACGGGTCGGTGAAGGTACACGTTGATGGCCAGAATGGCAATGACGAGAAGCAAAGTGACCTGCATCAGCATCGCGCCAAACTGGCGTATGCCGTGTTCGAACTCCGTTTCCGGGGGTCGAAATCGTAGCGTTTCCGACACCTTGCCAAATTCCGTATCGACGCCGACCGAAACGACCACGGCGAGCCCGGTGCCGTTGACCACGTGTGTGCCGAGGAAGAGCATGTTGGTGCGCTTGGCCACTGGAGTATCCCCAGGAAGTGCCGCGGCTTGTTTGTCCACCGGAAACGACTCGCCGGTGAGACTTGACTCATCGACAAACAAATTGCGTGCCTCCAGGATGCGACTGTCTCCGGGAATGAGATCTCCTGCGTTCAACTCAAGAATGTCACCCGGCACCACTTCTTCAAGAGGTATCTCCAGGCTCTTGCTCCCGCGCTTAACATCGGCGTGCACCTGGACAATGGCGATCAGCTTGGCCATTGCGCCTGCGGCACCCCGCTCTTGGTAGAAACCGAGCAGGCCGCTTAAGAAGACGATGATGAAGATGATGACGGCGTCGGCCGCTTCCCCGAAGTAAAGAGAGAGGAAGGCTGCGAATAGGAGCAACCAGATAATGGGGCTGTTAAACTGCCCAAAGAAGAGGCCAAGGTCACCGGCTTGCTTACGTTGCCCTATGCGAGAGGACTGATATTGTTCGACCCGCTTCGCCGCTTCCACGGGATCAAGCCCACGCTTGTCCGTTCCGAGTTGTTTGAGGACGTCGGCGACGGACTGACTCCAAACCTGTTGTTCGTCAAGAGTGGGCATCGTTTTTAGAGACGCGGGTTCCTGGGAATAGCCGCATCTTTACAATTCTTTCGCCATCACCACGCTGAAATAGTTGGTGGCGTCCCAGTCGACGCGGTCGACGATTCGGTATCCCCAACGCTCATAAAGATCGATGAGTTCGTTGGCGCCTTCCGCCGTGTCCAACGCCATCCCATGACAACTTTGCTCTCTCGCATAGCTTTCCGCCGCTCTCATGAGCGAGCGCCCGACCCCGCACCCCTGCGACATAGGGTCGACGGCAAACTGCCCAAACCGTGCGACACCCGGTCGCAGGTAATACGTGCACTTCGATTCGACGGTCGTGGTGTAGGTGGTAATCGTGCCCACGATGCGGCCCTCAAGCTCGGCAACGAAACAACGCCCAGCCTCGATGCGTTGCCGCGTGATCTCGACCTCTTGGTGGCTTGCCACAAATCTCATGCCGCGTTCCGCGAGGGTTGCGTACGCACGGTGCAACACACCCGTCAGTTCATCGAGCGAATCGTGAGGCGAGTATTCGCGAATCGTGGCTCCCACGGGGCCAAGTTTATCCGTCTTGCGGACTAGTGAGCTCGGCCTTGGTGATCGATCCCGGTGCCTTCCGAAACGGGCGAGAAGAGGTCGACGATCTGCGTGTCCTCGATGACCTCGTCCACCGAGTGTGGGACGTTCGAAGGCAAATGGATGATCTGCCCGCTGGACACCTCGACCTGCCGGCGATCGGGACTTCCCTCCGCACCTATGCCAAAAATGACTTTGCCGTTGACGATCCAGGCGAACTGTTCGTTCTCGTGGTGATGGGTCTTTACGACGCACCCTTTGTAGAGGGTGACCTGGGCGATCATCATCTGCTTTCCATTGATTCGCTTCCGGTCGAGAAAGGGAATTGGATTGTCAATGGGCAATTCGGACCAAGTGATGACTGATGCTTCCATGAAAGGGGTTTACCGTATGCGAATGGCTGCCGGTTCCGTGGGCCCACCGAGTGCGCCAATTGGTAGAATGGTCCGCAGGTGAGGTTTGAATTGAAAAAGTTGTTCATTTGGCCGGTCGTCGGTCTCGTTGCCCTCTGTGTTGCCGCGAGCATCGAGGTCACAAAGCTGAAGATCAATGGCAAGGCGGTGGGCGGCAAGCCGCTGATGATCAACGATCGGTTGTATGTGCCGGTGAGCGCTTTGAAGTCGGCTGGCATGACCGCATCTATTGACGGCGACACGCTTTCCCTTTCAACGTCGGCGGCAGGTGGCGCAAACCAGCAGGCAGGGGTCGAAGGCGGGCTCGGCGACTGGCTGTTTAACGGCATCTGGCGCTTTCGGGTCATCTCGGTTGATAAGGTGGAAGGCGACGTGAGCGGCTGGAAGGCAGCAGTGGAAATCCGCAATGGATCGAAGTTCGATGGATATTCGCCAGGTGGCACCGGTTGGCAGGGCGTGACTCTCGTGTTGGAAGACGGCACGTCGGTTCCAGCTCGTTCGGATGCCCCTGATTTCCGCGACCTAGGCTTGAACCAAGGGGCGGGAAACGCACAAACGCTGTACTTCGATACCGACTCCTCCAGCAAGCCGGACAGACTGATCTTGCGGTTCGATCCGAAGGGTTTGGAAGGAACGCCGCTGAAATTCAGTGTCAAGGATCCCACTTTTAGGGTTTCGCTGAAGAAGCCGGAGTAGGGCCCCTCTTCAGGTTTTGGTTTGGACGGTGGGTTAAAATTCTTGGCGCGGCTGACAGGATTCGAACCTGCGACATCTTCCTTCGGAGGGAAAGCATGCCAGGTAAAAGGGTGGCACGAGTGTCTATGGTCGTCTCAGAAAGACTCTCATCGTCCATGGCGTCTGAGAGACATTTGAGAGGCAGCGGTTTCAAAACGTGTGGCATCCCCTCGAAGGATTCTGAGCCGCTGAGAAATTGTTGAGCCCCGAATGGAGAACCTTGGCGTACACTCAGTGGGACCTGGTCTTCCCACGTGGAATCGACGGCTCTTGTGATCGACGCTCCTCGATTCGGAGATTTGAAAGATGGCGCTCAGCGTTGCATACACTCATTTCAACGGCAAGCTGGTCTACGAGAAACGTGGAGAGGCAGAGAGTTTCTACGTACCCGACACGTTGGGCTCAACGGCCGCACTTACGGACGCATCGGGAAACACCACGGACACCTTCAATTATTGGCCGTACGGCGAGACGTCCACAAGAACCGGTCAATGACATCCTGCGGTCAGCATTGAACACTGTGCGAATTTCAGTCTAAGGAGTGGTCAAGTCTAAGGATGCAAATCACTATTTTAATCGTCTACAGCGTTGAGATTGGACCCCTGGGTTGTCGTGCTTCCAAATGAGTTCATCCTTTATCCGGTCGTATTCAAATATTAGGTAATGCTCTGGATTCACTTCTCTTGGCCCCGGACCCCTCTGCAATAAATCTGCGAGACTGCTGTCTGGAGTAACCTTTAATCTAAGATCACCAGTGCTATCATCCCATTGACCAGACCAGTCAAATCCGGGAACATTGAATGTGTGATCTGGTTTGAGGCTAATGTCGACCGTTGTTCCGTTTCGCGAAACAAATGGTCTGCCGTCCCCACGCAGTACCTGCCAAGTGCCGACGTAATCTGGGGAGCCGTGGTTCCGGAAAGAGGGCAAAAATGACACTAAAAATAGAAGCACACCAACGAAAAGCACTGCACATACAACTATTACTTTCTTCGACGCCGAGCGGCGCAAACCATCACGGTTATCCAACATATCTAGTCACCCACTTCTCCAAAGCTGTTTGACAAGCCATTAGAGGTTGTCGAGAATGTCTTGTCGAGTGTCTCTGAGCTGCTGCATCAATTCAATACCCTGATGTAATTATCTGCCCAGCTGCCCTTAGTTTCGTCTTGACATATTTCATAAGCGAGATCACACTGACTCTGACAAGTCAGAAACTTCCCTTTGCACTCCGCTGTGTAGGGGATGCCGCGACAACAATCTTCACATTTTTGAATATCGAATGGCACGGGCGTAAAGCTGCCCACAGTATAAGTACTTGCACTGTCGGTACGAGCGGGTAATGGGTCTGGCAATATCCGCATTTTGGAACCGTTCAGGTTCAAATTGTTGGCGCGGCTGACAGGATTCGAACCTGCGACATCTTCCTTCGGAGGGAAGCACTCTATCCACTGAGCTACAGCCGCGCGATGAATAGGAGGCTACCCGAGGGGTCACCGGGGACGGGATCGATGTTTTTGCCTATGATCGCAGGTCTTGCTCCATCTGTACTTGGCTGAGGCTTTCACGTTCCATTCCAACGGCGTCGAACAGGACGCCGAATTCGGGTTCGGGATAGAAGGGTGGGACCTTGAAGTGCCGCCCGGGGTGCAACTTGCCCAGGCCGGCCAACAGATTGCCTAGCTTGCGTTCATTGTCCTTGTCAGAAAGAGCGATACCTCGGCACAGGAGGCTGTCATCGCCAAGAGGATGGACGGCGACGCCGAGGCCCTCACTGTCGTAGGCAAGGGCCGGCAAAGCCAGTTGAGCCACTTCTCCTCCGCTGACCACCCACGAGGAGGCCCCATCACAGCGGTCGAGCACTCGCACAGCAAGCTCATCGATGGCGATCTCCACCAGGTCGTCAGCCGCCTCACCTGCGGTCAAACTGATCTGGCCCGAGATGAGCCGGAAGCGCGTCTTGAAGCCGTGACGTTCATAGAACGCGATGGCCCTCGTGTTGTGTTCGATGGCTTCAAGCACAGCCGTCTCATCGCCTCGCTCCTTTGCTGCGGCAAGAGCCTTGGCAATCAGCTGGCCCCCCACACCGGTAGACCGATGGGGCTTTGCCACACCCATAGCTCCGATTCGCATCCTTTTGCCTCGGCGACACACAAGGAGCATCCCCGCCACCTCGCCCTGGTCCATTGCAACAACCGTATGCGCCAGATCGACCGCATCGGTTCGCAACATCATGGACACGAGCAGCGGGGTGAAGTTGATGGGGATAACGTATTCCTCGAAGCACCGGTTCAAACCCGCACCGAGTGCTTCGACAGAAAGACCTAGGGCGTCGCAAAGCTCGATCATCAAGATCAGTACGACCTAAGCGCGGTAAGGGTGTCAAGAGGCGCGCTTCTGATCGAGGAGAATTCGCGTAAGGGACGTGTGGTTGACGTGGAGACCTTTTACAAGGACCAGTGAATCCACCTCGCCTTCGAGCGCCCGCGCTTCCAACACTTCGCAATCAGATGCCAATCGATTGGCCCCGATGCTCCTGGCTGCGCCTTTCAAGGCATGGGTGGCTTTGGCCATTTCGGCTAGATCGCCCTTTCGCGCGGCATCGATGATGCGATGGATCAAATCCTTGGATGAAGTGATGAAATCTTCCAGGATCGAATTGACAATCAGAGGGTCCAGACCGCATTCGAACGTCAGATAATGCGGGTTGAATTCCACCGTCTCGTCGAGTGGATTTCCGCTGCCAGACGAGCTCGATGGCTTGAGCCATTTCATGAGCATTTCAGTCAAATCCGCCGGTTTGACCGGTTTGGAAAGATAATCGCTCATCCCTGCCTCAAGGCAAAGCTCGCGATCGCCCGTCATGGCGTTGGCAGTCAAGGCGATGACCGGAATGTTTCTATAATTGGAGCCACTCTCTCTTATGCGGCGGGTCGCTTCCAGGCCGTCCATTTCAGGCATTTGAACGTCCATTAGGACGATGTCGAAGGCATTGGCGGCAATCGCTTCCAAAGCCAGTTTGCCGTTCTCGACGGATGTGATCTGACATCCGAGGCGATAAAGAATCTGCCTCGCGACCTTTGTGTTGACGGCATTATCTTCCGCCAACAGAACGCGGGCGCCGCGAAGCCGGGCCAAAACGTCAGCCTCTTCTTCCAACAGCGCAGGCTTCGATGTCTTCTGAGTATCGATCCCAAGAATATCGAGCAACGTCCGTTGCAAGTTTGACTGGCGCACTGGCTTCGTTAGGACCGCGCTGAAGCCCTTCAACTTAAGCTCTTCCAAACCGCCGCGCGACCCCATAGATGAAAGGAGCACCAGCGGCAGGCTGGAAAACGACTTATCCGACTTGATGACTTTAGCGGTCTTTTCGCCATCCAGGACGGGCATTTGCATGTCCAAGATGACGACATCGAACGGCCTTTCCGCATTACGAAGAGTCTCAAGGGCTTTAGCCCCGGATTCAAGGGTCACCGACTCGCAACCCCAGTTCGCCAGCTGCTGCTCGAGAATTTTGAGGTTGGTAGAATTGTCATCAATGCAAAGGGCTTTGATTCCCTTCAGGCCGGTCTCCGCTGGTGATTGCGCGACCGGCTGAACCTTTGCCTTGGGCAATTCGATGCTGACGGTGAAGGTCGTTCCATGGCCCGGTTCAGAGTTGAGAAAGATGTGGCCACCGAGAAGCTGAACCAACTGGCCGCATATGGTGAGGCCCAGGCCTGTTCCACCGTACTTTCGCGTTGTGCTGCCGTCCGCCTGTGTAAAGCTCTGGAATACGGCATGGTGGCGTTCTTTGGGAATGCCCACTCCCGTATCTGAGACCATGACCCTAAGCCGGACCTGTTGCTCATCTTGGGAAACAACCGCAACGGAAATCGTTACTTCGCCATCCTCGGTGAATTTGATTGCGTTCGCGGCAAGGTTGGTGACGATCTGCTTGATTCGAACGGGGTCGCCCACCACCGCTTCGGGCAGGTTGGGGTCGATCATACAATTCAATTCGAGCTTCTTTGCATGCGCTTGCGCCGCGAACAACTCGCCGACTTCTTCGATTGCGGTGCGCAGGTTGAAGTCAACCCTTTCGATGTTCATCTTGCCGGCTTCGATCTTGCTGAAGTCGAGGATGTCGTTGATGATGGACAGGAGCGTTTCGGCACTGGTCTTGATGGTCTCCGTGAAGTCACGCTGCTCGTCCGTCATGGGTGTGTCGAGCAAAAGACCGGTCATGCCAAGGACACCGTTCATGGGCGTTCGAATTTCGTGGCTCATGTTGGCGAGAAATTCGGACTTCGTCCTGCTGGCGGTTTCGGCGGCCGAAGCAAGGCTGTTCGCCTGCTTGACTGCGGTCTCCAAATCGGTATTTGCGTCAGCCAAGGCGACTTCGGCCCGTTTGCGATCACTGATTTCGGATTCCAATTCGGCTGTCCGCTTGCTGACACTGTCTTCTAACTCGACCTTTGCGTTGATTAGTTCGGCATCACGATGCTCGACCTCATCAAGCATCGCGTTGAATCCGTCCATGAGCGACTCCAGTTCAGGTCCACCTTGTGGTTGCACGCGCAGCGCATAGTTCCCATCGGCGGATATCCGCTTCATCGTATCAATCAGGCCAAAGATCGGATCCGTGATGAAGCGTTGGAGTCGCGCGGAAAGAAGGAGTGCCGCGAGGCTGGAAAGCGTGATGAGGAACGCAAAGAGCAAAAGATAGGTACGAAGGCGTGCATACCAAGCGCCCATATCGGATGCCATGTACAGCATCCCAATGCTTCGGTCGCCGTTCGCGACGGTTGCGAATGCACGGACGTCGCTGCCGTCGGCGGTCACCCCGTCATAACTGGGTGCTTCAGGAATGAGCATCGCATCCTGTGGATTGCGGTAGTAGCGGGCAAAGACACGTCCGCTTTCACCGTACAAAGCGCAAGCTTTGATTTCTGAATTCGTCGCCAGGTAAGAAATCGTGGCTTGAGCAGACGCCCGATCACCTTTCTTAAGGGCGGGTCCACAGTTAGCCGCGACCATTCTTGCCTGAGTTTGAAGCTCATCCTTCATCGAGTCTTTGAAAGTGGCCAGGTCATACCAGAGCAACCCGATGGAGGCGACAATGAGAGCCAGGGCGCTTGTGAGCACGGTCACCAGCGTCAGCTTCTTCTTGATTGAGAGCCTTTGAAACATCAAAAATCCCGAACGAACGTAAAACAGGCCAGCGTTAATGCCGGGCAAGCCCAACGCACTGTATTTAATTCGGGTGTTTGGGGTCGATTCTTAAGCGGAATCGAGTTCCAAGCGGAGACGTTGCGGCTCTTTCTAGCAATTTGGTGCCGGGGGCGGGACTCGAACCCGCACTGAGTTGCCCCAAGTGGTGTTTGAGACCACCGCGTCTACCATTCCGCCACCCCGGCCTTGGGAGTTAAGAAGATACCCTCAGAGCGACCTTCGAGTGTCGGTAAACTCGCCGCATGAGGGTGTTGGTTGCGGACAAGTTTGAAAAGAGCGGCATCGAGGGATTGCAGGCGCTGGGGTGCGAGGTCATCAGCGAGCCGGAATTACAGGGCGACGCCCTCGCCAGCCGAGTCAAGGAGACTGTGGCAGAAGTCTTGGTCGTGCGCGGAACGAAGGTCGAAGCGGCCGCAGTGGAGGGATCCAAAATCAGCCTCATCATTCGCGCAGGCGCGGGTTACAACACCATCGACGTTGACGCTGCGAGCCGACTTGGAATTCTCGTCACCAACTGCCCCGGCAAGAACAGCATCGCCGTCGCGGAGCTTGCGTTTGGACTGATGTTCGCCATCGACCGCCGTATTCCGGACAACGTGTCCGAGCTGCGGGCAGGTAAATGGAACAAGAAGGCGTTCAGCAAGGGCAAGGGACTTTACGGCCGCACATTGGGCCTCGTCGGACTTGGAAACATTGGGCAAGAGATGATTCCGCGAGCAAAGGCATTTGGCATGAACGTCGTCGCACACAGCCGTTGGATGACGCCTGATCTTGCCGCCGCCCTCGGCATCGCACGGGCTGCTTCCATCGACGAGGTGGCGACCCACAGCGACGTGATCTCCGTCCATGTCGCTCTGACCAAAGAAACCAGGGGCATGATCGGCGAAAAGTTCTTCAAGGAGATTCGCGAAGGGGCCATCTTCTTGAATACGAGCCGAGCGGAGGTAGTCGACCAAAATGCGCTTCTCAAAGCAATCGAGACAAAAGGAGTTTTTGCCGGGCTGGACGTCTTTGACGAGGAGCCGACCGGCGGCGAGGGCACGTATGACGGTCCGTTGAAGGACAACGCAGGCGTTTATTGCACGCATCATATTGGGGCGAGCACCGAGCAGGCCCAAGAGGCGATTGCGGCTGAGGTCGTGCGGATTGTGCGGGAGATGAGAGCGACGGGCATGCCGCCCAATGTGGTGAACGTGAGGAAGGCGGAAAGCGCCACGCACGTGCTCGTCGTGCGGCATTTGGACCGGGTAGGCGTCTTGTCCAACGTTCTGAAGGTGCTAACGGGAGAGGGCGTCAACGTTCAGGAGATGGAGAACATCGTCCTGGGCGGTGCAAAGTCGGCTATTGCCCAGATCTCCGTAGACAAGGAACCCACCTCGGTCGCGATGCTGGCTCTGAAGCGAGACCAGAATGTGCTTGACGCGAGCGTCTTTGCGATCGAGAAGTGAGGGTGATGAATCGGCCAGGCGTGCCCTTCAAACGGCCGACGCCGAACGTTGCACGGGCTCGGTATTCTATGGCCACCCATGCCATACATCGTCGATATCGCCGCCCGAGAGATTCTGGACAGCCGGGGCAATCCCACCGTTGAAGTTGATGTGACCTTGGAGAGCGGCGCTTTTGGACGCGCCGCTGTGCCCAGCGGGGCCAGCACGGGCCAGTTCGAAGCCGTTGAATTGCGCGACGGGGACATGAACCGGTACATGGGCAAAGGCGTGCTGAAGGCGGTCGAGAATGTCAACGAAATCATCGCTCCGATGCTCCTTGACAAGGATTCAAGCGACCAGACGGCCGTCGACCAGGCCCTTTTGGAACTTGACGGGATGCCGAACAAGGGCAAATTAGGCGCAAACGCGATCTTGGGCGTGTCCTTGGCGGTCGCAAAGGCGGGTGCGAACCATTCCAGGCTTCCCCTCTACCGTTATGTTGGGGGCGTGAGCGCCAATGTTCTGCCAGTCCCCCAGATGAACATTTTGAACGGTGGTCAGCACGCAGACTCCAACGTAGATTTCCAGGAGTTCATGATTTTGCCCATCGGCGCGGAGTCCTTCAGCGAGGCACTGCAAATGGGCTCGGAGGTCTATCACACATTGAAAGGCGTGTTGAAAAAGGCTGGGCTAAGCACAGGTGTCGGCGACGAGGGCGGGTTTGCTCCCAGCCTCGATACGCAGGAGTTGGCGTTCGATTTCATTTTGGATGCGATCCAAAAGGCGGGTTATACGCCCGCGAAAGACATATGGCTCGGCATTGACGCAGCCGCGAGCGAATTTTTCAAAGGCGGCAAGTACTGCTATAAGGTTGGTGCGGTGAAGGAGCGCTCCGGCGCGCAACAGGTTGAGTACTTGGCGGCATTGGCTGAGAAGTACCCGCTGATCAGTATCGAGGACGGATGTGCGGAAGACGACTGGGCAAGTTGGAAGGCATTGACCGAAGCGATTGGACACAAAGTTCAATTGGTGGGCGATGATCTATTCGTCACCAATGTGGAGCGGTTGTCGCACGGCATTGAAAGCGGGACGGCCAACTCGATTCTCGTCAAGGTGAACCAGATTGGATCCCTGACGGAAACTCTGGCCACCGTTGAAATGGCCAAGCGAGCCGGATATACGTCAGTGATGAGTCACCGATCAGGCGAGACGGAAGACGCGACGATCGCCGATCTCGCGGTCGCCACCAACTGCGGGCAGATTAAGACAGGTGCGCCGAATCGTACGGACCGAGTTGCGAAATACAACCAGCTTTTGAGGATCGAAGAGATGCTCGGCAACCACGCGGTTTATGCAGGGGCGTCTGCCTTCGGCAGGCTCCAAGAACGGATCAAAGCGTAGGGCCGGGTTGGCCATGCCGTTTTCGCGATCGCGGCGCGGTGTCTGGGTAACATCATCTGGCTTGAACCATGGCGATCACACTAACCACTAAAGAAAACTTCTTCTGGCACAAGGTTCATTCGCTGACTGGCATCGTTCCCGTCGGCTTCTACATGGTCCAGCACCTGACTTTGAACTCATTCAGTTTTGCGGGACCGGACAAGTTCAATGGCGTTATCAACTTCTTCCAGTCCTTGCCCCCCTTCTTCCTGTTGGGGGTCGAGATTGTCGCCATTTGGATACCGCTGATCTTCCATGCGGTCTACGGCATCTTCATCGTGAATCGGGGTGAGCCGAACTATTTCTCGACCCACTACGGTTGGTCGCAGAACCGTATGTACACGTTCCAGAGGTGGAGCGGCGTCTTTATCTTCTTTTTCCTGATCTATCACGTGTTCACGACGACCGTAGCCGTGAAATATGCAGAGTTACACCCTGAATCCTTTACAGATCCGGTGGCTCTGATTCAGTTCCAAGCCTGGCATGACAAACTTTCCCAAAACGGCTACCTGCTCCTGTTTGTGTACATGGCGGGCGTCTTCGCCTCCAGCTATCACCTTGCCTATGGCGTGTGGAATTTTTGCATCCGCTGGGGCATCACGATCAGCGAGCGGGCTCAGATAAAGGTTCAGAAGTTCGCCTTCTGGATGTTCATCGCGGTGACGCTGGTTGGATGGACCGCCCTTGCCGGATTCCTGATGCCTCATCCCGCATCGGCGGAAGCCGAGCCTGTGCAGGCCTCGGTGCATACGCACCTTCTGGTCATGCGGTGAGACCTCAGACACCCGGCTGCTTCACCCCCGCATGGACTGCAGTTCTTCAAGCCGCGCCGCCTCGCGCTCCCAGCCTTCCAAGCTTCTGGCAAGCGTTTGCTGCATTTCAAGGTGCTTGGTCGTAAGGGCGAGAATGTCGGCCCCCTCGGGAATGTTCGCGAGAAGGGTCTCGATGTGCCTTAAGCTTGCTTCTTCTTCGGCAACTTGCTGCTCCAAATCGGAAACGAGCTTTTCCGTCCGTTTAATCTCCTTACTGATCTCGCGGGGGGTGAGGCTGGTTTGACCCTTGGGATTAGACGCTTGCGTCGTCGGTTGAGTGCGTTGCGAATGGGTTTGTTTTCGGCGATATTCGTCGTAGGAGCCTGGGAATTGGACCGTGCCGGAGCGCCGGATGTCGAGGGTGTGGGTCGTCGTTCGTCCAAGGAGCCATCGGTCGTGAGAAACAAGAACTAGGGTTCCCTTATAATCTTGCAGCACGTCGGCAAGGGCGTCGCGCGAAGCCATATCCAGATGGTTCGTTGGCTCGTCCAAGATCAGTAGGTTCGGGTTCAGACGGGTCAGTCGGGCGAGGGACAGCTTGTTCTTCTCCCCGCCACTCAGCGTTTTGATGGGCCGGTAGACGTCATCGCCCGAGATCAGAAAGCGGCCAAGCAGGTTTCTGGCATCGGCGGGGAGCATATCGCAATCCCACACCAGCATGTCGAGCGGTGAAAGCTCCGTCTCGAGGTCCGTCGTGTCCTGCGAAAAATAACCCGCGGTGACGCCGGAACCCAGTCTGATCCGGCCGGATAGGGGTTCGACAAGGTCCAAGGCGGCGCGGATGAGGGTGGATTTTCCTGCGCCGTTCTCACCAATCACGCCCCATCGCTCGCCGTAGCGGACCGTCCAATCAAGGTTCTCGAACAACGTGTGGCCGGGGAACCCAAGCTTTAAACCCTCGGCCTGAACGACCAGTTCTCCGCTACGGTGCGCCGCTTGGAAGCCGGCCCTCATACCCTTTTCATGCTTGGGCGCTTGCACTTTGCTTTCGATGAGTCGATTCATCAACTTGAGACGACCCTTGGCTTGGGCGGTTCGCTGGGAGTTCATGAAGCGGCGGACGTACTCGTCCATCTTCGCGATCTCCTGATCCTGCCGCTTGGCGACTTCGGCGAGACGGGCGTCCTCTTCGGCCCTGAGTTTAAGAAACTTCTCGAAGGGGCCGGGATAGGCCTTGACGCTACCGTCTTTGAGTTCAAGGACCCGCTCCGCCGTGTTGTCGAGGAAAGCTCGGTCGTGCGAGACGAGAAGGACGGCACCGTGGTAACCCTTCAGCCAACCTTCCAGCCACTCAGTGGCTTGCAGATCAAGGTGGTTGGTGGGTTCGTCGAGGATGAGAAGATCGGGCTCTTCCAGGAGGAGGCGGGCGATGGCAAGTCTGGTCTTCTCTCCGCCGCTGAGCTTGTCGGTAGGCTTGTCAAATTCGTCTTCCGTGAAACCCATGCGCTTAAGAACCGTGCATAGGTCGCACTCCAGGGAATAGCCCTCCGCTTCCAGGAAATGCTCGTGGAGCAGGGCGTACTCTTCGACGTCGTCGGGATTGGGGTCGGGGCCCTGGATTTTGGCTTCGAGTTCGTCGAGTCTTGAGCGCATTTCCAGTTGGGTGCTTAGCGCTTGCTCGGCTTCTTGGAGGACGGTGAGCCCCTTAGTCACGGCCGACTCCTGCCTTAGGTAACCGACTTTCGCACCGCGGGGGAGTTGGATACCACCCCTGTCCGGCTCAAGTTGGCCGGTGATGATCTTCAGCAACGTAGTCTTTCCGGTTCCGTTCCGCCCGACTAGGGCAACCTTCTCGCGGGCGTCAAGGCGGAAGCTGACGCTCGAAAGAATGATGTCGACCCCGTAGGACTTCGCGACGTTGGAGACGGAGAGAAGCACGGCTTCTATTGTGACGCGCGGGAAGGTGAGCATATCAGCTCACCGGGTAGAACCGTCCCAAGCCCGCGCCAGCGAAAGGGCACTTCCTAGGGGATTTCCATCGGCGCTGCCCCCGCCCGCTAGGGGGCGGATCAGCTATAATCAACCGTTTGCCGGCGTCGCCGGATACGTTCAAACGCTGAAATTAAGAGGTCACTTCGCATGTCCGCTATTCCCGTCCAAAAGGCTTTCAACAAGCTCGACTTCCTCAAGCTGATGCTTCTCAGCCGCGAGGGCGACCGCCGAGAGGGCATCCTGCTCAGGCAGAGCAAAGGCTGGTTTCAAGTCAGCGGCATGGGGCACGAGGCCTTGGGCGCTTTCGCTTTCTTTCTGAGGCCCGACGACTATATCTTTCCGTATTACCGCAGCCGCTCATTGATGCTCGCGCGTGGTCTCAGCAACTATGAACTGGCCCTCGCTTACTTCGCCAAACGGAGCTCCAGTTCCGGCGGCCGCCAAATGCCAGGCCACTACTCCGATCGCAAGCACAATGTCTTCAGCGTCTGCACACCCACCGGCGGCTCGCTGCTGCCAGCATGCGGCACCGCGTGGGGCTTCAAGCTCAACGGCACGGATTCCCTTTGCATCGCAAGCGTCGGCGACGCGGCATCGCGACAAGGTGAGTTCTACGAGGCAGTCGCATTCGCCATCCAAGAAAAGTTGCCCGTCATCTTCGTGGTCGAGGACAACAAGTACGGAATAAGCACCCCCACGGAAAAGTTCCTTCCCTTCCACTTGGACCTCCTGAGCGACAAGCACATTGTGAAGATCGACGCCCGCCATCCGGACGCCGTGTACAAGGCGGGCAGCGAGGCGGCTGACCGAGCGCGGCGAGGCGAAGGGCCGACGGTTCTGTGGTGCGATCTAGATCGCCTAAGCAGCCACACGAGCTCCGACGACCACCGCGTCTATCGCAAGCTCGAGGACATCGAAGAGATGACCAAGCGCGATCCGATCCGACTCCTCGCGGAGGAGCTGATCGCTTCGGGCGAACTCGATGAGGCGACGTGGACAAAATGGCAGGATGAGGTCGTCGAAGTCGTCGACGCCGACTATCTGAAGGCTGAAAAGGAAGAGGATCCTGATCCCAACGAAGTTTACGATTTCAATTGGGGCAACGACGTGCCGGCCCAGAAACCACCGATTCAGGGCAACCAAAAAATGACGATGGTCGCTTCGATCAACCAGACCTTCAAGAAGGCACTGGAAAACGATCCCAAAGTGGTCTTCTTTGGCGAGGACATTGAAGATCCAAAGGGCGGGGTCTTCGGTTTAACGAAGGGCCTTTCCGAAGCCTTCCCCAAGCAGGTTTTCAACTCTCCTCTTGCTGAGGCAACGATCCTCGGCGTCGCCGTCGGGATGGCCGCCAGCGGATTCAAACCCGTCTTCGAGATGCAGTTCATCGACTTCATCTCGCCGGGCTGGAACCAACTTGTCACGAATATGTCCACACTTCGGTGGCGATCCTTCGGCAATTGGAAATGCCCTATGGTGGTTTATGCACCTTATGGCGCCTACCTGCCGGGTGGCTCGCTCTGGCACTCGATGAGCAACGAAGGGATGCTCGCCCACGTGACGGGCATCCGCATTGCGATCCCATCAACCCCGGAAGACGCGGCGGGACTGTTCTGGGCCGCCATCAACGGCGACGACCCAACACTCATCCTCATACCGAAGCACATTTTCAGGAAGAACGTGGACGTAGGCAATGTGGAACCGATTCCGTTCGGCAAGGCGAGGATCGTGCAGGAAGGTTCTGATGTGACCCTCGTCACCTGGGGCAACACGATCGAGTTGGCACAAGAGGCTTCCGAGAAGCTTGCAGGCGAGTGCAGCATCGAGATTATTGACCTGCGATCAATTGTGCCCTGCGATTACGACACGATCACGAAATCATTGGAGAAGACGGGGCGACTGGTGGTGTTGCACGAAGACACAAAGACTTGTGGATTCGGCCAGTCGGTCATCGCGGAGATGACTCGCGTTCCCGAACGATGGAACCTTTTCCTGTCCCCGCCGCAGCTCGTCGCTCGCGAAGACGTGCAGATCGGTTACAACCCAATCTACGAATACGCGGCGCTCCCCGATGTGGATCGGCTGATCGCAGGCATCCGTA
This sequence comes from uncultured Fimbriimonas sp., assembly GCA_964619505.1. Taxonomy (GTDB): domain Bacteria; phylum Armatimonadota; class Fimbriimonadia; order Fimbriimonadales; family Fimbriimonadaceae; genus JBBQMJ01. The sequence goes on along the minus strand of CAZUCK010000015.1, from coordinate 18,091 downwards.
CGACGATGGACTGATTCTCGCTGTAGGTTCGCGCTGAACCTTCCCCAAAAAGTAAGGGAGGAATCAGATTGCGTGAATCGAATTGGCGATTTCTTGGTAGATCGCCTCAGGTGATCCAGAACCGTCGACCCGTTTCAACGAGCCCAACCGCTCGTAATAATCCACGACGGGTGCGGTGCTTTCTTTGAACACTCGGAGCCGCTCGCGAATGGTTTCCGGTTGATCGTCGGTGCGCACGACCAGCGGCCCATCACACTTGTCACAAAGTCCGTCTCTCTTGGGCGGTTTGGAATCTTTGTGATAGATCTCGCCGCATTGCGTGCAGCCGAGACGTCCGCTGAGGCGGCGTACGACCACTTCGTCATCCACCTCGATGCTGATCACCTTGTCCAAGTGGATCTCCATGTCATCAAGCAACTTCGTGAGCGCTTCCGCTTGGCGGAGAGTCCTGGGAAACCCATCAAGGATGAAACCGTTCCTGCGGACGTCGTCGGAGCGGATTCGTTTCGCCATCATCTCGATGGTGATGCCATTGGGCACCAACTCACCGCGGTCGATATAGCTTTGGGCAAGACGGCCAAGATCGGTCTCAGCCTCGATTTCAGCGCGAAAGATCATGCCCGAAGAGATGGGCCTGGGGCCCAGATTGGATTCCAAAAGGGCTGCCTGGGTTCCCTTGCCCACGCCGGGCGGTCCGATGAGAATGAGTCGGTAGGACATAGTTCTTGGTTTGGGATCAGGTGAAGAGCGCTGGGAGTTGGGTCGAGAACTCCGCACCCAACACCCAAATTCTTCTCCCGCTAGCCGTACTGCTTCATCAGCAGGTTGGCTTCGATCTGACGCATCGTGTCAAGCGCTACGCTCACAACGATGAGCAAAGTCGTACCGCCGATGATGCTGATTCGATTGATGTGAGTCAGCGCCGGACCGACGTACTGCGCCAATGCGATGACAGCGAGGAACGTGGCACCGACGATCGTTACGCGCGAGATCACCGAGTCCAGGAACTCCTTCGTCTGACGTCCGGGGCGCACGCCTGGAATGAACGAGCCCGCCCTTTTCAGGTGGTCGCTCATGTCCTCCACATTGTACTGAATAGCCGTGTAGAAGTACGAGAACCCGAAGATCATCAACACGTACATCCCGCAACCCACAATCCACTTCGGATATTGCCCGACCGGGTTCAGCCACTCTGCGATCTTCAGCAGAAAATCGTGGAGCGCCCATGTCGGGGGCATCATGGCGGCGAACTGCGCAGGAATGAACAGAAGCGATACGGCGAAAATGATTGGAATGACTCCTGCCGTGTTCACCGAAAGCGGCAGGTAGCTTGTGCCGCCGCCCATCGCCTTGGTTCCAACGTTGCGTTTCATGTGCTGGATGGGAATGCGGCGCTGGCCGGTTGTGAAGAACACGACGAGCCACGTGCAGGCCAGAAACACGGCAAGCAAAATGCCCACCTGGAAGTAGTTGACGGTTCCGTCCGCCAACTGCTTGCTGATCTGGCCCAACTGGTTTGGCAAGGAGACAATGATGCCCGCGAAGATCATCAAGGAGACACCGTTGCCAATGCCCTTTTCGCTGATTTGCTCGCCGACCCACAGCATGAACATGGCACCCGCCGTCCAGAAAACGACGACCGTGAACTGGGTGAAGAACGTACTCCGCACGTCAGGCAGGAAGCCTGCGATGAGTCTGAGAAGGCTGACGCCTTGCACGACGCATAAGCCCAAGGTGAGCAAGCGGGTTCGCTTGTTCTGCTGCCTTCGGGCGTACTCGCCTCCTTCCTGAAGCTCCTTCTTCCACTGCGGGTAGGCCTGGGTGAGAACCTGCAGGATGATGGACGACGTGATGTACGGGTTCATGCCCAACGAAAAGATGGACAGCTTCCGGATCGCGCCGCCGCCGAAGGTGTTCATGAGATCGAGGAAGGCGTTGTCCTTCATCTTCGCATAGACGTCTTCGGCGCTGACGCCGGGGATGGGCACGGGAATGTGGACGCCGAGCACGAAGACGCCGAACATAAACAGCACGAACAGAATTCGGCCCTTCAGGTCAGGGTCGGCCCAAGCCATGCGGAGGGTCTGCATGAGACCCAAGCTGAGGCCCTTATCCGAACGAGGCCCCGAATCCATGGCGCCTCCAAAGACGCTCACAGAGAGACGGCCTCCCCACCTTTGGCGTAAATCGCCTCGGCGGCGCTCTTGCTGAACTTGTGCGCGTGCACCTTCAGCTTCTTGGTCAGGGAGCCGAAGCCCAATACCTTGACGCCATCCTTCATGCCGGGGATGATCCCGATCTTGATGAGCGCTTCAGGCGTCACTTCGTCACCGGCCTTGAACAACTTCTCAAGGTCATCCAAGTTGACGATGGCGTATTCCTTGTGATTGATGTTGTTGAAACCCTTCTTGACGGGCAGTCGGCGCTGGATCGGCGTCTGGCCACCTTCAAAGTTGGGGTGGATTTGACGTCGAGCCTTCTGGCCCTTGGTTCCGCGTGTCGCGGTCTTCCCCATGCCAGATCCGATACCGCGCCCAACTCGGCGCTTGCGCGTCGAGCTGCCGGGCGATGGATTGAAATTGTTGAGGCTCATGGTTATTTCTTCTCACTCTTCTTGGCGGCTGGCTTTGCGGCTGCCTTCGGTTTAGCCGCCGCTGGCTTCGCTTCAACTTTCGGCTTTGCCGCCTTGGTCGCGGCGGCCTTTTCGGCCGCCGGCTTAGCGGCAACCTTCTTAGGTTCGACCTTCTTCTCTTCCTTCACAGGAGTTGGAGCGGCCGCCTTTGGCTGGACCTTCTTTCTAACGGGAGCTTCGGGCCTTTCGTCTCGCTTCAAAGGGCGCATGTGGGGCGATTGCTTTCGCTTAGGTTCGCCTTCGTGCTCCGTAACGAGCAACAAGTGCTTGACGTGATGGATCATGCCGCGAATGGTCGGCGTGTCCTCGTGTTCCACCACGTTGTGCATCTTTCGAAGCCCAAGCGCCTTAACCGTAGCTCTGTTTCTGGGCGTATGGCCAATGGGACTCTTAACCAACTCAATGCGCAGCATCGGCTTCCTCCTTTCTGGCCTTCTCAAGCCATGGGACAAGCTGCTTGGGATCGAGGCCGCGTCGCTCGGCAACCTGCTCAGGCGCGCTGAGAGCCTTGAACGCTTCCATCGTTGCGTAAGCCATGTTGATGGCGTTGCGCGATCCAAGAGACTTGGCAAGCACGTCATGGATGCCGGCCGCTTCGAGGCACGCTCGAACGGCACCGCCGGCTTTGACGCCGGTACCTGCGGCGGCCGGACGAAGGATGACCTTCGCCGTTCCGCTGATGGCGGTGATCTCATGGGAGATTGTGCTGCCGATCATGGGCACTTCGAACATCGCCTTTCGAGCGGCCTCCTCGGCCTTACGGATGGCGTCCGGGATGCCACGCGCCTTGCCCAAGCCGACTCCGACTTGACCTTTGTTGTCACCCACGACGACGAGGATCGACCATGATGCGGTCTTTCCTCCCTTGTGGGTCTTGAACACCTTGTTCGTCCGCACGACGCGAACGTCGAACTGCGGTCCCTCGGTGTTGCGGCTCTCTCTCTTGCCGCTGAGACGGTTCATCATTCTCATAGGTTAAAACTCCAGTCCCGCTTCTCGAGCGCCGGTCGCGAGGTTGGCAACGCGTCCCTGGTAGCGGAAGCCGCCTCGGTCGAAAACCACGCTGCTGATGCCCTTGGCTTTCGCTCGCTCGGCGAGCTTCGCACCGACCTGCTTCGCGCCCTCTGCGTTCCCCGTAACCTTGAGGTCCTTCTCTTGGCTGCTGGCGGCGGCTAGGGTGGTGCCCGTCGTGTCGTCGATGATTTGCGCGTAGATGTGCTTCAGGCTGCGATAAACGGCCAGCCTTGGGCGTTCTCCGGTGCCTTGCACCTTCTTGCGAAGGCGGTCATGGCGCGCAACCCTTTGTTCTGATCTGGTTCTGTTAGGCATTGGTCTTCCTTACTTCTTCGCCGCGGCGCGCTTACCGGCCTTAAGCTTGATCACTTCGCCTTGATAGCGAATGCCCTTGCCTTTGTAAGGTTCTGGCTTTCGCACCTTGCGAATGTCGGCGGCTATTTGGCCGACGAGCTGTTTGTCGATCCCGGAGACCTTCACTTGCTGCGTACGGGTCTTTTCATCCGCCGCCACTTCAAAGGTCACTCCCGCGGGAGCGGCGACGCGCACCGGGTGCGAGTAGCCCATGTTGAGGAGAAGGTTTCTGCCTTCCATAGTTGCGCGGTAGCCAACGCCGATGACTTCCAAGGTTTTCATATGCCCCTTGGTGACGCCTTCGACCATGTTGTTGACCAGCGTACGGGCGAGGCCGTGCTGGCTTCGCGCCCTGCGCAGGTTATTCGGTCGCTCAATTGCGAGCTTGCCCTCTTCCTGCTTGAGCGTCAGTTCTCGAGCGATGGCTTCGGTAAGTTCACCCTTGGGACCCTTTACGGTGACCACATTGGCCGCGTCAACGGTGACGGTGACACCATTCGGAACGGTGATGGGTGCGTTTCCAATTCGCGACATCAGTACACCTCGCAAATGACTTCGCCGCCGACCTTTCGCTTTCGCGCTTCACGGTCGGTCATCAAGCCTTGGCTCGTGGAGATGATGCGCGTACAGAGTCCCGAGCGAAGGGGCTTCAGCTCTGCGCACTCCTTATAGACGCGAAGTCCCGGCTTGCTCACCCTCTTCAGGCTCTTGAGCAAAGGCTGGCGTTTTGCGTCGTACCGCACATGCACCTTGATGGTGGGGAATTTGGTCTCGTTGGTGATCTCGTGGCCGGTCAGGTAGCCCTCGGCTTCGAGAATCTTCACGATTTCGACTTTGATTGTGCTGTGGGGGACCTCGACGGTCGCAAGGTGCGCTTGGGCGCCGTTGCGAATGCGCGTCAGAAGGTCCGCGATGGGATCGCTGTGCATTTCAATAACCTCCTGGGTCCTACCAGCTCGACTTCTTCACGCCGGGGAGTTGACCCTGATGGGCCTTCTCGCGCAGGCAAATCCTGCAGATGCCGAAGAATCGGAAATAACCGTGCTGCCTTCCACATAGGGTGCAACGGTTATATTGGCGCACCTTGAATTTCGGTTTGCGCTTCTGTTTGACAGCAAGTGATGTTTTCGCCATTCATTCTCCCGCCGTTGTCGAGTCGGTTCAGTTTCACCCGGCGAAGGGGATCCTTGCCTGACTCGTGGCTAGATTGTTTTGAGGACCATTTCTGGCCCGAAGGCGAATGATACCCGATGTTGGTCGCGCGAGGGAGTCATTGCTGGTGGCATCCCTAACTGGCGCTACCGTTTATTCCTGGCGACGATGAAGCACCGATCATTATCAGACAGGTGCCAACCAGTAATGTCAAGCCCGTGGTGATTCGGAATTCAGGTGCGGGAACGAAATAGGAGTAGTGATACCGCCTACCAGGCGTCATCGAAAGAGCTAAGCCAAGGGTAAGCCAGTAAGTATGACGAAGCCATGAATCCCACAATTAGGCAGATCCAGCCAAGAGGAATCCCGCCCGGCTGCTTCGTGAGGCCCATATTTGGAGGTATACGATGAGCTCCGGAGGACCCCCACTTGAATTGGTGGCTATCAGTCCGATCACGATTCCTCGACTGCACTCGGGATCGCGGCTCGAAAAGGAGCCGCCGTATAATGCCGCCATGTCGACGTTTTACACCGAAGGCCAGCGCAAGATGCAGCGGCAGTTCGATTCCGAGCGGATCGCCGACAAGATTGTGGAGAAGCTTTCGCAAACCCAGCTTGACGAGTACGACAAGGGCTTCATCGAGAGCCAGATCATGTTCTTTCTCGCCACCGTGGATGAGAACGGGCGGCCAAACTGCTCGTTCAAGGGTGGGCCGCGGGGATTCGTCCAGGTCCTTGACCCTTGCACGCTTGCATTCCCCGACTACAACGGAAACGGTATGTTCCTCTCCATGGGCAACGTCCAGTCAAGCCACCACGTGGGGCTGCTCTTCATAGATTTCGAAAAGCAGGAGCGGTTTCGGGTGAATGGGGAGGCGTCGATCCATCCAAACGATCCGCTTCTCGGGCACTATTTTGGCGCCAAACAGGTCGTGCGCGTACGGGTCCGAGAGGCGTTTCCCAATTGCCCGCGGTACATCCCAAAGATGCGCATCGAAGAGATGTCGCGATTCATCCCCAAAGACGGCATCAAGCCGCCAATTCCCGAATGGAAAACGCGCGACTGGGCTTGCGACGCGTTGCCCGCCGACGACCCAACTCGGGATTGAGCCGGAGTAAAGAACTGCGTTCGCCGGGTTGCAGGATTCGCGGCCAGATACGTCAAAATCTGATAGTCGTGAAAGGCTTGAAATGTGTTCTCGCGTTGAGCGCGCTGCTCGTAACGGCCACCGTCGGGCAAACCGCCTATACGCCCGTCGCTCGCCGCTTCTTTTATGAACACGACACCCACTTCTCCCTCACCTACGTGTTGATGAGACTCGCCTGCTTTTCACACAAAGACGCCCTCATCATTGCGAGTGCAGACCAAAACGTCGATGACTGCGGAAACACGGACCCCAGTTTCAACAGCTCACACAATCCCAAATGGCACGCGCTCGACGACAGCAAGGACGCTGTTCTTAAGCGAAAGGAGCAATTGTGGAATCGGGCGATGGCGAGCAAGGACCTCGTCCAGTTGGGCCAGTACTTCCACTACCAAGAGGATTCGTGGGGACATCGGCAAGGACACGGCATTGGCGAGAATTGGGAGCCTTACGGCCCGACCTTCGGCCATGCCAAAGATCTGGCCCAGCCTGACCGCGTTCCCTACGACAAAGAACGAGCGCGCGAAATGGCCAAGGAGAAGTTGGCGCAGGCGCAGGAGTTCAATCGCTCGATCGGCCACCAGACGATGGACGTTCCTGCTGACGTGCCCGGTTTTCTCATCGACGCCATGTGCCTTCCATACACCCATGACGCCTTTGGGCTTTGGAACCAAGTCGATCCCGATAAAGTCGCCGATGACCTCAATAACCTCTGCCAAAAGTGGTACGCGGAAGGCAAGATTGGCAAGGAGATCAAATGCCCCAAAGTCGACGAGCGCCTGCGATACGAGTTCGATGAAGATGGCAAGGTGACCAACGGGGACGACGTCCAAAAGAAGCTTGACAAGATTGAGGACTACAACTTCCCCGTCCGGCCTGTAGCGCCGGCGCAGCCTGACCCTCCAAAGGGGATCATCCCGTCGCCGTCAGAGCCCGTGGTCCCCGTACCGACCTCAGAACCGGTCAAGCCAGTACAGCCGCTTGCAACCATCGGTCCGAGCCAGCCGACCAAACCCATCGCGGCGCCACAACCTCAAGTTCCGGCTCCACCATCAGGCGGAATCGGCTTCACGCCGCCGGTTGCGTTGCCGGGCGCCCAGACCACCGTGAGGACGATCTCCGGCTCGGGTCCGAACGGCAACTACACGATCGAGAGCAAAGTCACGAGCAGTGTGGAATTGGTCGACACGGGCGTCACCAACGGCGGCATCATTCAATGGTGCTACTCCGACTGCTTGGGTCGCAAGCACTCAGATCACGCCTCATGCGACTTCAGTTGCGATAAGCCCTGCGACATTTTGCACGGCATGGATTTTCTCCACGCTTACTATAAGATCAACTGGCCCGTTTTTGATCAGATCGGTACGGACATCGAGAAGTTGTGGCCAGGATCAGGCGTTTGGGCACCCTCACAAGCTGCGGTTGCAGGCAACCTGCGCGAATTTCTTGCCAGCTTTGCCCAGACCTACAGCCGGATCCCTTCAGACCATTTTTCAAAGCCTTGTGGAGCCGCATACCGACGATTCGGATACCACCAGTACAAGCTGGTGATGCATCTGAGAATCGAGTCCTCGACTCGAACCGATGGCAAGCCGCCAACAGGCGAGGCCAGAGAATCGACCGTTGAGGTGGCCACATTATTCCAGCCGGACGTCAGCAAGCCTTGGCAGCAAGGCAGTTTCACCGATTGTTATTGCGTCTTCGACGAAAAATTGAGGAGCATTTTCAATCCAAAGAAGACGCCGACCGAAGCCGTTCCCGACTCGGGAATTCGCTACTTGGTGTCGGGAATCAGTCCTTTCACACCGCTCAAGGGAACGCTCACGGGCGTCGATCTCAACACGATGGATTACGAGGAAGTCGATGATGGTGTCGTGATCTACTTCCCCGGCGGCGAGACCTTCATTCCAGACGATCCCAGCTACCAGGAGATGGTGACGGTCTATGGAACCGTGTTGGATCTTGGCGGTAGGTTGCTTGAAGGACCGTCAGCCGGCTCGGCCCACGTCGGCCAGCTGCCTGTCGCCTGCTTGGAGATCGATAAGAAACAACCCAACCACAGTGTTAAGTATCACGCGGCCCCCAACCGAGATCCGGTCCTGCGGAGGCTGGCGCTGACAGCGGAGTGGGAGAACGTCCATGGCCCTTGGGATCAAGCCCGACTTTGGATTTATGAGAACCACTCCACGCTGGAACAAATCAACAACCGCTTGATCCCCGGGGTACCACCTGGGATGTATGTGAAATGCTTGTATGAGGTGGCTCACGAGGGGTTCGTTGACCTCACGGTGGCCCCCTTTCGAACGTTGCTGGAGCCGCGATTTGTATTCGATGCGTTTGGTTCCAGGGATGCGACAATTTGGTTCATCCAAACCTTGGCAGATATTTCGCCCGAAGCCCTTGCAACATTCGTCACCCAGGGTGCGGCCGCATGGGGAGCAACCTTGAAAGACAACGACCGCGACTACCCTCACGCCGCAGACATCATCGATGGTCTGAGCCAAACGCTCTCGCCTGCGCTGCACGACGTGATTCCAACCATAATCGCCGCCTTGCCGGATGCCGCCAGGGCCAGGATCTTGAATAAGACGATCTTGGGGAAGGAGCGTGCGAAACTACTTGCGAGGTGACTTGCTTCGATGGTTACAAGTTCACGAACTGAGTGCGATGAATGCCACGGCGATGCATGGGCGTTGCTCCAGGTTGTCAAATTTTGGCCCTCCGTCATGCCCGCGGATAACTCACAAAAAGAGTGGGAGCGGCCCGGATGGGGGCCGCTCCCGAAGGAAAGGAAGGGATTTTGGATTCTGGAGGAGGATTGCCTTACACAAAGGGTCCATCGCAAATCGCGGGCCAAACCGATGATTCAGCATCGGTGCTTCAAGAAACAGGCAATCCTGTCAGCAGGCAACTTTAGTGCCCTTGTACGACGACTGAACGGAGGCACAGCTTGACTAAAATGTAACAGTCGTTTCATACTACCTGCATGAAATGGATCACACGGGAAAATGCAAACGTCGATAGGATCGCCTGCCCATGGCTGATCAAACGATTCGTAGACAAGGACGCTGAGTTCTTGTATGTCGCCCGCGACCAAGTGATGACGGTGGCGGAGCGCGAGGGCGCAATTCCCTACGATGTTCCGGATGTCGAGTTGGGCCATGTGGAAGGCCGTTGTTCTTTCGAGAGCATCATGGTCAAATACGGTTTGATGAACGACCCCGGGCTCGTCGAGGTGGCGAAGATCGTCCATGCGGCAGACGTTTCTGCGGACATCGATACGTCCCCGCAGGGTCGAGGGCTCAAGGCCATAGCCTACGGATTCGCGATCGTTCACGGCCTGGACGACCATAAGAAGATAGAGTTGGAAACGCCGATGTACGATGCGCTCTACGCCTGGGGGCAAAAGACTGCGGCCGGAGATCTGTGATTGTTCGCCGGGCAACCTCCCTTTCCCAACGTTTGCAATGGACATAGCCAATGAAGGAACTCACTTGGACCTTGCTCGTTTACAAGCTTCCGTCGCACCCGACGAAATATCGGTTAAACGTCTGGCGAAAGCTTCAAGCGCTTGGGGCGGTTTACCTACAGGATGGAGTCGCAGCGCTTCCCACGCGAGACGACTTGGAGGAAAATTTAGGCTACGTTGCGTCATTCATCGCGGAGCAAGGGGGCAGCTTCAACCTATTGCGAGGACAAGCGCTGATTCCCGGCGAAGATGAAAAGTTGGTTAGGCGATTTCAAGAAGCCAGCGCGCAGAAGTATGCGGATGTTACCGATGCCCTGAACGTTCTGATCGACTCTCTCGAAGAAGCAGTCGGTCTCGAACGCGTCTGCCTGATCGAAGATGAGATCAAGAAAACACATTTGACCTTCCTACGGGTCTTCAAAACGGACTACTTTCCAAGCGGCGCCGATGGGGCCGTCAGGCAGCGATTCAAAGACGCAAACGAAGCCGTCACTGCGCTGACACGAGGCTCCAAATGAGGTACTGCACGCGGAAGAACGTCCACGTGGATCGCATAGCGAGCGCCTGGCTCATTAAGCGATTCGTCGATCACGAGGCGTCGTTTGAATTTGTCGACGGTCAGGTGCCGGCTCATGGCGCAATCGCCTTCGACATGCACGGCGTTGAGCTCGGGCATCACGGCGACGACTGTACCTTCGAAACGCTTGTAAAACGCTTTGCCATAAGCGACCCGGTGATTTCTCGTCTGGCAAAGATCATCCACGGCGCTGACATCGTGACTGACGCGGACCTAACCCTTGAAAGCGCAGGTATCGATCTGGCTTTTAGGGCGATTCGAGCCGCTTGTGAGAGTGACGACGAAGCACTAGATCTGGGATTTCGCTTTATGGATGGACTGATCGTAGCGCTCAAAGAGGGAGGATGAGGACTCCATGCTTCTGAAAACGTTGGGGTATATCGACTTACCCGGCCATCGAAAGGAAGGTGGGTTCGATCACGCGGCCGTTCACCTGAAATCCGGGCGACTCTATGTAGCCCATACGTGCAATGATTCGGTTGAAATCATAGACACAAGCCGAGACGTTTTCGAGGAGACGGTGCTTGATTTCCCAGGGGTCGCGGGTGCCCTTGTATGTAATGAGCAGGACCTCGTCTTCACCTCGAATCGTGGCGAGCAATCCGTCAGCTGGTTCCCTGTTTCCTCTCCAGAACGTCGGGTGACGATCCAGATCGGCGGACGCCCGAACGGCTTGGCCTATGCCCCAAGGGCAAAGCTGCTACTTGCCGCCAATGTGGGAAAGTTGGAGGCAACCAACGAGGCATCCATCAGCTTCGTGGATGTGGCTAAATCCCTATGGTTGGGTGACGTGGCAGTGCCAAGCAAGACGAGATGGTGCATCTACGATCCCATCACAGATCGGTTTTTCGCGAACCTGCGTGAACCATCTTCCATCTTGGTTTTTGACGCCACCGACCCGCTCACTCAGCTGGGTTCACATCTCCTTCCCGGCGACGGAGCCCATGGGCTAGACCTCGATGGCGACTACCTCTTCGATGCGTGTGACTCCGGTGACCTCTACAAAGTTGATAAGACGAGCGGCGAAATAGTGGCCGAGGCAAAGCTTGCGGGAGTTCCTGACGTGATTTTTGCCTCGCCCAATAAGGGGCTGGTTTACGTCGCCATCGGGGATCCTGGGGTGATTCAGTCGTTTGCGCTGAAGGATTTGAGCTCACGGGGTGAGGCGACCACGGAAAGGGGTGCCCACACGTTTGGTTTCGATTCGCAGCGCGGAAAGCTCTACGCGTTTCTCCCTCACTCGTGTCGAGCGCAGGTACTTCTGGAGGCAACTGAGTGATCAAACTGGGTAGCTCGGCTTGATTTTGCTGGCCCGGGAAACCTTGGGTTTGGACGGCCAGATTCTCTTTGCCGCACGCATTGTGAGGTTGTTCGGCTACGGGATGCTCTCAGTCGTGCTTGTTCTCTACCTCGTGGCAGTTCGACTTTCGCCTCAGGAGATCGGCTTTCTGCTCACCCTGACCCTTGTCGGCGACACCGCAGTTTCGCTCTGGTTGACGACAAGGGCGGACCGTTTCGGCCGGAAGAAGACTCTCTTCATCGGGTCGCTTCTGGTCGTTGCCGCGGGACTCATCTTTGCGCTCAGCGGCACATTTTGGCCGCTGCTTGTGGCAGCGACCATCGGCGTCATTAGTCCGAGTGGGGGCGAAGTCGGCCCGTTTCTTCCGGTTGAACAGGCGGGCCTTTCCGAGGGTCTCACAAACGAGAACCGAACCGTCGTCTTTGCGTGGTACACCTTGGTTGGTTCTATCGCAGCCGCCTTGGGTGCCCTGATGGGTGGGTTCGCGACCCAGGCGTTGCAGAATCGCGGTTTCGCGCAAGTTGACAGCTACCGTTTCGCGCTCCTCGGCTACGCAGCGGTAGGCTTGATTTTGGCCACTTTGTTTTCGCGTCTTAGCTCCTCCGTCGAAACATCGCACCCGCCGGTGGCAACCCAGTCGAGATTCAGTCTCGGGCTCCAACAGTCTCGAGGTGTTGTTTTTCGGTTATCGGGTCTCTTTGCCATGGATGCGTTTGGGGGCGCGTTCGTCCTCCAAAGCGTCATCGCCTACTGGTTCCACCTCCAATTTGGCACCCATGAGGCCGTGCTGGGTGGGATTATTTTCGGCGCTAATTTGCTTGCAGGTTTTTCTGCGCTGGCGGCAGCCCGGCTCGCGACCCGATTCGGTCTCGTCAACACAATGGTGTTTACGCACCTGCCGTCAAACGTCTTGTTGATCCTCGTCCCGCTCATGCCTACCGAGTGGCTTGCCATCGCGATGCTGTTCCTTCGATTCGCCCTTTCGCAAATGGACGTCCCAACGCGGCAATCGTACGTGATGCAGGTCGTCCCACCCGGAGAGCGATCGGCGGCGGCGGGTGTGACCGGAGTTGCGCGGACTCTTGGCGCGTCGATGGCGCCCATTCTGGCGCTGCCTTTGCTCGCCACCTCAGCGACCTTGGCCGCACCCTTCTTCGTCGCGGGCGGACTTAAGATCGCCTATGACCTGCTGTTGTACCGAAACTGTCGGTCGGCTCTCGTTCGAAGTAGCGGTCCACGCTAAGTCGCTTGAGCCATGTTCCGACCTAAGATGCTTATGTACGAATTGACCAAAGCATTTTTCCGTCAGCACCGATAACATTCCGACAGAATTGCCGTTGGTCAACCAGGTTGCCTGCCTTATACTGCGTCTCAACCTGTTAATCCCCTCATTGTTAGCAGGGTTGGCGATGTGGACCGGAGCGCAAGTCTTCGGCCACAACTTTGGAGGTAGGGAATCTTGAATAAATTGATTGTTGCGTCCTCGGGCGCACTGTTAGCTGCTGTCGTCTTGTCTGGTTGCGGAGGTATGGGAACCGACTCGGCTGCCCCCGCAGCGTCGAGCAAAATTGCGTCCAACCAAGTAAGCGGCAACATCGTCGTCCCAGACTCGTCCATCGAGCGAGCCGGACAGATGCACACGAACCACTTGATCTTTGACCGGCCGGGCGGCATCGTCCCGAACGCAGGGGTTTATCCACTTTCTCCCCAGCAACTGAGAACGGCTTACAGCGTTCCCAGCTCGGGTGGATCGGGCACCATCTGCATCGTCGATGCTTTCGACTATCCGACTGCTTTGGCCGACTTCAACTTCTTCGCGGCGACTTACGGCTTGCCTCGGGAGACGTCGACCAACGTTACGGCTTCGACCAACCAGGTCTTCCAGGTCGTTTACGGCAATGGCAAGAAACCACGAAGCAACAGCGGATGGAACCAGGAAGAGGCCCTCGACATTGAGTGGGCTCACGCCATGGCACCTAACGCCAAGATCGTTTTGATCGAAGCCCAAAGCAACACAGGCAACTACCTGTACACGTCCCAGAACACAGCCGCGAGCCAGCCAAACTGCAAGGAAATCTCCAACAGTTGGGGCGGCGGCGAGGCTTCCGGAGAAGCGGCCAACGACGTTTACTTCCAGCACGCTGGAATCGTGACGTTCGTGTCCTCGGGTGACAACGGCGGCAAGCAGCAGTATCCTGCGGCTTCGCCCTACGTCGTCGCTGCAGGCGGCACTTCGCTCAACGTCGACGCAGCGGGCAACTGGCTCGGCGAGACGGGTTGGAGCGGAAGCGGCGGTGGACCAAGCTCCTACGAGCCTAAGCCAGCATTCCAGAACGGAATCTCTCTCTTGAGTTCCAAGCGCGGCATCCCCGACGTCTCTTCTGACGCCGACCCGAACACAGGCGTGGCCGTCTACATCGCTGGCTCTTGGTACCAGTTCGGAGGCACCAGCGTTGCGTGTCCTTGCCTTGCCGGCATGACGAACAACGCGGGCCATTTCTACAGCAGTTCGAATGCACAGAACACCGCGATCTACGCGGGTCTTGGCGGAGCGAACTTCCGTGACATCACGAGCGGCACGGCCGGAACCTTCAGCTGCGGAGCCGGTTGGGACTTCGTGACGGGCGTCGGCGCGCCCAACGGTATCGCCGGTTTGTAAAGACAGGGCGATCACGTGACTCTAGAAGCCCCTTGCCACATGGCCGGGGGCTTTTGTTTACACTTTCCGCTCCGTACCAAATGGGCTGAAACAGTACGAAATCCAGCATTGAAACCGGGACAAAACTGTCAATTGCACTTGGGGGCAATTGTTTTTTGGCTTATAATGCGTGGTGTTGGGTCTGGGAGCCGTCGTATCGACGGGCCCCGTCTCGATGCGCGATCTTACTAGGATTTCGCAAAGTTGCTTGCATATGGAGGTTAGGAGAACTTGAAAAAACTAATATGTGCGTCTTCGGGCGCGTTGCTCGCGGCCATCGTTTTGTCGGGCTGTGGTGGAACAGGAATGGATTCGGGAGCACCCGCCGCTTCGGCCAACGTTGCGTCGAACCAGGTCAGCGGCAACATCATCATTCCAGACTCGTCAATTCAACGGGCGGGAGAGATGCACACGAACCATCTGATCCTCGACAAGAAGGGCATCGTGCCCAACGCGGGAATCTACCCACTATCACCCCAGCAGCTCAGAACGGCATACGGCGTTCCCAGTTCTGGTGGCTCAGGGACGATCGTTCTTGTGGACGCGTTCGACTATCCAAACGCCTTGGCTGACTTCAACTTCTTCTCGCAGACCTATGGTTTGCCTCAGGAAACTTCCACAAACGCATTGGCCGCTTCAAACACGGTCTTCCAGGTTGTTTATGGAAGCGGCAAGAAGCCCAGAAACAACGCCGGTTGGAGCCAGGAAGCGGCTCTCGACATCGAGTGGGCCCATGCCATGGCGCCCAACGCCAAGATAGTCTTGGTCGAGGCTCAGAGCAATACGGGCAACTATCTGTACACGTCTCAGAACGTGGCGGCTAGCCTTCCCAATGTCAAGGAGATCTCGAACAGTTGGGGCGGCGGCGAGTCTTCGAACGAGTCTGGCAGCGACGGATATTTCCAACATGCCGGCATCGTGACCTTTGTCTCCTCAGGCGACAACGGAGGCAAGCAGCAGTATCCTGCGGCTTCGCCGTTCGTAGTGGCAGTCGGTGGAACGAGCCTCAATGTTGACGCCGCTGGCAATTGGCTGGGCGAAACGGGTTGGAGCGGAAGCGGCGGTGGACCCAGTTCCTATGAAGCCAAACCGGCCTTCCAGAACGGCATCGCCCTGCTGGGCACCAAGCGCGGCATCCCAGATGTCTCTTCTGACGCCGACCCGAACACGGGTGTGGCGGTCTATTGGAACGGCGGTTGGTACCAGTTCGGAGGCACAAGTGTCTCGTCGCCCTGCATGGCTGGCATGGCCAACATCGCGGGCCACTTCTACTCGAGTTCGAACGCTCAGAACACCGCGATCTATGCAGGACTAGGCGGCGCGAACTTCCGCGACATCACGAGCGGTTCTGCAGGCAGCTTCAGCTGCGCAGCCGGATGGGACTTCGTCACGGGCGTCGGATCGCCCCATGGCGTTTCCGGTCTCTAAGCACCACTCGTCAAGAGATAGAGCCCGCGACCCGAAAGGTCGTGGGCTCTTTCATTTGAAAGCCGCGTCATTTCTTACGGGTGTAATGTAGATGCCAAGCGAGCTCCCACGTCTTTCCGTCGTCTGTTGACTTCTCCCAGTTCCAGTCGAACGAGTCCGCCTTGACGTTGTCGAACACCATTCGGCTAAAAATGCCTGGCCGTTTGGGCATCGGCAGGGTGACCAAGGTCATCTTGCCGTCCTTCACCCCACCAGTGAGAGCGATGTACCCACCGTTGTCGTCCACCCATGTTTGTCGCCACAACTTTGCGTTCTGATCGTAGACAGAAATACTGAAACCATTGAGACCATCCATGGCGAAATGCTCCTGGATGACGTGATCTTTGAATCCGCGATCAATGTGATTTTCGGCCGAAGTGTCGGTCCACTCGTCCTTGCCTGGACCGTTTCGAGTCTTGCCTTCACATTTCCAATCGCCGACCCAAAAGTCGAGTTGCTTGTTGGGCTCGTCTGCGCGGACGAATGGCATTGCGGCGGCTACGACGATGGAAACAGCGAATAGGCTCATGTGAGCAATACGCAAGAATCAACGATCCGCGTTACCGGGTGATGAGGCGGATCGGTGTTCGAACTTGCGGTATCAATTCAACACCGGATCCGCGCTTATTTGAGAAATCGGTCGAGCCACCTGATGATCTCTCCCAAACGGTGGAGCCTCAGATCGGGCGGGCCCGACCGACTCAAGCCATGAAAGGTCGACTGTGGATAACGCACGAAACGTGATTCAATTCCCCGTTGCTGCAGCGCTGCAAAAACCTGCTCGCTCTGCTCGATGTTGCATCGAAGGTCCCCTTCACTGTGAATGATGAGCATGGGAGTGTCGACCTTGTCGAAATAGGCGATGGGCGACTGGTGCCACAAGTGCTTGATGCTGTCCAGATCTCCCCACGGGTTCCCCTTCCAATAGGTGTTGGGTTGGTGCGGGAAATCGGAGCTACCTGCCATCGAAACCATGTTCGATACGCATCGATCGGTGATCGCGGTTTTGAAGTCCTTGCAATGCCCCACGACCCAGTTGGTCATGTAGCCACCATAACTCCCACCCATCACTGCCATTTGGCCCGCATTAATGTAGGGCTGATGCTGCATCCATCGTGTGACGGTTTGGATATCTTGCCAATCCTTGTCGCCCCAGCTTCCGAAGATGGCGGCGGTATGCGCCTCACCGTACCCTTTTGAGCCACGTGGGTTTGTGTAAACGACAACGTAGCCTGCCGCGGCCTGAACCTGTAGTTCGTGGAAAAATGTCCATCCGTATTGCGCATGCGGGCCACCATGAACCTGCAGGATCGCAGGATATTTCTTGGGTGTCTTGTAGTCGATCGGCTTCATCACCCAACCATGCAGCTTCGTTCCGTCGGGGGTGTCGAGCCAGAATTCTTCCGGTTCAGCAACCTTCAGTCCTGCGTGCCATGTTTGGTTAAAGTGGGTGAGCGCTTTCACCGAACCTTTACTGCCCTTTACTTCGATGTAACCCACTTCGGGCAGCGTGACCGCATCGCCGAAAGTGCACGCAATTTTCCCGTCGTTGGCGATATTGCCCACGCAGATAAGTGACTTGCCGCTCGTGAGGAATTCGACTCCCCCTTTGGCAAGGTCCACACGTCCCAGTTGAACCTCACCGTGCCAACCGACCTCCACCAAGAGTGACTTCGAATCTAACGCCCAGCGAACACTTGCATCGAAAGCAGCCTCCTTCGAGTCTCCCAGGGTGCCAGCGGCCATGCAGTAATCAGTCTTGTCCGTGAGGCACCTAAAGCTTCCACCTTCGGCGGGGGCGACAAATAATTGCTCGTTGCGGACTTCCCAGCCACTATCAGCCTTCTCGTAACCTGCCCAGGCGATCCATTTGCCGTCAGGTGACCAGCACACGGCCGACATGCCTCCATTTGGCAGGCCCTTCAGCTTCTTGGCTTCGCCTTTCAAAGTGACGCGAAACATCTGCACATTGGTCTTGTCTGCCAGAGGCAGTTTCGCGATGCTGTGGGCGATTGCGAGTTCTTTGGAGTCTGGTGACCAGTCGTAGGAGTACTGGTCAAAGGTCGCCGCGTCATAAAGCTTGCGTTGCTTGCCCGAAGCGACGTCGACAATATGAACGGAATGACGCTGCATCAGGAAGTAACCGTCACCGTCCAGCCTGTACCAAATGTTGTCGAGCTCACGCGCTGGCGTACTTAACCCCTTCTCGTCACGTTCCTTCTTTGCTTTCTCGGTCCAATCCTTGTGCCGCTCTCTAAACGTGAAGGCAATGTATTTGCCATC
>CAZUCK010000014.1:11790-49462 GCA_964619505.1 uncultured Fimbriimonas sp. | reverse complement strand
AACCCCGGTTCAGGATCCACTGACAAGAGTTCACGTAAGTGCAGCAGCCGCACCATAGTCGAATGCGCGAGGAGGGCTTTCCACGTCGCTCTGGCGGTGAGGGATTCGCTCGAAGTGGCCATGATAGGCTCTATGGTAGCCCGACGGGCCGTTTTCAGTCAGTCGCTCTTGCGTCGCGGACGAGGAACAAGCTCACCACCACAGTTTGGGCAAATGCGCTCCATCTCCTCGGCACAAGGTTCGCAAAATGTGCACTCGTAGGAGCAAATGTAAGCGGGTCCCCCGGGTGGCGTTGGGGCAGCGCACCTCTCGCATAAGGGTCTAAGTTCTAAAGCCATATTTCATTCCCGCAAGGAGAAGGTTGTTCAGTTCCGCGTAAAGGCCCTTGCGGGCCAGGAGCTCATCGTGATCGCCCAGTTCCGACACGCGACCGTCGTCGACGACAGCGATCTGATTCGCGTTCTTGACCGTTGTCAGGCGGTGGGCGATGACGAGGGTTGTACGGCCCTTCATCAAGCGGTCGAGGGCTTGGCGAACCAACGTTTCCGAGCGGCTGTCGAGTGACGAAGTGGCTTCATCCAGAACCAATATCCGCGGATCTTTCAACAACGCCCTGGCGATGGCTACCCGCTGGCGCTGGCCGCCCGAAAGGGTGATTCCCCGTTCACCGACCGTCGTTTCGTACCCTTCAGGAAAGCCTTGCACGAACTCCCTAACGTTGGCGTCATCGGCCGCCTTTTCAACCTCTGCATCGGATGCGTTCAGGCGTCCATATCGTATGTTCTCTCGAATCGTGCCGTTGAAAAGGATCGGCTCTTGGGGAACGAGTCCAATGTTCTCTCGAAGGCTATCGCGTTTGACGTTGCGAATGGGCACACCGTCGATCAAAATGTCCCCGCCTTGCGGTTCGTACAACCGGAAGAGGAGGGATGCTACGGTGGTCTTCCCAGCCCCACTTTTGCCCACCAATGCCGTCACTTTGCCCTCGGGGATGTTCAATGAGAAGCCCGCGAGAACTGGAAGATCGCCCGTGTAAGAGAAGTCCACTTTCTCGAACGTGACGGAGGCACGACCGCTCGGAAATTCGGTTGCCAAAGGCGAATCGGGCGCTTCGGGTTGTTCATCCATGATGGCGAAAACTCGGTCTGCCGCACCGACGGCCCGCTGAAGTCGGGTGTATAGCGATGCAAGCGATCCCATTGGCCCGCTGATGAGAGTCACCGTTAAGAAGAATGCGGCAAGAGAGCCCACGGAAAGGCCGCCGGAAATGACGTTGCGCCCGCCGAACCACATCACGCCGACGAGTAACAGGACGAAACCCACAAATGCGACCGAACCCATGAGGCTCTCCCACACCGAACTTCGCATGTTCAGCCCGTACACCTTTTCAAGCTTTTCTGAGGCGCGCTCCGCCTCGTAGCGTTCTCGCGCAAATGCCTTTACGAGCCGAATGTTCGCCATCGCCTCGGTCATCGCGCCCATAGCGTCGCTCAACGCATCCAGAGCGGCCCGCGTAAGCTTGCGAAGCATCCTTCCGAACACGACGAAGTTCAGCATCACAAAGGCCAGCAATGCGACGACGACCAGCGTCAGTTTCCAGTCGATATAGACAGCGATCGCAATGCCGCCAAACAGGGTTGCTAAATTGCTAGCGAGGTTCACGATGTCGCTGGTCAGAGTCGATTGCATCAACGACACGTCGTTGCTGAGGTGCGAGGCAAGATCGCCTGAACGCGTTCGGTCGAAATATGCAACCGGCAATCGCTGCAAATGTTCAAAGAGATCTTGTCGGATTGTGGTCGTCATTCGGTTCGCGGCATACATTACAAGAATGTTCTGGACGAAGCGGATTGCGGCTGAGACGACGATCAAGCCCACAATGATGAGGGCCATCCGATCCAGATCGTGAACCGCTTTCGTTGCGAGCACGTGATCCAAAGCCCTTCGCGCGACGAGCGGCAACGCTAGGGTGACGGCCGAACTGATGAGCGTGAGCAAGCCTCCAGCAATCAGGATCGCTTTGTAGGGCGCGGCAAGTCTTAAGAGCCTCGCCACCGCGGCCCATGAAAGTTTGGCGAGCCGGTCTTCAAGTTGAGCGGGGTTATATGTTCGACGCATGCGGCACCTTGAGTCTATCTACTCCTACGGTTCGGCGAATCATTCGGAACGGTTCGACCGAAAAGCTTGATTCGTCTATCCTGGCGCTCCGCTATGCTTAGGAAGTGCAGACCACTCCAAAAGTGCCGCGCTGGGTTTGGACGCTGCTGATCACAGTCACCTCCACATGTGTGTGCTGCATGGGGGTGTTGCTCAAGTTCAGCAAGCAGTTTAACGAACCCGCGGACAACCTCAAGTCCGAGATGGCGGGTGCGGCGAAAGATGGAATTCCACTCAACCGTGAGGACCTTGGGGACAAAGCTCCTTCAAGTGATGCGGACAACGGCGCCGTCGAGTATTCGCGAGCTGCGATCCTGTACGAAAAACTCAAACCTTCGCATAAGGCGCTGGAAGCATATTTTGGGGGCGCATCGGGTACCCAGGAAAAAGCGCAAGCTTTGAAGGAGGTGGAAGCGTTTAAGCCAATACTCGCCCTGGTCGAGAAAGGGGCGTCCAAGCACGACTGCTACTTCCCGTCGCCAAAGTCTCCCGATGAAGTGCCACCGTGGTCGGCTCCGATGTATGCGCTCAACAAGGGTTTCTTGAAGGGGGCGATCCTTTTCGCTCCCACCTCAGGCGCGGGTTTGGCGACGGCTGCTCTGCACGGCAAACGCGCCGGCCATCTACTGAATCAGGGCCGGCTTTCTTCGGCGCTCCTTGGCATTGGGACGCTTAGGGCGATTGACAGCGCGGTCTGCGCGGTTGCTCGAGCGAATCCTGAGAGTGCTCAGACACTGTCACAGGCTCAAGCGACTCTTGAAGGCTTGCCCCAGCCTCCGAACGGTCGCACGATGTTCGGAATCGAGATCGTCGAACAGCTCGATCGCTTTTCACGGGCGACGGCTTGCGATGGGCCCCTCTCCGAAGATAAGGTTCAGCGGCAGACCTTCGACTTGGTCTGTAAGATGGGTAGCCAAAGTGCCCAACCCCTGGTCGCCGGGTTGCAATCGAGGTTCGTCCATGGAGTGCGGCAGGCTTGGAAGGCTTGGCCCGAACACGGGGATGATTTCGTGAAGTGCGAGGAGGCTCTGCTTGTTCCCGTGAGAGCGGAGAACAATGATTCGTCGGCTGCAGCGGAATTGTATCGCCAATACATGAGCACCGATGAAGTTTGGCAAAGGATCATAGACACCGAGCACTTACTTCGCTGGAAGCTCGCCAGCAAAAGGGCCGCGCACGCCTTCCTCTGGATTCTCGCCGAGCGTCTTCGCACTGGCAAGTTGCCTGCCTCGCTGGACGTTAGAGACCCCGAAATGATTGATCCCTATGCGGGGGGACCGCTGAGGTACGAGCGACAGGACAAAGGGTTTAGCGTTTACAGCCTCGGCCCGAGTGGCAGGGGTGCGGGAGCGGCGAAGGGCGAACTCATTCTGGAGCGTTTCCCTTAACCGGCTACAGCTTCAAATATTTGCGCATGGCCGCAAGTTTCTTCACGCCGATCCCTTTGACGTGACGAAGCTCTTCGATCGAGTGGAACCCTTGGTTCTCGCTTCGGAAATCCACAATTTTCTGGGCGGTGGCAGGCCCGACACCGGGAAGCGTTTGCAATTCCGTCGAGGTTGCATGATTCAATGACACCGACCCTGGTGCGGCAAGGATTTTGGACGTTCGAACTGGTTGCGGAGATGGAGCGGTGGAAGGTTTCTGCACGTCCATCTTTGGAGCTGCAAGCATGGGTGCCGCCTGTGGAACGGGAGTTTCGAAAATAATGGGCGCAGGCTTCCGCAATCGTTGAGCGCCGACAAACCCCGCTCCAAACAGGAGGAGGCCGACGATTCCCGCATAGCCCAAGCGTTCCTTCGGCGAGAGATGGTTGAACATCTTTGCGTACAGATGAATCCTCTGGAATCATCGGTTCAAGGACTCCCCGTGGGGAAGGCCTTGTTCCAGAAGAGCGTGCCTCCATCCACGCACGCTTACAGCGCATTTCTCCTCGCGAAGCGCGAACAGATAGCGCTCTAGGATCAATGCGCCGATCGGCAGAGTGTTCGCGCGTCCCTTTTCAATGCCGACAATTTGGGATCTTTGGGCGAAGGTCATAGAGAAGAGTCTCTCAGACTCCTTGCTGATCTCCTCGTAGGTCAGCGTCGCACCGTTGACCCTGCCTGGTTCCCACCTCACCATCCGCTCGCGTATGGAGATCAGATTTGTTCCGGTCGCCCCCAAAACGATTGCGCGACCCCCTTGGCCAGGCAAGTAGCAAAGCCCGACGATCTCGTCGATTTCTCGACACGCGCGCAGTCTGGCCATGCCGTCCGGACGCTCGTCGCTCAACGTGCTGCCCAGAAGCGCGAGAGTTCCCACCGGATAACTTCGGCGGAACCTAACATTCCAGCCGCCGGCGGCCATGTCGGCCGTTGTCAACTCGGTGCTCTGCCCTCCCACATCGATGATGGATATCCGTGGCGACTTCGAAAGCGAGGGGTCGCTCGCGACCGCACGGAAGCCCAGTTCTGCTTCGTCGTCGCCGGAAAGGATGAATACTGGCGTACCCTGAGATGCAGCTGCTGCGATGAAATCGTCGGAGTTTCGGGCTATGCGTCCGGCCATGGTTACGGCGGCCCGGATATCTACGACGCCCAGTTCTCTAGCTTTCGTGAACGCCGTCTTTAAAGCGGCCAGAGTTTTGGAGATGCCTTCTCGACTTAGGATCCCGGTTCTTTTTGTGTTTTCTCCAAGGGACGTGACGTCCGTCGATTCGAAGATCGTCGACCATTGCGTGCCATCATGGTGTTCAACCAGCAAGAGAACCGAATTTGACCCGACGTCTACGACCGCTCTGCGCACGGGGCGATTGTACTTGTAGAGTGGAAGCCATAGGCGCGGTGTCCCAATGGACCGTCTAATACGGATTAGACACCCGGATTGATGCGCGAAACCTAGGAGTAAGGCTCAATTTCTGGTAGCATATCCCCAACTTACTTGGAGCGAAGAAAGAACACCGTAAACATGATGATCGACGATAACCAGACGCCCGTGGGAGAGGAAACCCCCAAGCCAGCCGAGATCGGCAAGCAGGCGTCCGATACAACCACGATGGTTTCCCCATCGCAAGACGAACCCCACGCCAGTGAGAATTCGGCCGAAGCTGAGTCCCTAAACGGGTCTGAGACCAGGGAAGAAGCTGCGCCGATACCCGCCGCCAAACCTAAGGCTGTAGCGAAAGAGGAAAGCACCGGCGACGACGCCGCCCTCTTTGAAGCAGCCATGAGCGCCATGGAATCCGGCGAGGGCACTGAACCTTACGAGGGCTCGTTCAAAAAGCTGATGAAGGGCGACCGCGTTGAAGCGACCGTCATTCAGGTTGACAAAGATCGTCTTTTCGTGGACCTTGGCACCAAGTCCGAGGGCATCGTGCCGCTGGGTGAGTTGTCCGATGACAACATCGAGTCAGCGAAAGATCATTTCAACATCGGCGATAAGATATCCGTCGTCGTCCTTCGTCCTGAGGGAGCTGAAGGCAATCCGATCGTTTCCAAGAAGCGCGCGGATTTTGAAGAGGCATGGGATCGCATCGAGGAGGCCTACAAGAACCAGACCATGCTGACGGCTCAGGTGGTCGATAGGGTCAAGGGCGGTCTTTCCGTCGATGTCGGCGTTCGCGGGTTCGTCCCGGCGACGCATGTAGGCAACGGCAAATTGCGCAACATCGAGAAGTATGTCGGCCAGCCGCTTCAACTCAAGGTCATCGAGATCGATCGCGACCGACGCAAGGTTGTTCTGTCGAATAGACAGGCCGAAGACGAGCGCCGGGCAAACGCCAAAGAGGAGATTTTCAACAAGGTCGAGCCAGGCGAGGTGCTGGACGGCACTGTTCGACGCCTTACCGACTACGGTGCTTTCGTCGATTTAGGCGGAGTGGACGGGTTGCTCCACATTTCTGAAATGAGTTGGATGCGCATCACGCATCCACGAGAGATGTTCCGCGAGGGCCAGAAAATCAAGGTCATGGTTTTGCGGCTTGACGCAGGCGCTGGCAAGATCAGCCTCGGGCATCGCCAGGTTCTCCCTGACCCATGGAACCTGATTAAGCAAAATTACACGGTGGGCCAGAAGCTCACGGTACCCATTACGAGGCTTGTCCAGAGCGGTGCCTTCATCAAGTTGCCGGAAGGCGCGGAAGCGTTCATGCCGGTCAGCGAGATGTCATTCCGCAGGATCAAACGACCTGAGGAAGCCGTCGAAACGGGTCAGGAAGTTGAAGTTCAAATCATCGACCTTCGCCCAGATGAGCGGCGTATGGTGCTGAGCATGCGCGCCAGCGGTTCGGCGCAGGGCGACAGAAACGCGCCCGGCGAGCCAGGGCCCTTGGAATATGGCGGAGGCGAAGAAGAGCGGGGCGACAAGCGTGGACTCAAGAAGAAGGCTGGCGGCAAGAAGGGTGCTCCAGGTCGACGCGGACGCGACGAGGATGATTTCGAAGAAACCGTTGGTCGCCGCGGCTTTGCCACTGGTGGCGCCACGATCGGAGAGCGACTCGGAATGCTCAAGGGCTTCGTCGGTCGAGACGAATTTGACGACGATGAAGCTGTGGAAGAAAAGGTTGACGAGTTGGCGGAAGATAAGGCTGACGAGCCTGAAAACTAGACTCTTCAGCGCTCGGCCCGTTCGAAAATTAGCGACGAACTTCTGAAGCCCTAAGAGCTGGGCTCCATTCTCCGATGAGACGAGTGGCTTTGACTGGCGGGATCGCGGAGGGCAAATCGACCGTTCTCGGTTATTTGGCCTCGATGGGATTTTCAACCCTTTCCGCAGACTCGCTGGCGCGCGAGCTATTCTTTGAGCCTGATGTGCAGGAAAACCTAGCCATATTGCTGGGACAGTCTGCGCCTGTTGCACCGGATCAACTCCGAGCGGCAATCGGATTGAACCCCCAGCTTCGCCGTGCATCCAATAGACTCTTTCATCCGAAGTTGCTCGAACGTCTATCGGGCGGCGAGGCTGAATTCGTCGAAGTGCCACTGCTTGTTGAGACTTGCCTGCAGGGATCGTTTGACGAGGTGTGGGTGGTGACTTGCGGGCTCGAAGCGCAATTGGAACGCCTCTCGGCAAGGGTGGGGGTCGAATCCGCGAACCAGCTTTTGTCGACCCAACTGTCGACGGAAATCAAAATTCCTTTCGCCGATGTGATCGTTCGAACGAACCAGCCGGAAGATCGCGTCTTAGATCACGTTCGGCGGCAAGCTTTGTCAGGTTCCGCCTGAATACGTTGCGGACTTCTATGGATCGTGCTATACTCGACCGGATTTTGGCCGTCCCGTCATCGTGCATGTCTTCGATGTCGGTAGGTGGGTTTCGAGGGAAGAGATAATGGCGCATTCACTGGGGCTTTTGAGCCTTGGGGGATGCCAATGGATCTCGGAACGCGCTCACTGGCAGCCAGAAAGAATTAGAGGATTGGACAAGGAGGACTCGTCACTGTGAGGCGGTTCATCAATTCGTTGCCTGGAAAATTAATCAGCCACACCGTGGCCGTGTCGTTGCTTTTGCCCTTCGCCACGCTCTTTTGTTTGACGAGAGCCGAAGCGCAATTCGCTCAGTTGCCAACTTGGGGCGTCGTTGACTTCGTCAACAAAGCGCCGCAGGGCGGAGACTTTGGAAAGACCGCTGCGGAAGCTATGACGAGCGAGCTTACCAAGACCCAAAAATACGACGTTATGACCGTCGAGACGGTGCGGCGCATGGCTGACGGGCTGGGACTTCAAATGCCAGTAACCGGTATGACCAGCCTCATTCGACTTGGGCAGGAACTTCGTGCCAGTTCGATTGTGACCGGCGAAGTGGTGAATTATCGAGTCGTGTCCAGAAATGGAACCAAACACGCCGATGTCATCATGCGGGCGATCGTCACTGACGTTGCGTCTGGACTGCCCGTCAACGGGGCTGCACTCATAGGCCACTCCACTGACCGTGCGGGCAACGTCGCGGATCAGACCCTCATCAACGAAGCGATAGCCTCCGCTGCCAACAGCATCGTCAATCAGATTCGCAGCAAAACCCTTCCTCACGCAACGCTTTTGAACACCCAAGAGAAATCCGGTCTCATCAACTCCGGTTCTCGAACCGGATTCGAGAACGGTCAGAACGTCATCGTTCTACGCGGAAGAGAGCAGGTTGCGACGGCGACGGTTTATGACGTTGAGCCGGACCAAGCCAGCGTGTCGATCACGCGCTCGTTCAAGGGATTGCAGCCTGGCGACCGAGTTCGAGTCGTGTTTGCGGTTCCCGAGATTGAATCCAAGTTTCCGAAAGACCCAAACAGCGAGACGCCGATTTATCAGCCGTCCAATAAGCGAGCGTCGAGCACGGGATTCGTCCAGTTGCTTCTCCTCGCGGGCCTGCTTGGAGTCCTTTTCGGTCAGGGGCGTGTCAGCAATGACAACGTCTTCACAAGCGTCACTGCCGAGGCGGGGATGTGGGCTGATGGTTCGGGGACTGATGCCGGGCCGATCGGCGGATCGCCGGGAGTCCGGGTGTCATGGGGACTCGACCTCTTCTTCCGGGGCAGCCCAGATACGAAGCAGCAGTTTCAGTTTCAGGTTTATCGAGGGTCCATACCCGAACAGGTTGTTGCGATCGTGCCGGTATCGCTTTCGTCCGTCCTCGGACAGCAAGCGGTTGACTCAGTCAATCCGACGACCATCACCAACTGGCAGAACTTTAGCGGTGTGATTGGGGGTTCAACGTGCTTGAATGCCGCTCTGCCGAGTGGTCCAACGGGCACGACGCCACCTGCGCAGCCTACGGGAGTGTTGTTGGCGTCGCCGTCCCGATATGGGGTGGAACTTGTCTATCACACGTTTGCGATAGACTTACCCATCACGACGGGCGGCCCCGACTGCTACTTCCTCACGGAGCAAGCCTTTTCGGGTGGATTTGCCACTCCTCTGGATCGATTGCCGCTCATCAGCCCGGCTGATGGCGTGACATCAACGGGGCTTACGACGTTCCAATTCGATTCAGCGATGACGCAACAGAGCTTCACGACTTCAACCGTGCTTGCCAACATCGAGTACGTTCTGGAGTTCTCGAACGCCCAGGATTTCGGAAAGGGACACACGGTGGCAGTTGGCAAGTTCACTTCGAACGCCGCCGGCGGATCTCAACTGCAGTTTGCAAATCAGTACGACGTCACCGGCAGCGGGCTCCCACCCTTCATCACATCGGCGGCAAACCCATCGATTTACTGGCGGGTCGGGGCACGGAACACGTTCGACAGCCCCGGCCCTGCGCCGGACGCAATCGGTCAGCGTTACGTCTTCAGCAACTATCGTCTGTTGAAGAAACCGATACCGCCACCTCCTCCAGCCGTCGTGAGCCACCATTCCAAAGGCTGAATCGTACTTAAGGAATCAAGATGAGCATGAGATTGACTAGGATGTTCGGAGCCACGGTGGCGCTGTGGGGGTTGATTTCTGTTGCCTCAGCGCAGACTTTCGTGCCACCAGGTTGGTCGGTGTGTCTGGATCCTGCAACGGGCCATACAAACGACTACGGAAGCATCTATCTGAACAACGACATTTTTGGAGCCGGCTACGGATTCAGCGGCTCGTCGATCTATAGCGCATCTTGTTTCACGTCGGCTGTCACCGTGCCCGTTACAGGTCGTTTGGGCTTCTATGTGGGGCCGACGGGGTCGGTTCAATCAACGTTCGACGATGGCATGTCTCTCAGCTTTGGAGCTCCCCTCGATGCCGGTGCAGACTGGGCGATCGATGAGGTCGTCATTGATGGCATCCAGCATGACAATACGTCCGCCAACTTCACCGTCTTATTTACAAGCGGTGCGACGAGTTCAGCCAACCTCGGGGCCGTAGGTTCGGCACCAGTCGGCAGTGGTTTCACGGGGCGATACATCTACGCGGAATACCTTGTTGGCTCGGTCTACGTCTATCAACAGGTTGACCTCTACGGGGATGCCGTACGTGTGGCTTGGCAACTCCAAAATACGGATACGACCGCCTTGATAGGCCACTCCGTCGGTCTGGACTCCGGCAGATGGATGGCGATGCTTACGAATCCAACGGTCAATACGTCCTTTCAGGCATCGGGTTTTGGTGGCATACCGAACGGATTCACCGACAAGAACGGTTTCGTGGTCGACGGAACGCGTCCCTCCACGTTGCCGCAGCGATTCATCAGGGCAACTGACCCGACCAACTTTCCTAAGGCGGTTAATTTTGATTTCGGCCAGGCTAACGCCTATGGTTTGCGCGTTGAGAATGGGCCCTTGGATGCGTCTGGCGGGTTCGATGCGTACGTTACCGCCAGAACCCCTTCCGTCGCTGGCGGGCTGGGTGCCACCTCGGGCAAGGTCCTTGCCGAGACGCAAGCGGACGAGATCGTTTTGGGGTCAGCAAACTTGCTGCTGCGCGGAACCGCCACTACAAGTAATCCGGCGGGCGAACTAGCGGATGGTCCGCTACCGGACACTTTGGGTTCACAGTTCACGCCCTACAACGCAACGGTGGGTTACATCCAGAAGTTCTATGGCAAGACGTTGCTGCCGGGTGCATCGCGAACGATCGTTCAGTACTACCACACGACCTGGGGCGTCAGCGACTATCAGTCGCCCTACGTGGCGACGGTGGATGCGCCTAAACTGCTCGCATATGACGCGACGAACGCCAACGGCCAAGTAAGTCCGAACCCGATGACGATTCGCGTGTCCGTCGACAACACCTACACGGACGTTTTGCCTATCTCGGGGATCGTCACTTTGAAATTCCCGAAGAGCACCGGTCTCAGCTTCGTAGATTCGGCCAATCAAGTCGACTACACCGAAACGGTGAATGGCCAGCCTGTGGAGTACTTGAGGTATTCGCTGCCAACGAACAGCATCGGACCAGGTTCGCTCGGTTCCGTGGACTTTCAGGTTCGGTTTGACGGAAGCATCACGGGTAATTTGCCTTGGACCGCCACTTCCGTTATGACCCCGCCGGGAGGCATCGGCGGCGCGAAGACCATCAGCGGCAGCATTTATGCGTCCGCCACGCCGAATCTTAACCTCATCGCAGGTCCAAACCTGATTTCAGTCCCGTGGACGTTCAATGACACCGCGTGGACGACGGTCCTTGGTTTGGCGGCTACGGACTTCACCGCCTTCAACTGGGACCCCGTTCAAATGGGCTACGTTGTCTCGACCTCGCAGAAGCGGGGCGTCGGCACGTGGATCGTGGCCAACAGCGATTACATTCCGTTGCCGTTGGGGGCAAGCGCCGTTCAACCAGACCCGAACACGAGCGTTGGCCTCTTGGACCTCAAAGCTGGCTGGAATCTGATCGCCAACCCCTACAATTTTCCCATCACTCTTGGGCAACTCGATGGGGTTGCTCTTGCGACCTCAGGCGTGTCCTCGACCTTCAGCCAGTTGGTCAATCAGGGATCGATCAGCGGCAGTGTCGCCTACTGGGACAACTCCACCAATGCCCCGAGCTATCAGTACATATCGGGCGACTCTGGCGTGCTGCAACCCAACAAGGGATACTGGATCTATGTGTTCACTTCACAGGACGTGATTCTGAACTTCCCGTCCGTGTATTTAGAGTGGGTGCCTGGCGCCACACGAGCGTTGAACGCGTGGAATCAAAGCGAGAACCAGTGGCGACTTCAACTGGTGGCGCGCTCGGCCAAGACGGTCGATGACCAGAACTACGTCGGCGTCGTGTCTTCCGCGAAGGATGTCAACGCTCTATCCGTCGTCAAGCCGCCCATGGCGCCCACGCAAGATCTTTCGCTTTCTGTCGAGCAAACTCTGAATGGGAAGAACCTGAGGTTGGCACAGGCCTACAACTTGAAATCGAGCACCCAGTCCTGGAAGTTTGATGTCCAATCGGTGGGTGGCGGCGCCGTCACCGTAACCTGGCCGAATATGCGAAGTGCCTCGACGAATACGCGGTTCAGGCTGGTTGACGTAGCTGCGGATGTCTCGCGAGACATGAGGCAGACTTCGGGTTACACCTATACGGCGGACAAGAACTCCACCCGGCAGTTCATCGTCCAGGCAACGCCGGCCGGTGCGACCAGGGCGATCATAGGGGATGTCGTGGTGAGCAGGCCCACGAGGTCACCGGGCGCTTCTTTTGCAATCAGTTATTCGCTTTCAAGTGCGGCCACTACGTCTGTTCGAGTCCTCTCGGGTTCCGGCCGTGAGGTCTTTACGGTCACAAGCGGACGCGCCGATTCAGCTGGCACGAACACGGTCAGTTGGGCCCTGCGAGACAATGCGAACAGGGCCGTTGCTCCGGGCATTTACCGAATCGAGATCGTCGCCGAGACGGCCACAGGAGATCGCGTGAGAAAGATTGTTCCGGTGAACGTCGTTCGATAACGGAAATCGCTGGGTCCTCGATTGCAAGTGCGGGGACCGCACGGTGGGATTTAATTCGATGACAGGCCAATTCAGGGCTCTCTTTGGACTGATCTTATTTGGGGCCGTCTCTATGGCTCTTGGCGATCCTGGTTCAATCCGAATCAACACCTTTCCAACGATGACGGTGGCCGACGCGAGGAGCACTGTCACCGTAACCGCCGATGTAAGAGACTCTGGGGGGCGAACCGTTCCCGACGGGATGCCGGTCGTTTTCGCAACCACATTAGGAAGCTTCAGGCAGCCCCTGGTGAGCACCGTTGGCGGTGTCGCTCGAGGCATTCTCGTATCAGGGGGGTTGCCCGGCACCGCGCACATCACCGTGACTTGTTCTGCTTACAATGCGACGTCGACGTCAGACATCGAATTCCTCAGCGATCGTTCTTTGCTGTCCAGCGCGAACGAGTATGTCGAGATCGTGTCGCCGACTTACTTGATGATGAGCATGAATTCCAAGGTCATCGCGGCAGCCGACCCCAACAAGGGTGCTCATCTTCGATACCGGGACATCACTGTCGATGCCGATGACCTTCAACTTGACGCTCAGTCGAACGAAGTCAGAGCGCGCAAAGCTCGGGTCAAGATCGGCAAGCAGCCGACTCGCGAATTTGAAGAGGTTTTTCTGGCCCTCTCATCCCGTAGGGGTTACGGCACAACAACGTTCATCGCCGACGTCTATGAGCTCGTTCCGCGTGGCCAGTTCTTTGCCATCAAGACGGAAAAAAGGGACCGTTTTGGTTATGTTGAGATTCGATCCAGCGGTATCAAACCTATGGTCCAGGCACCCTCGCCTGACACCTTTGAAATCAAAGACATCAGCGATTCACGTTCCTTGGTTTCAGCAAAACGAGCGGTGGTATTCCCCCGCAAGGAAGTCCAGTTCCAGAAGGCCGAGTTGCTCGTGGACGGCCAAAAGGTGTTCAAATTTCCGCTTTTCGATGTGAGTTTGATCGGTGCCACGCCGATCCTCACAGACCAAATCGTCAACGTCAATGACAATCGAGTCGAAGTCAATTACCCGCACTATTTGACTCTTAAGCCGGGGCAGACGAGCCTGTTGAGGTTCCGCACGGGTGAGAGCTACGGTCGTGGAAGCAGCGCGATGGGCGGCACGTTCCTGGACTACGAGCTTAACTGGAATCGCGGCGACCAGATGGACGGAGGTCTGACCTTCAGTGGTCTTGCGAGAAAGGATTACGATGTCAGGCTCCACCAGTCGCTTAGGTTGGACGACAAGACGAACGTCTTTGCTCAACTGGACACGCCTGCGCTCGCAAGCCTCTATGGAAGCGCGGGCATCAACCGACAAATGAACGGCTACCAGCTGAGCTTCAATGGCAACAGCACAAGGTCGTTACAAGGGATCCCATACAACTCTCAGCAGGTGACTCTTTCTGCGGAGAAAGACCCGATAAAGGTGGGCAAGCTTCCCGTTCAAATGTTTTTTGGTGTCATCGCTTCCTCGAACTCCACCGAAAGTCAGTTTTTGAATTCGAATCAGAGCTCCGTGGGCCTCCAGTTGCGTAACCAATTGACGCCACGGGTGCTCGACAAATCGACGACGTTGAATGCTCAGTTCACAGTCAACGATATGGTCGGGCACAATACGCAACGAGGTTTGACGCTGCAAGGTTCCGCCTACCTGTCGAGGCGTCTCGGCCTGCGGTCAAGTGTTCAAA
Organism: uncultured Fimbriimonas sp.; assembly: GCA_964619505.1. Classification (GTDB taxonomy): domain Bacteria; phylum Armatimonadota; class Fimbriimonadia; order Fimbriimonadales; family Fimbriimonadaceae; genus JBBQMJ01. The sequence continues at coordinate 35,257 of CAZUCK010000014.1, read as the reverse complement.
TGAATTATGACTACACGCAAGACTCGTACAGCAGCGCTTTGTTGGGGCACCATCGACTGACCATGATCGGAAACTACGCGGGTCCGCGTTTGGGCTTAAACCTCATGGCGAGCCGCAGTCTCGACGCAGAGAGGCTTGACTATCAAGCTGATTTGCATTATCGCCTCAGCAACATTTGGCGTCTCACCTATAGGCACACGTTCGATCGGTTCGGCGAAAGCAGTTTCCTCGATTACAACGCCATGCTCACCTATCGCTATGGGCTTAGGGACATTGGCCTGACCTGGTCACACACTACGGGCCGATTTGGATTTCAGGTACTTGGCGCGTCTTTTAACTAGCCTCCTATTGGCGGCTATCTTGGCAGCCCTCGCGGGGGCACAGTCTTTCGGTCGCTTCGGCTATGGTGGAACAATCGATCTGCCAGGGCTTACGCTGGGGCATGACGGATTCAGCGCGAAGGCTCCAGGTTCCACCCATTTCAATTTCGTTCAGGAGTCGCGACTTTGGGAGGTCGTCAACACGAGCGACGTGGAGCAAACGATTGGCCTGTCGAACATGGCGGACTGTCCGTATAAGATCAGTTGCAACCTCTACGCCCCCGGTTTCCGCATGTACTGCCCAAATGGGTTCGCGCTGAAGATGGACTGCGCGAAGAATCCATTCATCACATGGCTGGACGGCAGCGTCGGTGATGGGGTCCCAACACCAAACCTCAAATGGTCCATCGTGTCGTTCCAGGATGACCAGCCACCTATCCTCCTCGTGTTTGAAGTGGATCATGGGCCGAGCGTTTCTGTACGAGGCAAACCGGGCGACTGGACTCTTGCTTCGGACAGACTGTTTGCTGGATGGGTGCATGTGTGCTTGCCGACCGGCACGAAACCCTTCAAAACAAACTCGGCCGCAACCTTGGGAGCCCTTTCCCAAAAATTCCTGAGCGAACAGTCGTTTTGGCTCGCACCGCCCGCGCACCTGGTGGATCGCACACTCATCTCAGATGCTTTGAGCGTCACGTGCACATGGCAATTCGATAGGCCCGGGGTCGTCGTCCCTGCACCGGCTACATTCGCGCGCCTTGGCGGCTATCCCCTCAGCGTATCGTCGCGAACGAGGCCAATTTACGCGGTAGACGAGAACGGTCCGATCTTGGTCACCGATCAGGAGTCGCTCAGTATCCGGTTTCCGGTTCGACGAGTTCCCACCGGCCGTTTCCTTGCGGAGGGTAAACCGCTCTCCAGTCCGCCTGCGACCGTCTCGCCCCTCGACGTGCCGAGCGTTGCCGAATTGGCGATGGCAAATCTTGTCGGCTCATCCGATGGTGGAACCAGAAAGCTTGGCGACGAAACGCTGGCGGGCTACTTCGATCACGCAAACTACTTCGCCGAACCGACGACGGGTCAGCAATTGCCTTTCGATGCGGCGGGCAATGGCATTGACCTTGCCGCCGCCCATTCCTTCCTGATGCAATCTTTGACGAACTCGCGGCAACCGTCGTCCGATGCGAATTCCCTCCTGACGACCTTACAGTGGCGGACAGATTGGTTGACATGGCGGCTGTGGGTGCCAGATGCCGTCCTTGAGCGGCGTGCCGGCGCGTTGGCTGCTCTGGCAGGAGCACTGTGCCCGGAGCCCGAGCGACGGTTGCAAGCCGCCATGCTTCAAGCCGGATTGGCTTCTGAACGAGGCTTGAACATTTACCGGCGGCGCGTTGGTGAACTCAACTCCGAGCCACTGCTACTGGAACCCTTGGAAGGTGTACGTCAAGTTCTGTTCGCCCTAGAAGGCAAGCTCGGTGGAGTGGAACAGGATTTCGCGAAAGCGATGTTGGGAGAAATCCGGGTCTTTGGAGAAACACCAGCCTACTTGGTTCGCAAAGAAGACGCACTCTCGATGATTTGGGATTCTCACGGATTAAAGACTTCGGTGTTCACGCTTGCCTCGGCATACCCTCTCACGTTCGAACGAGGGGGGAACCTGGTCGATTTCGATGCCAAGGACGCACTTGGGTTCACGCGCATCGAATTTCGCAGTCAAACGCCGGGACTTTGCGATGCCCGTCTGAACCTGCCCGCGTACGCAAAACCACCCCCAGGGGGCATCGATGTGCCGCAATACTCTGAAAATCCGCGTTGAAGTCTAGCGCGGGTGGGTCGTTTCCTGGGCTTTGCCGTTGCTTGGGACCAAATCGGCATTGAAGTGTAGGCCTACGTTCTCTGTGCGGGCCAGTGCGCCACCGACGACGAATCTCGCCGCCTTCAGTAGATTCGAAGTCTCGAGTGGGTGAGTGGAGAACGGAGCTTTGGGAGATGCTTCGAATTCCGCGAGCAGTGTCTCGATGTCGCGTGCCGACTTGCGCAAGCCGTCAAAGGTTCGGACGATGCCGACATTTTCGGTCATGGTTCTCCCCAGGGCTCGGCGTATACGGATTGATTCGGCTTCCCCAATCGGCTTCGTTGGCTTGGCGACCTCGAACCTGCCTTCAACCTCCTGTTCACCCTTGGATGATTGCGCGGCGGAAGACGCGAACACCAGGGCCTCCAGCAAGCTGTTGCTGGCGAGTCGGTTGGCGCCGTGCACCCCGGTGGAAGCCACCTCACCAGCCGCAAAGAGGCCGGGAACCGTCGTCTGCCCTTTGAGGTCGGTCACCACGCCCCCGCAGGAGTAGTGCTGGGCGGGAACGACGGGAATCCACTCCCTATCGATTTCCAAACCGATGGTGGCGAGTCGTTCGTAGATGGTGGGGAATTCGCGTTTGAGCTCACTTCCGGGAAGATGAGTGGTGTCCAAATACACACACCAGGTTCCCAAGCGTTTCATCTCTCGTTCAATCGACCTTGCAACGACATCGCGGGGAGCTAGTTCTAGGCGAAGGTCGTAATCAAACATGAATCGGCGCCCTAGATGGTTGCGCAACGTCCCACCGGCGCCCCGCACGGCCTCGCTGATGAGGAAACTCCGCATCTGAGGGTGATACAGCGTGGTTGGGTGGAATTGCATGAATTCCATGCCCTCGATCCTTGCCCCGATGTCCGCCGCCAAGGCAACCCCATCTCCTGTTGCGACGCTGGGGTTGGTTGTGTGCTGATACATTCGACCGCAACCGCCGGTCGCAAGCATGACGGCCCTTGCAAGGTAATCCTTTGGCCCAAGTCCCTCGACACGCGCTTGCACGCCGACACAACGTTCGCCGTTGACCAAGAGCCCCGTGGCAAAGGTGTGCTCAAAGACGGTGATCTTTGGATTCTGTCTGACTGCGTTCAGAACCGCTTGCTCAACGACCATTCCGGTACGGTCAGCGCTTTTGACGATGCGATGCCGGCTGTGGCCACCTTCCAGACCCAAAGCCAGGTCCCCGCCAAGGTCCAGGTCGAAATTGGCCCCGAGGCTGATCAGCCATTCTATGGCAGCCGGTGCGCTGCTGACCAGGTGGCGCACCGCCGCTGGGTTGCAGAGACCGGCGCCGGCGACCAACGTGTCTTCCTCGTGGAGCTTCCATGAGTCGGCTTCACCGACCGCTGCGGCAATGCCCCCTTGGGCGCAGCTCGTGTTCGATTCAAACACCTCGCCCTTCGTCAGAACGCAGACGCTGCCATGCTCGGCGGCTCTGAGGGCATAGGTGAGCCCGGCAAGTCCACTGCCGATGACCACATAATCGTAACCCTCCACCGAATTGGGCATCTTCTTGATCTACGAAACGCCAAGTTGGTGCGGCGCGGGATTTATGTTACTATCAGCTCACCTTTCTAGGGCCTCGCCGCGCCAAGATTCGACCCATGTCGTGACCTCTTCAAGCTCAGATTTCTCAAGCGCTTTAGCAAAAGGCCCGTTGGGATCCTTGATCAACCTTTCGTAGGTTTCTCGATCTTGGTAGCCGACAACGGCCATCATCCGATCATCAGGATAGTCGTCCAACTGAAAGCCTTCGAACAACTGAATCCCATCTTGTGTACGCAATGCCTCGCGGACGGCCAGACTGCGCTCCTCCGCCTCTTTCAATTTGCCTGGATGGATTTTCCACAGCGATACCACCAAATACATGATTTTCCACCTCAATACTCAGACTAGAATATTGGGACCGGTGTTGTTGCCTGAGAAGCTGAGACAATGCGAAGTTGCCTCGCTGGAAGCCGTGATGAAGATTGCGTACTTGTTGGTTCTTGCCTCCATGATCCAGTCGACCGTGGCACGAGCCGCGCCGCCCTCCGGGCTCAACCCTCCCCTCGTGATCGGTGAGCGTCGAAACGGCGGCGTTGCCCGCTTGCGAATGGGCAGGGATATTGAGGTGCGATTGGGTTTGAGGCCCGATGGCAAGTTTGAGTGGGTTCGCCGCGAAGTGCCTAGCGTTCTGAAGCAAGTGGGAAATGTCGAGATCGTTACCGATCCCAAGTTCCCCAAGCTGCCGCGAGGTCAGGTCTTCCGGTTCAAAACACTCGCTGCCGGAACCGGAACCCTGTCGTTCGGGCTCTTCAGTCGATCAACACACCGCAAGGCGCCTGCGCAGACCTTCAAAGTGATCGTCACCGTGCTCGCGAAGTGACTTGCTAAATGCCCTGCTTTCGAATCCTATTCTTGTTGGGCTTCTTTCCTTCGAGTGGAGGCGCAACATAATGGGGTGGCTCCGAAGTACCGGGCGCATCCTTCAGTTTGGCAAGTGCGGCCTTAATGTCTTTTTTCGAAGGTCGGTTCATGGCTTAGTCTACTGGCTTTAGAGCTACGGCTGAAGAGACGCGGCTTCATGACGAAGCAGTGAAAAGATCTCCAGATCGGTTGGCCGTGCGCCGTGGGTGATCGCGTGCCGCAGGACGCCTTCGCTCTTGAAGCCACATTTTTCAGCCACACGGCGGGAAGCTTCGTTTCCGACGTTGATCGCCAGTTGAAGCCGATTGATGTTCTTGGCGTCGAACAGATATCGAACGAAGAGCTTCGTGGCTTCGGTCGCGACGCCTTTCCCGCGATCACCGGTGTCAAAAAGCATGTAACCGACCTCGTATCCGTCGATGTAGGGTCCAGGCTTGAAACAAACGACCACGCCCAAGATGCGGTCGGACTTGTCCACGATCAGCAGAACGCCGCGCTGTTCGCTCCAGAAGCCATCTTCACTGAACGTCTTCCGCATCTCGAAATCGCTGCGTATGATGTGCGGAACGTACTCTCCGCGCGATTCGACGTCAGACTCAAGTTCGATATAGCGGTCAAGGTCCGCTTGTCGAATCGTCCTCAGATGGACCGTTTTGCCTTTGATCATTGAGAACGAGTATGGCGTCTTGCGCGTTCGGGCCACGTACCTAGAACCAGACCTCAAGTCAAACGAGACGTATAATCGGCATTTGGCAGCGCCTTGGATTTGTCCGGACTGCGGACGGCCATCCAACCGCGACGCCTGCTCCCAATGTATGCGACCAGAATCGTTGAGGGGCCCAGGAGGAAACCAACCTGGTAGCTACTTTGCCACTGTGTTCGGCATTCCAGGTTTGTCGGCGTCGCCAAGACCCTATGCGGTGGCGTTTCTGGTTCTCATGTTGTCGCCGCTGTTGGCTTCAGCTCTAGCCTTGATTCTTTGGGAGTTCGGCCAATGACGGCCTCAGGCGTTGTTCGGTGATTCTTCCGTTGAGAACGACTACCGGGCGTCAGCGATCAACTCTAATTGGCCGAAGGGCCGCTTGCGGTACGGCCGACCCCGAGAATCCGCTTCATTAAGCGCAGGCAGTTATTCATGCGCGGCTGCTGCCTGGAGTTTCAGCACTGTATTCCAATTTCGACCGGTTCCCGCCGTTCCCAATTTGCCTTCGATGATTGAGTTCGTCAGCTTTGAGTTGCCGATACCGTCCGAATAGACGATGTACAGTTGCCGCCCCACTGAACTGAGAAGTTCCCGACCCTTGACGGACGCCAGCAAGGCGTCCACCTGCGAATTGGCCGGTGCATCCTTAAGGAACATCGTCACGAGGCGGCCTGGATCATTTCTTGCCGCCATTGGGAACGGGTTCGCCTGGACCAATGCGGCCAGTTCCTCCGCGGACCTAACAAAACAGTGTGTTTGCAGACCAAAGCGCTCCAAGGTTCGCCGCTCCAACGTGGCTTCGAGCTCGGCCGCGTCTAGCTCGCTCTGAAACACGAGATTCCCACTTTGCAGGAGCGTCAGCGGGTTGCCAAGGCCCAAGTCGACGGCCATAGATCGCAGATCCGACATCGCAATGAGCCTATTTCCTCCGACGTTTATGCCGCGAAGGAGGGCGGCGTAGGTCGTCATACGGCCATCTTGACAGAGGGTATGGCAAAAGTCTCCACCGTTCCTTGGTGCGAAACCGTTGGTCGGGTGGTAAATGCAACCCTGTAGGAAGCGTCATGCGGGCATATTAAGGTCACTTCGCTCTGCAGGTTGACCCGCAATGCCCGTCATTTCGGATCCGTCCTTATCCAACCAAGCCAACATGTGCTTGATGCTTCCTTTGGCTAAACAGATGCTCGTGTCCGCGGCGCCGTAGTAAAGGTGGACTGTGTCGCCGTCGGGCAGCACCGTACAACCGCACGGGAACACGACGGACCCGACATCGCCAATCGTTTCGTAGTTTTCCGCTGGTCCAAACATCCAAGACTGACCGCGCAGCAGACACACGTCCGGATGCACCTTGTCCATCAACGCCAAACCGAGCCTATAAATGGAACCTGATGCGTGGTGCCGCACGCCATGGTAGATGATTAGCCAGCCACGCTCGGTCTCTATTGGGGGTGGAGACAACCCGATCTTGTTGGCGTCCCACCATCCGCCGCGACGAGCCGGCAACAATAACTTATGTCCGCCCCAGTTACGAAGATCGGGTGAGTAGGAAATCCACATATTGGAGCCCGCTTCGGTCGTTGGGCGGTGAATCAACACGTAATTCCCGTTGATTTTGCGTGGGAAGAAGGCCGCGTCTTTGTCATCCGCTTGCATGGCAAGCCCGTAGCGCTTGAAGCGTTTAAAATCCTTTGTCGAAGCCACCGCAACGCCTGGTCCCGACTTGCCGAAGGCGGTGTAGGCGATGAGGTAGTGGCCGTCATCAACGGAGTAGGTGATTCTGGGGTCTTCGACACCCCAAAGTTCTTCGGGGCGATTTTTCGGATCGCCGCTGAAAGTCGGCCGGGGGTCGATCACCCAGCCGTCGACGCCATTCACGGAACGGGCGGCGCAGAGATGCGAAAGTCCTCTCCGGTCTTCCACCCTGCACAGGAGCAGCGTTGATCCATCCGGAAGAAGAGTTGCTCCTGGGTTGAAGACCGAATGCGCCGGATAGGGCCAATCCGCCGCTTTCAGGATCGGGTTCAGGCCGTGCCGCTGAAAGAGGACTTCGTACTGCGAGTGGCTCAAAACAGTAACTCCGAAGCACGTGGCACTGCCTGCGATATCAAAGCCGCTTGCATCTCCGCGAGTGCACACAGGAAAGAAAGCGTTGACTCGGCTCCTTGGTTTTCGTTCATCGTTCCTTCATGAAGCCCGTCGCGACATCCGCCTGAGACCAGGTCGTAGGGCGCTTGGCCGAGATCGTTCCCGCCCAGAAACCAACGGAAGGCGGTTTGAGCTTTTGACATCCAAAGGTCATCTCCGGTCGCTTTCGCGGCGCAAATGCAGGCTGAAACCGCCGCCCAAGCCTCCAGCGGCTGTTGATCGAAGGATGCCCGCTCCCCTCCTCGCTTCCAGAAGCCGTTGGATCCAATGGGGGAGAAGAAGCCGTCGGGCCCAACTTGGTGCTCCATCAGCCACTCTAAAGACTCCAACCCAGATTCAAGCATGGCGTGGTTGCCCAGCCACTGGCCCGTCACAATCAAGGCTTGGCTGAGCCTGGCGTTCGCATAGGCCACCACGTCCTCGAACCAGCGCCAATCGTCGCCGCAGTGGGTTTGGTATTCACGCCAAAGGCGCATGCCCATCTGTTCTCGTAGGTTATGAGCATGGTGTTCGGCCGGGCAAGTGTGGAGATATTCGTCTGCGGCGAGGGAGGCATAAGCCCACGCCCTAGGGCTGGTCATCGAATGAACAGCTGACACGCCTTGCCGGAAAAGGTCGCGCGCAAGCCGTCGATGCCCGATCGAGGTCGATCGATGCACGACCGCGCCGAGAGCCCAGAGGGCGCGAGCATGGGAATCGTCGGACCCTTGACCGCTGTGCCATTCCCGGCTGTAACTCATGAAGTTCCTGAAGCGTCCATTTCCTTCATCAAAACTGTGTTGCACGAAGGACAGATATCGACTCTGCAAGGACAGCAAGATGGGAGAAAGTCCCTTGTCCCCATCCAGCAACGCGGTGAGGAGCAACGCCCGCGCATTATCGTCCACACAATAGCCGTGGGATCGATTCGGCACCGTGTAAGCCGCGTGTTGAAGGATTCCAGTATCGTCCGTCAAGGTCAACAGATGTGAGGTTGAGAGGTGCGGCAGTTTCAACTCCCCTGAACGGCGAGCTTGTGCGTCGACCAACATCCGCAACCTTGACGAGCTATCTCGTACCGCTCGCTCAAGGACGCTCGCGTAGCTGGCGCCGACTTCTGGCCATCGCATCCGTTTGCAAAAGGCTGAGGCGCATTGGCCCATACTCTTCGCCAACCCGTCCTGAGTTTTAACCCTCAGGATGCTTTCCGCAACCGCATCCGCGTCGCGAAACGGTACCAAGATCCCTCTGCCGTCTGCAAGAAGTTCCCGCGCATAGACGTAAGGCGTCGAAACGACCACCTTCCCGGCACCCAAAGCATAGGCGAGAGTTCCGGACGTGATCTGTTGCGGGTTCAAGTATGGAGTGACATAAATGTCGGCAGCCTTAAGGTATTCGACGAGCTCGTCCTCGCTTACGAAACTGTCAACGAAGCGGACGCTTGCGTTGACTCCCAAGTCCTCAGCCAAGGCGACCAGGCTGTCCCGGTAAGCCTCGCCGGCGGCCGCTCGTACGGTGGGGTGGGTTGCCCCCAAGATCACGTACACCGCCCCAGGGTCCTGCGCCAGGATCTTCGGCATTGCTTGGATGGCGAATTGGATCCCCTTATCTGGGGAAAGAAGCCCAAACGTAAGGATCATTGGCCCTTTAATGTCCAGCCCGTCCTTGATATCGCTCTTGCTCGAATGATGGAAATCCGGAATCCCGTGCGGGATCAGGTCGATGCAATCCACGGGGAGCGAATATTGTGAGGTGAGAATTTCCACGGCAAGCTCGCTCATCACGATGACCCGCTCCGAAAGTTGAAGCAACTCGTCGGTGACCGCTCGCTGAGCGGTGGTCGGGTCCTGAAGGACCGTGTGCAGCGTTGTCACGATCGGCATCTTCACCTCGCGCAATAAGGTGAGTAAGTTGGAACCAGCGTCGCCGCCGAAAATGCCATATTCGTGTTGAACCGACAATACGTCATAGCCGCCCTGATTCAAAAAGGCAGCGGCTGGCCGATAGGCCTCATAGTCGTCCTCATCGATTTGCAACTTGACGGTGTCGGAATAGACGTAATCATCGCGATCGTTCATCGCGACAACGTCGGTGATGACCGTCGGCAGCGTCGCTCCTAGCGCTTGCGTCAGATCCGATGTAAAGGTTGCAATTCCGCATTGACGGGGCAGGTAATTGCCGAGCACGGCTATTTTATGAAGGGGTCTACTGCGGGTTGTCAGATTGGCTTCTTTCGTGGCGTAACACCAGAACCTTGTTCATCAAACAGGGATGCTGAAGGCCTGATCGATGGACTCCTTGACCGTACGCTAGGGCAAAGACCCCACGGTCGAAGAGTCATTGCTGGGGCAGGCGGATGGCAAGCCCGAAACCGTTGATTTAGGACTTCGACCCGATATCCCGGCAGTCGGTTCCGCCCGGACCCAATCGTCAGGATTCTTCCGCAGAAACCGAAGGAAGGGAAGGGGCGGGGATGAACGCCTTCCAAGCTTCGGTCACCAATGTGGTGCCCAACAGAACGCAGCAACAGCCCATCAACATTCCAAGTGTCAGCCGTTCCCCCAGTAGGAGATAGCCCCAGAGAACTCCAGAGATCGGGGTCAGGAACGTAACCGTGAGGGTTTTCGTTGGGCCCACGTCGACCATCAAGCGGAAGTAGAGCACGTAAGCCGACGCCGTACAAAGTAGCCCCAACCCGAGAATGCAAAGCCACCCCGCAACGGGAGGCGTCACCTTTGCGGGAACCAGCGGGTATGCCAGCCCGCAGAGCAGGGTCGCCCCAAACATGGATCCCACCGCCAATCCCATCGACGGTGAGCCCTTCGCCTTGGTTTTGATGTAAACACCGGCCACGGAGTAACTGAGGGCCGCCAGCAACGAAGCCCCCACCGCAAGATACGTTTCGACTCCCGGTGTGAACCCGCTCCAACCGACCACCATGGCGACTCCGACGACCGCGGCCGCCATGCCAAGTGCCTTCAGCGACGTGATCCCTTCACCGAGCAAGATGCGCGAGACTATGGCGCCAAAGATGGGAGTGGTGGCGTTGAGAATGGCAGCCAAAGAGGCGGTCAACTTCATTTCCGCAGCTCCGATGAACGCGAAGGGAATTGCGGAGTTCAGCAGCCCGACCATCAGGTATTGGCCAGCACGTTCGCGAAGTTGAAGCGGGCTTTGCCTGGCCCAGGCGTAAAGGGAAAGGGCCACGGCTGCGATGGTGACGCGGGCGCCGGCCGTGCCGACCGGCCCCAGATACTTCACGGACACGCTGATGAAGATGAACGAGCCGCCCCAAATCAAAGTGAGGGCAAAGAGGCGAAGAACGTCCTGCGGTCTCAAGGTGCGTCACCCGTTTGCATGATCCAATTCTGCGGCTGACCAGAAGTCTAAGTCTTGTCGATTCTTGCGCCGGAATTTTTTCGCCTGGATGGTTCCGACGGATGGTCCAATCTTAGCAATCGACTGACAAGCCTCAAGTTCCGCCGGATTTCGTGGCGAAACAACGTTGTGAACGGGCATTCCATGGATGAAAGGCCGGTTAGGTATTCGGAGAAATGCTGGGTATGCGCATCCTCGTAAATGGAAAGGCTCCCGTATGAGAGCGTCACTCCATTCGTTCGTTTGTCTTGGGTTGATCGCAATGGTGCTCCCGGCAGTGGCCAATGTCACGGGTAATTGGAAGGGACACTTCAAATTCGACAAAGCCACTGCGCCCAAGGAATTCAATCCCGCACAGCTTGCCAAGTTTGGTGAAGGGATTGGCTCTCTCAACAAGAGCAAGATATCACTCCAGGTTAGGGCCGATAACACCTACGCCCTGGTTTTATCCGGTCCGACGACCGGAAACAAGAGCGAGGAGGGAACCTGGTCGCTGGCCGGCAACCAATTGTCGCTCGTCGCGACCAAAGTCAGCACGAACGGCAGACTGGGGAAGAACACCTTTGCCCTGAGCAAGAACGGGAGGCTCATGACGGAGCACATGCCCGGCGTGGTCCTAAGCTTCTCGCGGTAAGGAATGGTGGGCGGTACAGGATTTGAACCTGTGACTTCTTCGGTGTGAACGAAGCGCTCTACCACTGAGCTAACCGCCCGAAGGACTTCAAATCTTACCAGACTGAGTTGCTCGGCTCTCGTGAGACGGCTGCCATAACGAATTGGAATCGGCCTGGGCGGTGATCTCAACTAAAGGCGCTTCTCAAGGAACACGCGGTCGAAGTCGAGTGCGAAATTTTCGATCCGCCCGAATTCGGCATATCCATGGCGCTTGTAGAACTCGACCGCCTGAAATTCATGAGTGTCGAGCTGCGCTCTCGTCGCTCCTCGGTGTCGACCGATGCCTTCAAACTCCAGGAGGAGCTTTGAGCCAACGCCGACGCGTCGAAAGTTCTCCGAAACCCAAAGGATGTCCACATGGAGCCATTTGAGATGGATGCCCCCGATTGCCCCTCCAATCAACAGGCCAGCTGAGTCCCTGGCGACGACGAGGAGCGGCTCCCAATCATAATCGCCAAGGAACGACCGATTGTACGACAGTAGCCCCTCTCGAAGGGACTTAGCCACCTCGTCGGAATGAGGCTCCACCTGCACCAGAATTTCGTCCATTGACGCCAGTTTAGTTTGAAACCGGACCTCGCTTTCTTGCGAGGACATGCAGTACGTGAACGTGGCGGGTCTTGCCGGTTGTGATTACGGTGTCTCTCTCATCATTGAGTTGGTAGAGCACATCAAACCCATCGAGCAACGTTCGAAGCGTCTCCTCCGATTGGGTGTTGTAATCCTTGCGAAAGGCCCAAGGGTCGCCGGGTCCCATAAAGTTCCCCACGAACAGGCCGCCCGGTCTAATCCAACTACCTAGTCGGGCCCAAAAGCCGCTGAACTCGATGGGGGACAGGAAATAAAGCGCGTTGATGGCAACGATCATGTCGAAAGATTGCTCGGGAAATGCCAGCTGTCTAAAGTCTCTTTCGACGAGTTGGACCCTGTGGCAGGCGGGCAGTTTCGACCGGACCCGATTCAAAGCCTCTTTGTATATGTCCACGGCGGTCACTTCGAGTCCATGGGCGTACAAGTGTGCGGTTCCGTGGCCGACTCCGCATCCGAGCTCCAATGCGGTCAGACCCGGACGAAGATGCGGCTGCAGCTTTTCGAACAAGTGGTGGAGCTTGTTCTTTTCAGCCGCCTCAAAGTAATCCTGCCATTCGAAATCGGGGGTTGAACTTATCATGATTGACCTATTCGCGTTTCCTTCAATGAGTCTGAGGCGGCGTCTTGCCGCCTCAGGAATGCCGATCAGACCTTTGCCAAGTTGGGTTGGGCGGTCGTTCGCAGATAGGGCTTGACCTGGTCGAACCTATCGAACAGGCGCTCCGCTTCGTCGTTTGTAACTGACGGAAGGATGATGACGTCTTCACCGTTAGTCCAGTTCACGGGCGTAGCGACCTTGTAGTTTGCGGTGAGTTGCAGCGAATCAATCACTCGAAGAATCTCATTGAAATTGCGACCGGTGCTTGCCGGGTAAGTGATCATGAGTTTGATCTTCTTGTCCGGTCCGATGACATAGACCGAACGGACCGTCATCGTGTTGTCCGCATTTTGCGGGATCATTCCGTATCGATCCGAGACTTTGCGATCGTGGTCAGCTATCAGGGGAAAGTTCAAGGCTACTCCTTGCGTTTCAGCAATGTCGTCCATCCAACTGAAGTGCTCAGCAAGTCCGTCGACGCTGAGTCCGATAACCTGGACGTTGCGCTTTTCGAATTCGGGCTTTAGCTTTGCAACTTGACCGAGCTCGGTCGTGCAAACGGGCGTGAAATCCTTCGGATGGGAAAAGAGGACGACCCATTGGTCGCCTGCCCATTCGTGAAAGTTGATCGTCCCCATGGTTGACTCTTGTGTGAAGTCAGGTGCCGTATCTCCGAGGTGCAGTGACATGTTCTTTATCTCCTTAGGTGCCGCCGTTTGTCGGCTGCTTGATGGGAGTATCAGGGGCTGTCGTACCCCCGTGCGTACCCGTGCGTCGGGTTTGTTCGATTGGCAAGCAATATAATCATGGGTACGCCTAGTGAGCATCAAAGCCGAACTTACAACGCACAACCTTCAAATCCGACTCCTCGGTGGGCTTGACGTTAGAGTCGGAGGCGCGCCAATGCCGCCGCTGCGCTCTCGGAAAGAGCAATGGCTCCTGGCATTGCTCACGCTCAGGCACGATCGAGAAACCAATCGAGAATGGCTGGCAACGACTCTGTGGCCTGACAACGACGAGTCGCAAGCGCTCTTCTACCTTCGCAAGGCACTGTTCGGCGTCAGAACCGCATTGGGGCGTGAGTCGTCGCGCATCCAGTCGCCCGCACCTAGAACGATCACGCTGGATTTAAGTGAAGCTTTCGCGGATGTTCGGGCCTTCGATGAGGCCATCGATGCAGACAGATTTTCTGAGGCGGCAGAACTTTACAGGGGCACCCTTCTCCCTGGGTGCCAAGAGGAGTGGGCTTGCTTAGAACGGGCCTCGCGAGAGCAAGCCTATCTGGCGGCCCTGGAACACTTGGCAGCCGCTGAGACCGATCCCGCAGCGGCGACAAAGTGGCTTAGGTTGCTTGTGGTGGGTGACCCGTACCGAGAGAGCGCCTATCGCTCGCTCATGCAGTCTCTGTCGGATTCGGGTGACCGGGCAGCCGTCACCGTGGTGTATCGCGAATTACACGAGCGCCTGCATAACGATCTCAACACTGACCCTTCGCATGAGTCCGTGGCTCTGTATCAGAGGCTTTGCGGCCGAGAAACAGTTTCGGTCCTTGTTCCCGTAGCGAGGCCGACGCCGAGTAGGCGTCATCTTCCTGTTCCTTTGACCGAACTGATCGGACGGACGCGGGAGATCGAGGAAGTTCTCGGCCTAATCACGAACAGGAGAATGGTGACCCTCGTCGGATCCGGCGGTGTCGGCAAGACTCGGCTCGCAATCGCTGTCGGCGAAGCCGTCTTGAGCCAATTCCAAGATGGAGTCTGGTTCGTGGATTTCTCACCGCTGGCAGAACCCAATATGGCAGCACAGATAACGGCCAACGCACTTGGGATTGCTGAAGAACACGGGATTTCAATCGTGGCGACCTTGTCGAATGTGCTCGTGCCCCGTTCAACTCTTGTCATCCTCGACAATTGCGAGCATCTGGTGGAGGAATGTGCAGAGTTGGCGCAGACGCTGCTGGAAAACTGTCCAGGCTTGGCCATTCTCGCGACGAGTCGCCAGCCGCTGCAAGTGGATGGTGAACAGATCTTTAGGGTGCCGAGCTTGGCCGTTCCCACGCCAAGAGAGGTTCAAGCTTCGGAGGGAGACGCTCGTGAGCTTCTGGGATTCGAAGCCGTGCGACTATTTGTTGATCGAGCCACACGGGCAGAATCCACATTTCGCCTGACCTCGAAAAACGCCGCTGATGTCGCGGGGATTTGCGGAGACCTGGACGGCATTGCCCTCGCCATTGAAATGGCGGCCGCGCGATTGAGATCTATGAGCGTGGTCGAGATTCGATCTCGCTTGAGTGATCGATTCCGCTTGCTCAAAAGTGGAAATCGCATCGCATTGCCGCGGCACCATACCTTACGTGCGACGATCGATTGGAGCTACGATCAGTTGTCCGAGGTCGAACGTCAGGCGCTTTGCGAGAGTTCGGTGTTCGCGGGTGGCTGGACTGTGGAAGCGGCAGAAGCCGTCGCGTGCGACCGACTCGAAGAACGAGAGGAAAACCTTGACAGCCTCGTGGACAAGTCTCTAGCCGTCGTGGAAACGAGAGACGGGCAGAGGCATTATCGTCTCCTAGAAACAGTGAGGCAATATGCGGCTTACCGTTTGGAGGAGAGCGGCAAGACGGCGTGCCATCGAGATCGCCACTTGGGTTATTTTTGTAAGTTGGCGGAAACGGCGGAGCCCCATCTTAACGGCCCGGACCAATCGCACTGGTTGGAACTTCTGGAGGGGGAGCACGACAATTTGCGTTCCGCACTCAGCTGGTCCATTCAGGGCGGTGGCGACCTGAGTGCCGGGCTTAGGATTTGTGGCTCCCTCTTCTACTTCTGGGCGATTCGCGGGCACGTCTGGGAAGCCAGAGCCTGGTGCAATGAGGCGATCCAGGCGTCACTGGGCGAGACAGTAGAGCAACCCGCCCTTGCCATGGCAAATCACAGCATGGGCCTTGTCGCCTACGAACAAGGCGACTATCAGATCGCTCATGAATACATGTCCAGGGCCGTCGCGATTTGGGAAGTTGTCGGTGACCAACCGCGCTTGGCGTGGTCGCTTAACGGCGTTGGGATCATTGCCAAGGAGATGGGGAACTACGATGTTGCGCTCACCTCACTTGAGCGCAGCCTAGAAATTCGAAGAGAATTCGACGATCCCTGGTCCCTCACCCAGTCTCTGGGCAATCTCGGTTCACTAGCCATGGCTAAAGGAGACCATGCCGTTGCCAAGGTTCTTTTGGAGGAGGCGGTCGCAATTCGAAGGCGCGCGGGCTTAAAGCGGGGGACGGCCATTATGTTGGGAGCGCTCGGCGAGGCTCTGATGGATCAGGGAGAGCTTCATGAAGCTGGCGCTGCGCTGCAAGAGAGCCTTGCCCTTCGCCGTGAGATCGGGGATCAGTCTGGAGTTGCCGAAAGCCTTGTGACGCTCTCAAGGGTCGCGAGCGAAGAAGGAGATTACGGTTTCGTGAAGGCGTTTTGCAGCGAGGGAATTGGAATTGCCCTTGCCTTGGGGCGCAAGCTCTACGCCGCCCAGTTCTTTTCATCATTTGCCAATGTTGCCGTGGCGGAACGGCAACATCTCCTCGCAGCAAGGCTTTGGGGGGCGAGCGAGAGCCTAAGGGAGAGCTATCACGGCGTGGAGTCGGCAGGCTCCCAGGCGAGGCTGAAGCGACGCGTCGAGTCCGCCCGGAACTCACTTGGAGACGATTCAGCGTTTGACGCCGCCTGGGATGGGGGCCGCGGCATGTCGTTAGAACAAGTCTCCGCCCTAGTCGACTTCAGCTTTAAGGTCCATCTGTGAGCAAGACCCAAGTGCACCAACTCAGCCCTGAATGAATCGCGCCCTTTACGGGGCTGAAACTTCTGTGACGGCTGCCTCTGCCTTTCGCGCCGCTATCATCGCCTGAAACTCCTCCGTGCTGTTAGAAATCGGGAACGGCTCCTGGGGCACGGGCAAGTTCAGGGCCTTGCAAAGGGGGTCCCAGCCGTCGCTGGCCCGCCAGACCACCAAGCGATCCGCCGGCGCGGACCGAAGCACCTCCGCATTGTGACGCTCAAATGCCGCGATGCAGGCTTCCTTATTCGTTAGATCCATGGTGAAACGGCTGCCCAGAATGCTGTCGACCATCTCGTACCATTCGGGTCTATCCCTGCTGTCCTCGATGGTGGGGAAAATCGTGTTGCTGGCGCTCTTCCACCACGATTCGGAACTTCGTGCGGACAGCACGATCACCGCCTCAGGGTAAGCCTGACTCAACTCAGGACAAAAGGCCGACGAGGGCCCATCCACCGCTGCGGCGTAGCCTTCCAGCAAACCGACCCACGCCACCCTCTCGCCCTTCGCTGCCGCCGTCCAAATGGGCGGATGCTCGGGGTGCCCTCGAACTTCAATCATGTGGTAGCACGGCGCTCCCAATAGAATCTCCAGAGCCAACTTAAGTGAATGGGTGCCCGTTCTCCCCACTCCCGCACCAACAACTCTCAATGCCATTGGGCGGTTATACCAGGCACTTGATCACTGGTTCAGCAAAGGGAACCACGGTTTCAGCTCTTTCAGTAGCTGTACAAATGTCGTGCGGGGCAGAGGTTCTCCTCAATCAGTTCTCGAGCGTCAAAAAGATTCTGTAAACTGACCTCCTCATGCATAGCCGTGCACAACTTACAGCCGTCCTTTGGCTCATCGGCGCCCTTGCCTCCGCCGAACCCATCAAGCGCATAACCCAGCCCGCGATTTCGCCAAATGGTGCCCAAATCGCGTTCTCCTGGCAAGGGGACATTTGGACCGTTTCAAGGAACGGGGGACGGGCGGAAAGGCTGACCGTGCACCCGGCCAACGACATCGCTCCTCATTGGGCACCCGATGGCAAGAAGATCGTTTTTGCCTCAGATCGATTTGGGGGCATGAGCGTCTTCTCGATCGGTTCCGATGGCTCAGGACTCAAACGACTAACATTCGATTCGGCAGGCACTGTCCCCTATTCGGTCTCGCCCGACGGAAAGTACGTCTACGGTCAAACCACCGCTTTCACCGCGATGAGACCTAATGTCTTTCGCGTCTCGATGGACGGTGGAGACCTAATCCGGCTGACCGACCACCAAAATGAGTCGGCGGTTTATCCTGTGGTATCGCCGGACGGCAAGAGGGTCTATTTCTGTAGGGGTAGCTATAGTACGACAGGCTGGCAAAAGCCCGGTGTACACAGCGCTGCATTGCCCAACATCTTCGAGGCCGACAACGGGGTTCCATTAGTCGGACAGCACCCTTTGGGCCGATCGGAAACCACTCAGATTTTTCCAACCGTTTCCGCAGATGGGCACATCTTTTACGTATCCAATGAATCAGGCTGGCCCAATGTCTGGCGCATGGATGCGGATGGCAAGTCTAGGAAACGTCTGACGAATCACCAAGATGGCACCATCCGTTACGCCAGCGTAAGCCGTGACGGTAGGTATGTTTCATACGACTTCGAATCGGATCTCTACATACTGGACACCCTCAGCGGCGAAAGTAAGAAGCTGGAAGTCGAAGTGCCGAGCGATGCTCGAGTGAATCCCGTTCAGGAACTCAATCTGACTTCAGGAGTGGAGGACTACGTCGTGTCGCCGGACTCCAAGCGAGCCGTGGTCACGATGCGTGGCGACCTGTTCCTTCTTCCCGAGAAAGGTGGCACAACTCGTCGGCTAACAACGAACGTAGCCTGGGATGGCCAGCCGGCATTCCTGGATGCAAAGACCATCCTCTATGCGGCCAGTGATCACAGCAAGCGCGTGCTGATGAAGATGGGCTTGGACGGCCAAGCGAAGCCATTCCTGACCGATGACAGGGACCTAACTCACCCCGTCGTGTCGCCGGACGGGAAGTCCGTCGCCTACCTTAGGGGTGGCGAAGAGGTGCTGGTGCTGCCAGCGACTGGGGGGACGGCGAAGACCATCCTTTCCGGTGCGTTCCACGACTCAATGACGGCGGATGCCACGTTCTCATGGTCGCCAGACAACAAATGGTTAGTCATCGACAAGCCAACCAGCCTTGGCGGCAGCCAAGTGATCGCAGCAGAGGTGAACGGAGACAAGAGAATCGTCATCGCCCAGACGGCGCACGGCGGCGGTTCCCCCATGTTTCTCCCCAATGCCAAAGGCGTCTATTTCATAGCCGCGGAATACGACCAGAAGCCGGACCTGTTCGTAGTCGATCTCGTTCCGCAGGACCAGACATTCACGGAGGACGATCTTGACAAGCTCGACGAGCCAAAGGCGACCTCGAAGGTCGAGCCGCTAGTGGAAATTCAGGAAGCGGGCATCGAACACCGGATCCGTAGGCTTACGACGACCGGCGACATTGTTTCTGTCGCGGCCTCTGCCGACAGTAAGACCCTTTATGCCGCCACCGCAAAGCAACTCCTTTCGATTCCACTCGGAACGGGAACAGCGAAGCCCATAGAAGGCATCGCGGAGCCAACGATCTTGAAAATGGGATCGGGTGGGCAGAAGCTTTATTACGTTTCCGGAGGGAAGTTCTATTCAACGTCCCTTGACAAGCCTTCTCAGACGCCAATCAGCTTAAACGCAACCTACACCGTTAACGTTCGAGATGAAGAGAAGGCCCTATTTGAAGAAATCTGGTGGGCAATGGATCGCTACTACTACGACGACAAAATGCACGGAAAGAACTGGGGCGCCATTAAGTCTAAGTTCGCCGCCATAGTGCCCTACACCTACGACCGAGTCGATTTCTACAGCCTGATGGGCGAGATGATGGAGGAGTTGGATTCCAGCCATTTGGGAAGCAATCCTCCAAGGCAAACTCCCTTCGGGAATGAGCAGACCGCCTTTCTTGGCATAGAACTGGATCCGTTGGCTCTCGATTCACGAGGCACCTATCTCGTCAAGCGAGTTGAACCAAATTCCCCCGCGGACCACCCTCAGAGCAAGTTGTTTGCTGGGGACAGGCTCCTAACCGTTGACGGTGTCGAAGTGAGTCCCAAGTCGCCTCTGGCCACACTCTTGGACAAAAAGGCTGGCAAGAAAGTCTTGATTAGGGTCCAACGCGGAGACGTCACTAAGGACATCACGATTAAACCGGGTACCCCTCAACAGCATCGCGACCTCGGCTACGAGAACTGGGTCGTTTGGGAGAGATCTGAGACGGAGCGACTTAGCAACGGACAGCTGACCTATTTGCACATCAAGGCGATGGACGATGACGCGGTCGATCGTTTTGTCAGAGAAATCCGAACCTACGCAGTGGGCAAGAAGGGTGTCATCATCGATGTCCGTTACAACGGCGGCGGCAGCACCGCCCAGAAGATTCTAAATATCCTTCTGAAAACGCCATGGTTAATCAGGACCACCCGTGGATTTGAGGGACTTAAGCTAAGCGAAAACATTTACCGCGGAGACAGCTTGGAACTTCCCACAGCGTTGCTGATCAACACCTATTCGTTCAGCAATGCCGAAGTCATGGCCGAAGGATTCCGTCGGTTGAAACGCGGACCGATGATCGGTGAACGCACTCCAGGCTATGTCATCGGAACGGGTGCCTACAGTTTATGGGACGGCGGCACGATCCGCATGCCGGTCATTGGAAGCTATGCCGTGGATGGCAGCGATCTGGAGAACAACGGGCGTAAGCCTGACGTCCTCGTTTGGTTTGACCCAGACGCCTGGACGGCCGGTCACGACGTTCAACTGGAACGGGCAGTGCAGGAGTTGTTGAAAGAGGTGAATTGACACATCGCCTCGCATCCAATGAGGGTCCCGTGTCATAAAGAAGTCTATGCGATCCCTGCTTTACGTTTTAGCCTTCATGGCCATCGGTTGCTCGTCCGATCAACCGACGACTGCCAATAACGCCCCAGAACCGGCGAAACCGCCTGTTGCGCCACAGGGAGCCGCTCCCGCCGCCACCGATGTGGCCCAGCTCGTCAACCCGGACGGCAAGAAAGACTCCGGATTGCCGGACACGGCCGCCTGGGGCGCGAAACTACCCAAGGCTGGTGATCCCGTCGCCATCCTCACGACGAGTGAGGGAAGGATTGTCGTCAAATTCTTCCCCGAGAAGGCTCCGAACCACGTGAAGAATTTCATTGATCTCGCAAACAAGAAGTTCTATGAAGGCACCAAATTCCATCGCGTCATGCCTGGTTTCATGATCCAGGGCGGCGATCCAAACACAAAGAAGGGCGACAAGTCGACCTGGGGACAGGGTGGCCCTGGCTATAACGTCAATGCCGAATTCAACGACATTCTCCACACCCCCGGCATCCTCAGCATGGCGAGGACGGGAGATCCCAACGGCGCAGGCTCGCAATTCTTCATCATGCATGCAACGACCCCGTCGCTCGATCACCAATACAGCGTGTTCGGGCAGGTGATCGAGGGCATGGACGTCGTTAACACCATCGCAACCACGCCGACAAATGGTTCGATGCCGATCAAAGACATGGTGCTCAAGAGCGTGACCGTCGAAAAGTGGCCGATCAAGCTTAAAGGATGAGCCGCGAGCCAGATTTGAACCTAAATATAGTTTTCACTATATGCTCAAGCAGCGTTTGAGGGGCCGGCTTTGCGACGGACCCAAGAGGTCCCCTCAACCCGATTGGGCTTTGACATCGGACCATTGCCGCAATGAGGCGCCTTGAATCGCTCTTGAATGGCATTCGATCCCAGCGTTGGTCGGGAGCGCGTATGCCGTTAAAGAACTCTAAGTGGCTACCCTGGTCCAGGGTGCTGGCTGATCCAGCCGGCAGGCCGGCTCTTGTGGCCGTCGTCGGCGATCCCTTCTAAGGGGGCGCGGCAGCGCCCAGCAAAGGAAGTCGAGCTGGCAACGCTTCTCAGAACCTCTATCTTGGCAAGTGGCACCGCTGGGCACCACTCTAAGGCTTTCCACCTCGACCAGGGCCGATCCTTGCCGTTTCGCCCAAACAAGTAAGAGTCTAAGTCGGTCGGGGCGCTTATAATATAGTTGATGTTATGGACACCGTAAGTTCAAAGATACCGGGTTTGGCTGGTAAAAATACCAGTAATCCAAACACTTAACCAAATGAACGCTATACGCGTTGTATAGTCTCAAATTGTAGCTGTGGGCGAAGGATTGCCCTTAAGCGACGAGCGGGCGCAGGATGCGCCGCCCTTGTTGAGATCCCGCGGGATTCTCGAAGATGGGTTTGCTCGCCGCTTGGCTTTTGGGAGCAGGGAGGCGAGAGTGGAATTTTGGAATGGCAATGGAAGCCGTTTGGGCGAAAGACTGGGCGCCGTTACGGATTGGGTGAGGCTTCAAGTTTCGGAAGTTTCGTCCATACGATTCCTGACGTGTCTCAAGACAGCTTTCACAGTCGTGACCGTTGGTGCGATCATGCAGGTGGAAGCCAGCACTTCCTACGTTCACTCTGCGGCCGCGATCAATGCGAACGACTCAATCTCTTGGAGCCGGGTCGGTGCGAGCGGCGACGTGATCTTCAATCCGGTCGGCGGAGTCTCGACGAACGGCATGCCGTTCACCGCGAGCAAGCCCCCTGCAGGGTCAATGCGCGTGGAATCCCTTAGTTTGTCGGGCGGAGAAGTCTGTCTTGACACGTTGAACAGCTCTAAGGTCACGATCGAGTTCGCGCAACCCGTCGAGGCCGCGGGTGCGCCCGTCTATGTGTCATCGCCCATCATTGGCAACGTCACCCTGAGGGCATACGACGCCTCGGGCATGCCGGTGTCACAAACGACGGAACTTCTGGCCCCTGGCCAGGTTGATGCCTCCAAGTACTTGGGCGCAACGACGGATGGCGGAAACATCAAGACACTTGAGTTCTCCACCGATTTCGGAGTCTTGTCGCTGGGCCATGTTGACCTTCGAACCATGGTCGACGACACGGACACAATCTTGAACGACGGCCAAGGCAATATCCTAAAGTCGACCACGCACGCGCCCGCCCCGTCTGTGGCAAACCAGGTCTTCAATGTTTTCAAGAACTCCGGTTTCTTAACCCCGAATCCCAATGTGCTCGGCGGGTCGTACAACACTGAGGGAGCAAGACTCGTCAAAGGGCCTCTGCATGCGCAAACGTTCGCCTTGTATCCCGACGGATCCTTCGTCTACGAGCCGGCGGCCGACTATTTCGGACCCGACAACTTCACCTTTGTAGGCGTCGGCAATTACGGGATGTCGCAGTCAATGCCGGCAAAAGCGGACATCAACGTCATCTGGGTAAACAGCGCCCCAAGGTTCCAAGCTGGACCCAACGAAGTTTCTCAACAGGACTGCGGCGACCAGACGGTTCTCAAGTGGGCGACAAAGATCTCAGCGGGCGCCGCCGATGAAGACAGAACGCAAACGATTCGGTGGCTGATCTACAACGACAATCCCGACCTCTTCACCGTTCAGCCGCGACTCTCGCTTGACGGGACCCTAACGTACACCCCCGAACCAGGGGCGATCGGATTCGCCAAGCTGACGATCTGGTTGAAGGATGACGGTGGAACCGTCAACGGCGGCGTCGACACTTCCGAGCCCGCCCATATGACCCTTGCCGTCGAGCCCGTCAATCACAAACCGTCCTTGAACCCTCTGGGAGACCGCGTCGTGGCTCCGGGAGCGACCCTCGAAGCCCACGCCGCGGCTTCAAGCGTCGACTTGGGCCGATTCGTGACCTACCAAATGTCCGGTGCTCCGCAAGGGATGACGATTAATCCCCTA
Organism: uncultured Fimbriimonas sp.; assembly: GCA_964619505.1. Lineage (GTDB taxonomy): Bacteria > Armatimonadota > Fimbriimonadia > Fimbriimonadales > Fimbriimonadaceae > JBBQMJ01. The sequence goes on along the minus strand of CAZUCK010000014.1, from coordinate 11,936 downwards.
AACGGGCGAATCGAATGGACGCCAAGCGAGGAAGCCGCCGGCAGGAGCTATGCTGTGACGGTCAAAGCGATAAGCGGAGGCGATCCTGACAGCTCTGATGAGCAGGTGATGATCGTCAACGTGGTGCCTTCTCTCCAGGTTAGGCG
>CAZUCK010000014.1:0-11780 GCA_964619505.1 uncultured Fimbriimonas sp. | reverse complement strand
AAAGTACGGCTGCGACGAAATCTTCCAAGAGAACTCCGACCGGACGGCACACCTGGGGTTTCGCCGCAATGCACATCGCAGGCTTCACTGCGCAAAGGTCGCGGCCGGGCGCCCCTCGTCACCGCAAATTCTGGGTCGAATAGGTTCAGCGACCCTCAACCGGCCGCTGGTCGTCGCTTGCTGGGGTAGGGGGCAATGTTGTCCCACTCGGCCGCACTTGAGCGAGCGACGACCGCGACCACTTCTTCTTCCCCAATGTTCAGCACCTCGTGCGGCACTCCGGGCTCAATGAAGATGAAGTCACCAGCTTGGTTTTCAACGGAGTACATCAGCTCGGGGCCGTATTCGTGCCTCACTTTGCCCTGAAGGATGTAGAGCATCAGTTCGAACTCAACATGGATGTGGGCGAAGGCAACCGCGCCTGGAGCCACCGTCGCGACGTTCATGGAAAGCAGCTTGGAGCCCACATTCTTTTCCGACATCCCCGTTTTGTAGCGAATCCCGTTCCACGCTCGCGGGCCGCCTCCTCCGCGAATGCACTTGATCCCTTTGTCGCCCTCGACGACTGCCTTCAGCTCTTCCCAGTTCTCAGCCACGCTCCGATCATACACCCGTTGTCACTCAGCGTCGAACCCATTGCCTCGCGGCAGGTATCGGTAGAGAACCGCTTTTGCGCCGCGAAAGTCATCGCTTGTCCAGCCCAAACTCCTTAGGAGAGACTTCGCATCCTCGCGCGTGCCTGCTGAGAAGGGCCGGGTCGATTCGTGAAAGTCCAAGACGGCGTAGACGTCTGCCTCTAAATCGGCGAGTCGTTTTCCGAAAGCCACAGGGTCCCTCAGTGGAAGCATCGGGGCGATCGTGACCCCGGTCCGAATGCCCTCGGACTTCAACTTTCGAACAGCCTCCATCCTCCTTTCGATCGATGCGCACTTGGGCTCAAACAGCTTGCGAATTTCATCACAGTCCGTCGTGATGGACATGTTGACTCGTATGTTCTTGAACCGTTTGAAGAGATCGATATCGCGAAGGACTAAGGGGCTGCGGGTCTGCACCACCAGTCTTGGTTGTCGAAGTGGGTGCGCCATCGCCTCCACGGGGAGGCGGGTCAGCCCCACTTTTGCCTCGAGGGGTTGGTAGGGATCGGTCGCTGTGCTCATGAACAGCCGTTTGCCAGCCAAGTCTCGGCAAAGCTCGATTTCTTCCAGTGCCGAGGTTTTGACGTCAACCCAGGTTCCCCAGGTTGCACGCCTGGTTTCGTCTGCGACAAAGAACGCCGCATAGCAATACGAGCATCCAAATCCGCACCCTACGTAGGGGTTCAGCGCGAGATCGAAAATTGACATGTACCCGCCGGGCTTGGTCAACACGCGCGATCTTGGCCGCTCGTGAACGACAGCGGGTCCGCAGCGAGCCGGAAGCCTATCATGAAATGAAAGTAGACTCATAATAGTAGATATTAGTCTACTATATGGGATATTAAAAAGCGGTGCTTCGCAGAAAAATGCAATACTCGCAATGCGCCCGAGCAGATGCTCATCTGCCTCGGGCTTATTTATGCCTGAAACACTAAACAAGGAGAGCTTTAGTGCTCTCAACCTACCGCCAAGCATTCTTTCAAAATTAGACCGGCTTGGCTTCATCACCCCCACCCCCATTCAGAAAGCGGCAATTCCTGTCGCCGTGGAGGGTCGCGACGTCGTCGGTATCGCCCAAACGGGGACCGGAAAGACGCTCGCGTTTGGCCTGCCAATGGTCGTCCGAATGAAGACGTTCCAGATGGGTCTGGTGCTTGCTCCCACTCGCGAGCTCGCTCAGCAGATTCAGGAAGTCTTCCAACAGCTTAACGTCAAGTGCGCGCTCCTCATCGGCGGCGCCCCCATGAATCGTCAAGTCGGACAGCTGCGCTCACGCCCCCAGGTGATCGTCGCCACTCCCGGCCGGCTTCTGGACCATCTCAACCAACGCACCGCCGATCTGAGAAACGTCTCCGTCGTCGTGTTGGACGAGGCTGATCGCATGCTGGACATGGGCTTTGCGCCTGCGATCCACACGATCCTCGCCCAAACGTCCAAGGATCGCCAGACCATGTTGTTCTCGGCGACCATGCCTGCGGAAATCGCCGAACTTTCGAAGCGATATCTTCGCGACCCCCAGCGCATCGAAGTCGAGCGTCCGGGAACTGTCGCTCAAAATGTCGAACAGGAGCTTTGCGTCGTATCGAATGAAGGGAAGCACAATCTGTTAGGTGATCTGCTTAAGGAACATGAGGGCACAGTCCTCGTGTTTGCCCGAACCCGCCACGGCGCCCGCAAGCTCGCCAAAACGGTCCGCACGTTTGGGCACTCAGCCGCCGAATTGCACTCCGATCGAACCTTGGCTCAGCGCCGCGCGGCTCTGAGCGGTTTCAAGAACGGTGAATACCGAGTGCTCGTTGCGACGGACATCGCGGCGCGAGGCATCGACGTCAAGGACATCGCTCTCGTGATCAACTACGACGTTCCGATGAACCCCGAGGACTACGTGCATCGTATCGGGCGAACCGGACGTGCAGGAGCATCGGGCAGGGCGATCATGTTCGCCACCCCTGAGCAGTCGCGCGACGTTCGGGACATCGAGCGTCTTTTGAAGCTTGAGCTTCCGAGATCGCCTATGTCGGCTGCGGAACGGCCTCGACCATCGAACAATCACAACAGACCAGGCGGCCGCAATCGTCGCTTCCAAGGCCACTCAAGGCCGACGGGCCCTGGCAAAGCCAGAGCCCGATAAGGTCAACCTTCATGCGTGACTCCATCTTATGAGCGGAGTCTCGGTAGAAACGAATTGGCGGTCCAAAATGGGCCGCCAATTTTGTTTGGGGCTGCTTCTTGCGTGACGTCGGTTCGTCGCGCTCGAAATGGACCGACCGATACGGCGGCTCCTCCGAGCGTTCTCAGGGCGTAGAATGGAATGCAATGTCTTCGACCCTCTTTGACAAGGTGTGGGACGCCCACGTTGTTTCAGCGTTGCCTGGCGGCGCACTTCTCTACATCGACCGCCATCTCGTCCATGAAGTGACGTCCCCACAGGCCTTTGACGGTCTACGCGAGCACAGTCGCAAGGTTCGCAGACCCGATTTGACTTTTGCCACCGTGGATCACAACGTGCCCACCGATGGCCGTCCGATCGACGAATCGACGCTCAGCGGCAAGCAGCTTTCCGCCTTAAGCCGCAATTGCAAAGAATTCGGCGTCCCTCTTTTCGGGTACGGGGACAACAAGCAAGGCATCGTCCACATCATTGGTCCCGAACTGGGCATCACTCTTCCCGGGCTCACCATCGTCTGCGGGGACAGTCACACCAGCACCCACGGCGCGTTTGGCGCCTTGGCATTTGGGATCGGCACGACAGAAGTCGAGCACGTCTTGGCGACTCAGACCTTGCGAACCAGCGGCAAACCGAAGTCGCTTGGAATCGAGATCCAAGGCGAGCTCCAGCCTGGAGTGAGCGCCAAAGACATCATCCTTGCCCTCATTCGGCAAATCGGCGCCGGCGGTGCCGCCGGTTACGTGGCCGAATACTACGGCGAGACGATCTCCAAACTGGCGATGAACGGCCGTATGACGATATGCAATATGTCGATCGAAATGGGCGCACGGGCGGGGATGATCGCACCCGACCAGGTGACTCTTGAATACATCTCCTCCGGCGACCGACCGTTCGCTCCGAGAGGAGCGGCTCTTGACCAAACCGCCGCGCATTGGAAGACCCTGAAGACTGATGACCCGACAAAGTTCAACCGTCACGTCAACCTCAATGTAACGAACCTTAAACCGCAAATTACATGGGGCACCACGCCCGCAATGACGATTGACATTGACCAGGCGATTCCCGAGCCGAAAGATGACGGCGAGAAGCGAGCGCTCGGTTACATGGGTCTAAAGCCCGGCATAGCCATTGCGGAATTGCCCGTCAACACCGTGTTCATTGGTTCATGTACGAACGCACGCATCGAGGACTTGCGCGAAGCTGCGGCAGTTGTCAGGGGGCAGCACGTCGCGAGCGGAGTTCGCGCAATGGTCGTACCCGGCAGTGAGCAAGTGCGCAAATTGGCTGAGCAGGAAGGACTCGGCGAAGTGTTCAAGGCGGCGGGATTTGAGTGGCACCACGCGGGCTGTTCCATGTGCTTGGGCATGAACGGGGACATCTTGAGGCCAATGGAGCGCAGTGCGTCCACCAGCAACCGCCCCTACGAGGGCCGTCAGGGCCCCGGATCGCGCACCCATCTTGTAAGCCCAGCGACCGCCGCAGCGACCGCACTGACTGGTCACTTCACTGACCCTCGCAAGATCATGGTCCGTTGACGAACAGCTTCAAAATCATTTGCGAAATATGACGGAATTACATCGCCCATGTGGGTGTGCCGCGGCGTGCCAAGGGTACGTTCCATAGAATCCGGCTTAACTGACGGTTATTTGTCAAAAATGCTGATTTGAAAGCCAAATTCGGCATGGACCCTTTCCTCCCTTTCGTCAAATTTCGGGATCCATGAGGGGTATAGTGTCCTCCGGACGGAGGACATGGAAACCACTACGCAGACTCTGGCGAAAACAGTAGCACGCCAGAACTGTTTTTCAAGATCCGAACGTCCGCTTCCAATGTTCCCGCCGGAGGTCGGCGGTTGAGTCAGACGCGATTTTCTAAATTCGCTTGGTTTGTCCTCGTATACAACCTCTTGGTGATCGCATGGGGCGCTTTCGTCAGGGCCTCATTTTCCGGCGATGGATGCGGCAAGAATTGGCCCCTTTGCGATGGGCAATTGATCCCCACCAACGCGAGCGTACATAGGCTTATCGAATTCAGCCATCGCGCTTCAAGCGGCATGGTGTTGCTCTTTACTGGAGTCATGCTGATTTGGTCTTTCAAGGCGTTTTCAAGTGGTCACCAGGGCCGCAAAGCTTCTTTCTTTGCTTTTTTCTTCACCGTCAGCGAAGCCCTTCTCGGGGCTGGGTTAGTTTGGTTCAAATTGGTTGCACACGACGACAGCGTGTACCGAGCGGTCGCCATGTCCGCCCACCTTTCAAACACGCTGTTCTTACTTGCCTCCGTGACCATCGCGGCAATTTCATCGCCGAACGGCGCCCAGGCTCCGAGGATCAAGTTGAGGGGCCAGGGGGCAGCCCTGTACGCCATCGTCTTCGGCATCCTGTGTGTGATAGGCCTTGGCATCAGCGGCGCCATTTCCGCTTTGGGGCATACGGTCAAACCCGTCGACAATGTCGTTCAGGCCGCTCTGTCTCCGGGCTCGCATTACTTGAACCGACTCCAGCTCTTGCATCCTCTTATCGCGACGAGCGTCGGCCTTTACCTCTTGCTCATGGGTGGCCTTCTCACTCACCTGCGGCCATCTCCAAGGGTTAAGAGCATGGTTCAATGGATGGTCGCCGCCTATGGCGTCCAGATGGCGGTCGGACTCCTGAATGTCTCCCTGTCCGCACCAATCTGGCTGCAACTTGTGCACCTCGCCACGGCGGACTGGCTTTGGATTTGCCTTATCATGACGGCTGCCGTTGCGCTTGATGAAGCCGTACCTCACCACGACGAAGCGCTGGACACTATCGAGCAGGAAGCGCGGGTCAAGATGCGCTTCGGCAAGTCGCTCATCAGGGAGTACGTAGCGTTGACAAAGCCGAGAGTCATCTCTTTGCTTCTGTTTACGACGCTGATGGCGATGTACGCCGCCCATGACGCAGAGCACCCGTACCCCAGCTTGTGGTTGGTTCTGGCAGTTGCGTTCGGCGGCTATATGGCGGCAGGCGCGGCGAATGCCATCAACATGGTCATCGATCGCGACATCGACGGCACGATGAAACGAACAGCTTCCAGGCCCACCGTTACGCAGAACATCTCGAGCACTCATGCCTTGCTTTTCGGGTTCACGATGGCGCTTGCCTCTTTCGTACTCCTATGGGCCTCGGCGAACCTGCTAAGCGCCTTGATGGCTTTCGCGGGGCTCGTCTTCTACGTGATCGTGTACACACTCCTACTGAAACGTCGAACCTGGCATAACATCGTGATTGGCGGAGCAGCGGGGTGTTTCCCACCTCTCGTCGGTTGGACGGCGGTAACGAATCAGCTCAGTCCGCTCGCTCTCGTCCTTTTTGTAATCATTTTCGTATGGACCCCGGTTCACTTCTGGGCTCTTGCCCTTTTGATCAAAGATGACTATGCGGCGGCGGGGGTCCCGATGCTCCCAGTCATTCGCGGAGATCGCGTGACCGTAATCCAGATTTCCATGTACACGGTGCTGACCGTGATCGTGTCGGTCCTGCCGTTCCTTCAGAACGAAGCCGGGTGGATTTACCTCGGTTCTGCAATGGTGCTCAACGCCGTTTTGGTTTTGAGGTGCTTGCAGCTTTATCGAACGACCGCTCGTCCTCAAGCTTCGTCGCTCTTCCATTACTCGATGCTTTATCTGGCGCTCCTGTTTCTTGTGATCGCAATTGATCGCGCTGCGCTGCCAAGGCCAGCGACGATCAAGGGCGCTAAGGTAGCATATGCCCCATCCCAAAGGGCCTGGCTCGACGATCCGTCGTGTCAGTTGGGAAATCACGGACGGTTCATATAAATGGCTCAACTATTTAGGCCGAGCGCCAATACTGCCGCCAAGGCAAGCTTGCTTTTTGCGGTGACCGGTCCGCTCGTCATCGGGCTTGCCGTTGCGGCGATCTCCCGTTCCCCTTACAACACTAAGGTCGCGGTGCCAAAGAACCAGCCGGTTCCTTTCAGCCATCAGCATCACGCATGGGAACTCGGCATCGATTGCCGCTACTGTCATACAAGCGTGGAGAAATCTTCCTACGCTGGGCTTCCCCCGACCGAGACCTGCATGTCCTGCCACTCGCAGATCTGGACGAACAGCCCAATGCTTGAGCCGATTCGCCAAAGTTACGAAACCAACACACCGATCAGGTGGAATCTGGTCAACCGTGTACCTGAGTTCGTTTACTTCAATCACAGCATCCACATTTCACGAGGCGTCAACTGCAATACATGTCACGGCGCCATCCAGGAAATGAATATCACGGAGAAGGGGAATTCGTTCCAGATGGCCTGGTGCCTCCAATGTCACCGAGCGCCGCAGAACTACCTCTACAAGGATCCTCAGAATCCCCAGCTGACGCCGCGCCAACAAGTTTTCAACCTCTACTGGAAGATCCAAGAGAAGAGTCGGGATCAGTTGAGCCCGCGCGAGCAAGATTTGGCAGAGGGCGCCGATCCGATCTCTCTTGGGAAGGAAGACGTTGAGAAGGGCCGTCAGATCATCAACGAGTATGGAGTCAAGGTTCAGCAGCTCTCCGACTGCTGGGTGTGCCACCGATAATGGAAAACGAACCGACAAGTAGGATCGACTTCGAAGAAGCCCGCGCAAGACTGGCCGGCAAGAAGGGCAAGGAATACTGGCGCTCGCTCGAGGAGTTGTCAGACACTCCTGAGTTTCAGCTGTGGGTCGAGGACGAGTTCCCGAACCGACGCGGTCTTGCTGACCTTGATCGTCGTACGTTCCTGAAATACATGGGCGCATCGGTCGCTCTCGCCGGTCTCGCCGGTTGTCGGGGAATGTTCCTGGACGAAGCCAAGGTCGTTCCCTACGTGAAGATGCCGGAGGAGCTGGTGCCCGGCAAACCTCTTTTCTACGCGACCACGATGCCCCTATACGGATTCGGTTTCGGTGTGCTCGTCGAAAGCCATGAAGGCCGCCCCACAAAGATTGAGGGCAATCCTGACCATCCTGCCAGCCTCGGATCGGCTCGATCCATGGTCCAGGCTTCTGTTCTGGGCCTTTATGACCCAGATCGATCTCAGAACGTCAGTGCCAAAGGCGACCTCAGCAATTGGGACGGATTCCTGGTCACGGCGCGCAAGGCTCTGGAAGACCAGAAGGCAAGCAAGGGTTCCGGGGTGCGAATCTTGACTGATACGGTGACTTCGCCCACCCTCGCAGGGCAGATCAAAGAGTTTCTCGCCGCTTACCCAGCCGCGAAATGGCACCAGTACGAGCCCTTAGCTCGGGACAACGCATACGAGGGTGCCAAGCTCGCCTTTGGACAACCCGTCAACACCGTCTTCGATTTCAAGAGGGCCAAAGTCGTCGTCTCGCTTGATGCCGATTTCCTGAACGACATGCCGGGCAGCGTTCTTTACGCGCGTGAGTTTACGGACGGTCGCCGAATTCAGGGCGGCAACACCTCGATGAACAGGCTGTACGCGTTCGAAAGCACCCCGACGATCACCGGCGCTTATGCAGATCACCGTTGGGGTGTGAAGCCTTCCCAAATCGCCGCAATCGCCATGGCCATCAACGCCGGTCTAGGTGGCGGATCGCCAGGGGCACCCACTGGAGTCACGTCCGAAAGTCTTTCCGCCATCATCAAGGATCTCAAAGCGAACCGCGGAGCCAGCGTAGTTGTCGCGGGCGACCATCAACCCGCTTCAGTTCACGCGCTCGTCCATTCGATCAACCAGGCGCTGGGCAACGTGGGTTCGACCGTCAAGCATACGGCACCGATTGAAGCCAACCCGGTCAACCAGCTGCAGTCCCTTCGTGACTTGGTGCAGGACATGGAGCGGGGCTCCGTCAAATTCCTTCTCGTAATGGGCGGGAATCCGGTTTACGACGCACCGGTCAACTACGAATTCGACAAGGCCATCGCGAAAGTGCCGCTCAAGGTTCGATATGGGCTTTATGAAGATGAAACGTCGGAGTTGTGTGACTACCATCTGCCTGCCACCCACTTCTTGGAGGAGTGGAGCGACGTTCGGGCTTTCGATGGCACGGTTTCCATCATCCAGCCTCTGACGGCTCCCCTCTTCGAAAGCCGTTCGCCGCACGAGTTGCTGGCGCTCCTTATGAGCCAGCCATCGGACGGTCATGAGATTGTTCAATCCCACTGGCAAAAGGCTGGTCTCGGCGGGCGCGAATTTAAGAAGGCTTGGCAAGAGGCTCTTCACGCCGGCCTCATTGTGAATACCGCGACCCCCGAAGTGAAGGTCACGGCCAAAGCCGCTGCGCCTGTCACGATTCCCGCCGGCGGAATGGAAGTGGTGCTGCTTCCTGATCCGAATATCGGGGACGGCAGGTACTGCAACAATGGCTGGCTGCAAGAGCTTCCTAACCCGATCACCCAAATGGCTTGGGAAAACGCTCCGCCGATCAGCATGAAGGATGCCCAATCGATGGGCCCACAATTGGGCGACCTGATTGAGATATCCGCAGGCGGGCACAAGCTGCAGGTTCCGGCCATCCCTCAGCCGGGTCAACCGGAAGGTTCGATCGCCGTTTACCTCGGCTACGGCAGAACGAAGACAGGCACGATCGGGGAGGGCGCAGGTTTCAATGCGTACGCCCTGCGCACTTCGTTCGTGCACACGGCCGGATACGCCATGGGGGTCACGGCCAAGAAGGTCGAAGGCTATTACAAGATCGTCACAACCCAGATGCACCATGCAATGGAGGGTCGAGACATCATTCGTGAGGGAACATTGGCCGAATATGCCAAGCACCCACGTCTTGAGCCTGATCGACTCGAAATTCCCGGTCCTCACGAAAAGGAAGAGAAGCACTCCTTGAGTGACCTAGAGAACAGACAGGAACAGCCCGCGATCACCCTTTACCCAGACTCGATTTTCAACACGAATCTGCCCCAATGGGCGATGACTGTTGACCTCGGCACCTGCATCGGCTGCAACGCCTGCGTGACCGCCTGCCAGTCCGAGAACAACATTCCCATCGTGGGAAAGAGACAAGTCTCTGCCGGCCGTGAAATGCAGTGGATTCGAATTGACCGTTACTACGGTCCCAAGGACACTCAGGAGGATGACATGGGGTCGCCGTACAAGCAGACCATGGATCACCCAGGTGTCCATTTCCAGCCGATGATGTGCGCGCACTGCGAAACGGCGCCTTGCGAGCCGGTCTGTCCAGTGGGTGCGACGATCCATAGCCATGAGGGTCTGAACCAGATGGTCTACAACCGGTGTGTGGGCACACGCTACTGCAGCAACAACTGCCCGTACAAGGTTCGCCGCTTCAACTTCCTTAATTTCTCGGACAACAACCCGCAGTTCGCAAAACTGGACCCAACGAGCGATTTCGCAAGAGGAAACACCACGAATCCGAAACCGGGAGGCATTCAGCTTCTCAAGATGATTTCAAATCCTGACGTCACCGTTCGCGGAAGGGGCGTGATGGAGAAGTGCACGTACTGCGTGCAACGCATCAACGACGCCCGAATCGAAGCCAAGAAGCAGAACCGAGAAATTGCCGACGGCGAAATCGTCACCGCTTGCCAGCAGGCATGTCCAACTCGAACGATCGTCTTCGGCAATATGGCCGATCACGAAAGCGCCGTGTCGAGGATGAAGAAAGAACCGAGAGCCTACCGAGTGCTCGAAGAGCTCAATACGAGGCCGCGTACGTCGTACCTCGGAAAGATCACCAACCCCAATCCGGAGATAAAAGCGTAGATGGCACCCAAGCAACCGGTCAACGACCCCCTGATTGGGAACATCGAATCCCAGACGTACGCGACGATCGATCAGACGATCGGTTCCGTCGTCCTCCAGCAAAAGCGGCACAACAACAAGCCTTGGCTTCTGACCGTGTTCACCGCTTTCATGGGCGTGAACATGATGCTGGTGGCCATTGGATGGCTGCTCTACCAAGGCATCGGAATCTGGGGAAATAACGTTCCCGCCGGCTGGGGCTTCGACATCATCAATTTCGTTTGGTGGATTGGCATCGGGCATGCGGGAACGTTGATCTCAGCGATCCTCCTCCTGGTCCGACAGCAATGGCGCAACTCAATCAATCGCTTCTCCGAAGCGATGACGATTTTCGCCGTCATGTGCGCGGGTTTGTACCCGCTGTTGCACACGGGACGCCCATGGGCGGCTTACTGGCTTTTCCCTTATCCCAACATCATGGGCGTGTGGCCTCAGTTTCGCTCGCCACTAATCTGGGACGTCTTCGCGGTGTCCACCTACTTCACGGTCTCTGCCGTGTTCTGGTACGTCGGATTGATTCCTGACTTTGCCACTCTGAAGGACCGTGCGTCCAATAAGGCAGCCCAATACGCTTTCGCAGTTCTCTCTTTGGGTTGGCGCGGATCGAGCAAGCATTGGCACCGATACGAGCAGGCCTATCTGCTGCTCGCGGCCATCAGCGCTCCACTGGTTCTGTCGGTTCACACGATCGTGTCCTACGACTTTGCGATCTCCATCGTCCCCGGCTGGAACGTGACGGTCTTCCCACCCTACTTCGTTGCTGGCGCAGTGTTCGCTGGCTTTGCGATGGTCATCCTACTTGCCATTCCGATTCGGGCGCTTTACGGTTTGAAGGATCTCATCACGATGCGACACATCGACTGGATGGCAAAGATTATGTTGGCCACCGGGTTGATCGTCTTCTATGGCTACTTTTTGGAAGCCTTTTACGCTTGGTACAGCGGCGAGACCTCCGAACTTGCATTGATGTGGTGGCGCTTCACTGGCCCTTACTGGCCGGCCTATTGGGCGCTCATTCTCTGCAACGGACTCATTCCGCAGCTCATGTGGAGCGTCAAGTGCCGTCGCAACATCCCGATCGTGTGGATTGTCTCGTTCGTGGTCAGCATCGGAATGTGGCTCGAGCGCTTCGTGATCATCCCCATGAGCCTCACAAGAAATTACCTGCCCTGAAGCGACCGGATGTACTACCCCACCGTGTGGGACTTCGCGATGTTCTTCGGCACCATAGGATTCTT
>CAZUCK010000013.1:0-51201 GCA_964619505.1 uncultured Fimbriimonas sp. | reverse complement strand
GGGCCGGTGCGGCTGCTCGAGATGCACGCGTAGGCGACGGAGAATCCCTTGTCGGTCAAGTACACCAACAACAGTCCCGATCCCACGCGGGCAACCCGCACGGCCTCTGCGGAGGCCGTCTGGTTCGTAGGAACGAACACGGGCACCGTCATGTCGAGCATGGCTTCAGCCACGGTGAACCTTCAATTGGCACCCCTGCCCGCGGCCGCGACAGCGACACCAGTCACGATTGTCTGCGCGGCAGATGGAACGATTTATTGTCTCGACGCCATGGGGAGCGGTGGGACGACCAAGGTTTACTGGACTTACCCCTCTCAGATTCCGGCGAGCGTTCCCACCTGGAGTGCCGGAACGACATACGACATTGCCAATTTCGTCACCGGCAGCGACGGCAAGATCTACCGTTCAGTCCAAACTGCCAACACCGGAAACAACCCGGTCACCGATGTCACCCATGTTTGGTGGGAGTTTGGCGATCCGAACCAGGACACGGGTTTGGACGGCCCAGGCGGGGTGGCTCAGATGCCCACGGGCTTCGACATCAGTTCTGCCCTGATTCAAACCGTTGGCGGCCAAGATCGACTCTATATCGGGGCCAGCAACGGCAGGGTCTATTGCATCGATATGGCGGGCCGTGGTGACATGAATACAACCACCGGGGTGCCCGGAACGACCACGAGGGTCTGGAGCTACCCGAGCGATTATCCGAGTGCGGTCGTCAGCAGCAATTTGGGAGCCTTCAAAGGTTCGCTCGCCTTCAAAACGATTACGGCCGGAGACACCATTTTTGCAGGGGCCAGCCAAGGTCGAATGTACGCCCTAGACGCCGTAGGCAATTCGGTGACCAAGACAACGACGGCGAGATGGCAATACCCCACCTCGACAGCACAAACCCTTGGGGCCATCACGACGACTCCCGCCGTTGACTTCGGAAACGTTTACTTCGGAACTTCAATGTCGAACAACGGGTCCACTCCAGGAGCGTTCTGTGCGGTCAATCAAGACACCGGTGCCCTAGTCTGGAGCGTCAGTTCCACCACCGATCCGCTCTCGGGTGGCGCCACGGTCAACATGGATAACTTCCTGGGAGGGCCCGCAACCGCAAGTGCAACGCAGGTCGGCAATCCTGCTGGAAATCCTGACGTCGTTTTCGCGTCAAATGAAAACCGCTACATCTTCGCATTCGACGCCGCAACCGGCAATGTTTTGTGGCAGACAAATGAACTCAACAGCGGCGTCTCTGGAACGCTGACTTTTAGCCCAATGACGGTCATCAGCAACGCGGGGGCTCCGACCCCCTATCCGATCTTGCTCGTTCCAACCTCTGACGGCAGGTTTGACGGTTTGTTCTGCAGGACACCGTTGGGGGGAGTCGATCCCATTGACGGCAGGCTCAATATCAAGGGCACTCACAGGGCTTACGAATTCAGAGCCGCTGACTCCGTTTCCGCATCGATCGCAACGGGACTTGGCTGGATGATCGCCGGTGATCTTGGCGGCAACTTGTTCGGTTTCAACGACGGTACCGGCCTTACCGGCGGTCCACCCCCACCGGGCGGCGTCACCACGGTTGAAAATGCACCTCCAGGATCCGGCCCAGATTTCAGCACGGCAAAGATCCGGTTCATCAAACAGTCCGCCTATCAGCAACTGCGGGCGAATCCAGTGGGCGAAACGTACGCAAACATTGACGCCGGAGTCGATGACATGACGTCCACGGGCTATGAATGGGGACAGACCCTCTACGCGATCGTTTACAACTTCCCATACGCGGACAACGGCGTCAGCGGCACCGTGCTGCCACCGATCGTCAACTTCTCCCTCAGCATTGAGGGCGCGACCTTGCGACAACTTTCCTCTGAGTCCAAGTTGTTCCCGGACCGCACCGACTATCCAACCGACAATTTCGGCGGCTTTGCGATGCTGGCGTTTACGATTCAGGGCTCCGGTGCAAATGCACTGCCGCCTGGTCACGGAGCAATCAGCATCAGCATCAGTTCGGGTGCCGGCACCAGCGATGGATCGTCTGAAACGTTCACCGTGGTGCCAACGGGGACGACCATCTTCAGCATCGCCAACCCGCTCGCCTTGGTGATGCACCCCAATGGTTCACCCCCTCCCGCTGCCCAACAAATCGGCTACACGACCAATCCGACGGATCCAGAGAATCTCGTCAATGGGTCACCAAACGTAACTGGCTTGGAGAGCCTTCTCACCTCTTCCGCGGGGATCGTATCGCACGGGCAAAGTGCAAACGCCGGCATAGCCGTTGTGGATCGAAGTCTCATGACGATCCTGCGTGGTCCGGGTCACGGGTTGGACCAAGTTCGAGTCAACCGAGACGACCTTGTCTGGAACAAGGGTTTTCTTGCTGGGAGCGTAGCCAAGCCGCTTCCTGCATTTGCCGTCAATTTTGAAGACTTGCCCGTCAATTACCCGAACAACAGCCTCGACTATCCAGACATTAAGCGCGGCACGATCAAGGTGACGAAAGACCTCTCAGGAAACCCGGAGAACGCATTGTTCAACGGCGTCTCCCTGTTCCCACCGACCTACGGCGTCGGACAGGACCTCAATTCAAACCCGGCTCGCAACTTGACGGAAACTCCTTTCACATTTGAAATCGATGTTCCGAAGTACCAGCCGTATAACAACCAACAAGACAACGATTCGAGCAGCACGCTCGTGGACGCTGGCTACAAAGGGCAAATGACCGTCTTCGTGGACAGCACTGGATCTGGCGTGTTTGACATCACCGGAAAACGGCAGGCTTTCCGCACTTTCAGCCTCGCAGCTTCGGTCAGCGAGGATGAACGCCTCAGCATCGGCACACCGGTCGTCGACCTAGGTGCATTGCCCATCGGTACAGGTTTTTCACCCACTGCGCCTTGGCTCAGCGGCTCGACCTTCAGCCCCTTCACCGGCCCCTATGCTGCCTTGTTCCAACCGTTCGTTGTGAACAACGACGGCAACGTGAACCTTGTTGACCTTCGCCTTGCGCATGGCACTCGTCGTGACACCAACCCAGCGGTGGCTTGGCAGATCTTTGCACCCGCCAATGACTTCCTCGGGTGGCTAGACGGTTCGTACAACCTCTGGTCAGACATTGATGACGCGTTCTACTTTGACAAAATCGGGCAGCACCAAGTCATCCTTCAAAAGGCGCGAGTCGGCGATCGATCTCCGACCCAGCTCAGCGTTGACCCTTACCCTCGAGCCAACGCAAATCTCAACGTGGTTGGCGGTACGGCGAACGCGCTCGTTCCGGGCGGACCCGTTGGACCGCCTCACGTCGCGGTTTCAGTACCACTTGGATTCCCGAGCGGAACTTATTCCTCCGTCGTTCGCGTCATCGAGGACACGTCTAAGACGGGGCCCTCAGCTCAGAATCTGGATCTCAACGCCAGCAATGTGCCGACCGAATCTTATGGCGATCCGTCTTTCACCTTGAAATTCACGGCCCGTGAAGCTCAATTGACCAATACGTATTCGAAGCTGACGGCACCGATGGCGGATGATTTGGTTCCAGCGGGCGCGCCACCTTTGTTCACCTATCAAAACGTGCAACCAACGGCGACACGAGACCCTGTCGGCAATTTGATCGTGGCTTGGGCATCTGACCGCCGAGACGAGACATCTCCAACCAAAGCTGGCATCTGGGCGCCGCCGCTGCCTTCCCAGGCGACGACGGATCCTCGTTTACGCATCTTCGTCGCCAGCGTCCAAGGAACGAATCCTTCGGCCGACACCTATGGGACAAGTCCTCTGAACGACCTGAATGCGTTCGTTCCTGACCCAAGCACAGGTTCGCCTGCGACGCGCTGGTTCCAACAAGAGGTTGGGCCCTTCCCCAGCGGTGCCGTTGATTCGCTCTTTGGCGCCGCTCCCGGCGAGGTGATTCCGGAAACGGCTCAGTTCCACTATCCGAGTTTGCCCGCCCTGGGATTCGCCGACCCGCTGAGTCCGGGTACGACCTTCAGCAGTGGTGTGACGATGGCCTTCATTGGCGATGCACAACTACAAAAGGCAAACGGCAGAATTCGCGAGTCTAGATTATTTGCCACGACCGTCACGAGTGATTCAACCGGAACGATTGTGACCACAGCCCCTGTATCGATGGAAGGTGACATCAATGCGGCTAAAGGCAGACCCTCGGTCGTCCAATTTGCAGGCAACAACGCGGTCATTTTCTACACGAGTGCAGGAGCCGGAGAGAGCGTTCTCAATTGGGTGACTTTCAATGGCACGACCTTCGGCGACCCACAGCAGGTGAAGCTGCCCGACGGCTTTGAGTCGGTAGAAGCACCCAGCGCGGTCGCTCGCACTTATTCAGGTGTGAACTCCCTTCTGGCCAGCAAACCGATCATTGACCTTGCCTTCACAGGCAAGCTTCGCGGACGCGCGAATCCAGAAGTGTTCTTCGGACGCATCGCGGCGGACGGCAGCCCCGCGGGAACTCCAGTGGAGTCCGCATATCTTCCCTCCCAGACGGCTGAGATTCTTACGCGGGAAAGTGACCCAGGCTTATATCGCGCACTCGGTGTAGCTTGGAACATCCCCCAGATGAACTGGACTTCTACCACCGCCTACGTCAGGGATGACACGGTCGCATTCGATGGCCAGTACTTCGTTTGCATCGCCGCAACCAGCACCGGTGAGCAACCCGATGCGTTCCCAGCTTCGTGGCAGTCGATCTTCAATCTGTATTACGTGATCAACGGCACCGCTCATGACCTCCTCTACGGTGACTTGTGGAGCGGCTCGATCACTTACCAAATCGGGGCGAGGGTCATCGGATCCGACGGAAAGACGTATTCGTCCATCGTCGCGGCAAACTTGGGCAACGATCCGGTGTCATCACCTGGGTCCTGGTCTCTAACTCAAGCCCAAAGTAAACCGGCGGTTGATCCTTCCTCGGGATTGATCACGGCGGAGACTCCCCTGGGCCGAGTGTACATAGACCCGAGTCTTGGAACAGTGCGTTTTGCCACTGCTGCTCCTAATCCGAACGCAACGATCGCTCTGACATACCAGCCCTTGTTTACGAGAATGAGCTCTGGAACCGCGTCTGGGTATTCGTTGCCTTCATTGATGTTCGACAACCGATACGTCAGCGACATCAGCTATTGGCGCGTACCGGGTGACACCGCAGCGTCCGTATCCGACGCGACTTTGCGAAACGGTCGATATCTTGCGATTTTTAGCCGTGCAGCCGCGGGCGCTGGCCAAGCCGCTCGTCCCTTCATGACGGCCCTGCGTTTGGGTGTGAAACTGCCGGCTGCCGTGGCGACCGCCTCTGACGGGACCGTCGCATCGCTGACGGTCACAGGTAACTCAGGTGACTATCAGATCGACCCAGCTCAGGGCAAGATTTACTTCACAACTGTGGACGAAGACCAAACCGTCACTGTGAACTTTACAGGAGTGGATGCCAGCGGCAATTCCTTGTCCGGCCTCACCATCACCGGTAAGGTTGGTTTGATCGTCGAAAGAGCGGAAGCGCCAATGCCGATCGACCAAGCGATCAACGAATCCAACGTGACCTCATTCATTGACCCGTTCGATGGCGTTGGAGGAACCCCAGGTCCAATGCAGAGACCAAATCTATTCTGGGTCTTCTGGTCAAGCACACGGGGCGGTGGATCGGATCTCTTCTTCCAAACCTTGGCACCGAGATTCGCTCCGCAGGTCGGTGGAAATTAGCAGGTTTTATGCCGTGAAGCTCGGCTAAGCTGAATTGAGCCGCAAAAAGTGAACAGAATAGGGGGGAGTATCCGTCTTGACACTGACGATGACTTCAGCTTGAAGTGGCCGTTGTTGACACCGTATTTGAAGCGGTGATATGATAGGCTGCTCCAGCGGCGAAGTGCGGGTAGTTAAAGTTAATGGCCAAGAAGCTAACAAGCGTTGTCGGTATCGATATTGGCAGCCACACTATAAAGGTCGCTGAACTTCGGTCCAAAGGTCGGACTCCGGAAGTCTCGGCCCTTGGAATGATCGCGACTCCTGAAGGTGCGGTCGATCACACCGGTGTCTACAACAGTGATGCAGTCGGCGATGCATTGAAAGAACTTTTGGGCCAAGCAGGCGTCACTTGCGGCCAAGCAATGGTCTCAATCGCCGGGCAAGCTTCCGTTCTCGTACGCACCCTCGAAGTCCCTCGCATGAACGCGACCGAACTTAAGGAGCACATGCAGTGGGAGATCAGCAGAAACATCCCGTTTGCTGAAAGCAACGTCGTAAGCGACTTTAAAGCGCTGTCCGACGAAGATCCCAATTCACCCAACATGGACGTTGTGATGGCCATTGCTCCTCAATCGGCCATTGACACGCTGGTAGCCTCGGTTAAGCGCGGAGGGCGCTCCGCCGTTGGAATCGACGTGGAACCTCTCGCGTTGGCACGATCCCTGCAAGTCAGCTACGAAGAGGAGTTTGAGAATTTGGTTGTTTGCGTCGTTGATATGGGCGCGAAGACAACGTCAATCAATATCTACCGCTCTGGCAAGTTGCTGATGCCGAGGCAAATCCCGATCGGCGGCGAAAATTTCACAAAGGCGATCGCCGACAATTTGGGGATCAGTATGGAAGAAGCGGAAACCCTCAAAACTGAGAAGGGAGTCATCCCCCAATCCGCGATAGAAAGCGCCAAAGCTGGTGGTTTCGAGCCCACATTCGGCTTGCCGCCGGCGGTTTCTGCTCCGACCGGCGAAACCCAGGAATTCACACCATACAACCCGTTTTCGGACGAGCCTTTACCAGTCATGCCTACGGCGTTTCCGGAGCCCGAGACTGCAAGCGAAGCTCCGGCTTACGAACCTCAAGCCCCTGGCCAATTTGAGTCTGAGCATGTGACTGAGGCTCCTCCGTTCGCCGACGAAACACCCCATGTGCCGGAAGCGGCTCCCATGGTCCACGAAGAAGAGCACGCCCCGATCGATTTCACTCCGCCCGCACACGAGGAACCAAATTTCACGTCAGAACCGAATCCTTTTGAGATGGTTGAAAGTCCGCCTGCAATGTCGAATGCTCCGGTGCCAGTCGATAACCCGGAAGAAGCAAGGGTGTTCAATGCCTTTGCTTCAATACTAGAAGAATTCATGGCGGAGGTTCGACGCTCCATCGATTACTTCCGAAGTAAGGGCGGTGAGGTAAACCGAATACTTCTGGGCGGGGGTGGCACGAAGATCAGAGGACTCTCGGAATACGTGTCGGCCAGCATGTCCATGGAATGTGACCAGTACGATCCTTTTCAGCATTTAACGGTGAGCGAGAAGAGGGTTGCGCCTGGATTCGTCGACGAACACAAACAGGAATTCGCCGTGGCCATAGGTACCGGCCTGCATATTTTCTTCGACTAGGACCCTAGAAATGAAGCTTAACCTTCTCCCAACTTCAGTTTCACGAGGAAGAAACGTTGGCAAAGCCATCGTCTTCTCTGTGCTGATGTCTGTGTTCTTCATTGGGTTGTCCTTCTCGATGACTGTGTCCTCCAAGAATGAACTCGAAGAGGCAAGGGCCAAGGTCAACGCAGAGCGACCACCTCTTGAGCAAACGGCCGCAATCGCCGCAGAGGCAGATAAGATCGTTGAGAGAGCCACCCCCTTCTTGAGGAACATCAATCTCATAAAGGCGGTCGATGCCCACACGACTGTATATCCCGATTTCTACAAGTCCGTCATGCCTCTGCTGCCGGACTTCTACCGAATTACGACCATGCGCGCGACGCCGCTCAACGAGACGGCGGTCAATGTGGCATTCAACGGCGTGGTAAAGAGCACTCAGTACAACGATCTCAGGTTCGCATTGCTCCGAATTGCGAATGCGACCAACCTTCAGATCAGTGCCGTTGGTTCAGTTGATACGATCGTTCCGAATCTCACCCCGGTTGACATGACTGGCCGCATGCGAAAGCGTAACGAACCGGTCGTCCCAGACGACGGCATGGCGAGATTGAATCAAGCGCTTGCCAAAGGAGGTGTGACGGGCTTCCTGGGACAGGGCAACTTCGGTTCTGGAAACAATTTGCCTCGTCAGGCAATGCCTGGTTTCAGCGTCGTGAACGTGTCGTTCATTATTCCAGGGCACCTGCAAGCTCCGAATATCCGGGCCACTTTGACGCAAATTGGACCTGCCCCGGCCCCAGTGGGTGCCCCGCCTGCACCGACCGCCACGGGTTCCGCCGCGCCGACAGGCGCCAAAGCGCCCGCAACAAAGGCGCCCGCAACGACGCCCAGCAAGAATGCAGCCACGGCGCCAGGTAAGGCCGCTCCTTCGGCAGCCACCCCTACACCAGGTGCGAAGGGAGCACAGCCACCGGGCAAGGCCGTTCCCGTAAAGACTGCACCTGCCGCGGCAGCGCCTACCGTCAAAGGAGGTCAGACAAGGTGAGGCTCGGTTCCCTTCCCATCATCATGATCGGCATCGCGATCTCAATTGTGGCGATGAGCTACGCCTTGTTTTCAAATTATTTGCCGAACAAGGCTGAAGCTGCGATGACCCAAGCTTATGTTGATCAATTACGGGCAGCAAACAAGCGCAAAGAGGCAGAAGCGAGACAAAAGCAAGCCATTGAGTTGGTGAACCAAGCCGCGGACCAGTGGAAGCAAATGGCGGCGAACCGAACGCCCCCAAACAATGTGGCCGACGGCGGAATCGATTTGAGCGTTTATCCTTGGCAATTCGTGCCGGACGCGAAGCGATATCGAAACAGCCTCCAGATCGCAGTCAATGAGCAGGTTAAGAAGGGCGGTATCAAACTGCCCAATGGCGGCCCCTTGATTCCGGATCCAGGCAACGATCAGAAGACCATTCTGGCTGGATTTTTCAATTATCCGGCGGTCGCTTTTCCGGTCGTCGTCTTTGACCTTGGGACGATAACAGTGCAGGGCAGCTACGACCAGATCATCGCCAATTACGAGGCGTGGTCCAAGATGCCTCGTTACATAGCTTTGGTGGACGGTTTGCAGTTTACGGGCACTACGCCCAATATGACGGGTACATACAACGTTCAATTGCTGGGCTACATCAGGGGCACGGACATTTTCCCGCCAGAGCCAAGTGGAATTCTGGTTGCCGCACCCGCTGCCGGGGCAGCGGGAGGAGGCGGTGGTGCTCGTGGCGGAGCGGGTGGAGGCGGCGGAGGCGGCGCAGCTGCGGCAAGACGCTAAAGTCTAGTTGTGCGATTTTCTATGGAATTTACGTCTAAGAAGAGCGAAATGAAAAACCGAGCACCCTTGACGGTTCTTGGCCTCCTTGCCGTTTCACTTCTGTGGGGCTGCAAGGGTGGCGGCGGGGCAACGGCCAGTGCTCCAACGGCACCTGCGCCAAAACCGTTTGTTGCGCCTCCTATTCGCACGGCCGGCATCGACGCCGGTGTGCCGCTTGCGGCTTCGAACGACCCCAGCCGCTGGCAAAATCTGATCAGTTCGCACAAATATTTACCGCGTCCGGATCCTTTTGCTTTACATCCCGTCGAAAAGGGATTTGAGGACCGTCAGGAAGCAGAGCGGCTCGTCATCGCGCAGGGCGGCTTCACGCAGGCTTTTGAGCCGGAGGCCGCAACGCCTTCCGAAGCGACAGAAACATTTGAGCCGCAACCTGCCCGTAGATTGGCAGGAGTGTTGGTTGGTGATTCGGTCTTGGCCATCATTGAGATGGGTAACGGGCGTCCATCCGAAATCGTGCGACCGGGCCAAAGGGTGCCTGGCACTGAATGGACCGTAGTTTCGATCGACCCCGAAAAGGCCGTGTTGAGGCGCGGGGGGAATAAGCTTCCCCACGAAGTCGTAGTGAGACTTGAGAGCCGCTCTGCGGGAGCCGTTCCAAGACCTTCGGCAGGTGCCGGCGTCACCCAAGGGGCTCAAGCTCCAGCACGTCCAGCGGCCGGAGGCGGGGCTGGCGCCGGGCGCCGAGGCGGCGGTGCCGGCGGTGACGATTAAAAGATTCGCAGCAACGTTGAGAGTAATGAAGCATCCGAAGTACGGAGTGTGAGAAAATGAACAAAATGAAATTGGTTATCGCGATTCTCTCGATCGCCTTCCTGATGCTGGGAGCGCCCATCAAGGCGCAGGCCCAGGATCTTTCGGCGACCCGAATTCCTTCGCTGGAGCTTGATCAAGCGGACATTCGCGATGCGCTTCGCGCGCTCTTTAAGAACGTCGGAATTTCTTACGTGATCGCGCCCGACGTTCAGGGCACTGTCACGGTCAGTCTAAAGGACATTCCGTTTGAAACCGGTCTTCAGAGCATTCTGAAGCAAGTTGATGCAACTTACAGGGTGGAAGGCGGCGTTTATTCGATCATCAAGCGGCCCGAACCGGTGACACTCACGACTCAGAATCCGGAGGCGGGAGCACCGATTCCGACGATCAACAACAAGATCATTCGAAAGATTTATATTCAGCACGCGGATCCGCAGTTCATATTCACCATGCTCAGGGGAATCTTCAACCCCAACCTTGCGCCTGAGATAAGCAAGGCTGGCGCAAGCGGCGGTGGTGCCAGTGGCGGCGCGGGTGGTGGCAGCGGCAGCGGCGGCGGCGGTGGTGGCGGCGGAGGCGGCGGTGGCGCCGGCGGCCGCTAATGAACGCCTGAGGTGAACGGTCCGAAGGTGTTCTGTATGGGAGTGAGGAGAAACTTGATGATGCGTTGTAAATGGGTGCAAATATTGCTGGTGGCCGCGATTTCGGCCACCAGCATGGGCTCCGCAACCCGCGCGTTTGCGCAGGCGGACGACACAAGGGTGGATGTCTACCTGAAAGATGCGGACATGCTCACGGCAACGAGAGCATTGACCTCAAAAACGGGCTTGCAGTTTGTCTTCGAGCCAAGCAATGAACCATTCGGGAAAATCACTCTGAAGTTGGATCAGGTGACGGCTGACGACGCAATAAAGTACATATGCCAGGCAGCCGGAGCCTCATTCCGACGTGACGAAAACGGCGTCTTCATCATTGGCCACACCAATTCAATGGGCGTGGAACAACCGAAACCTCAACTGGTCCAACCCAAAGCTGTACGATCGGTCAAACGCATCAGACTCATGAAATCGGATGCGCAAGACGTTCTTGAAAGATTAAGCGGACGCATTCCCGATCCCAACAGAGTCTGGCTTGCACAGAAGGAATTCTTGGCCGCATCCTCGGCTAAGAGCGGCGAACTGACCCCGGTCATGAACCCCATCCAGATGATGTCATTCCCGGTGAGCCAGCAAAGCTACCAGAAGCCGGTGTCCGCCGCCAAAGAAAGCGGCAATGACATCCTGTTGCCGGGAGAGCAAGCCAACCAGGTGGCTGGCGGAGGCGCTCAAGCGGGAGGAGGAGGCGGTGGAGGCCTGGTTCAGGGTACCGCTCGGTCCCTCATTCCGCCCGGCTTAGACTTCATCACCTACGATCCAACCGACAACAGCCTTATCGTCCGAGGAACAGAGGAAGACATCGCGGAGTTGCAGACCAACGTGAGCAGGTTCGATGTCGCCCCCAGAAACGTGATCATTAAGGTGGAGTTCATCACGACAAGCAACTCCCTCACGAAAGAACTGGGCTATGACTTCAATTACCAAAGGGCCAACATGTTCTTTGGCAATGTCCCAGGATCCTTTGCCCGTCCTTCAGACCCCATTTTCCTGTCCTATGCAACTGGAAACATCACGATGCGGATGCGTGCCCTCATCTCAGAGGGATATGGCAAGGTGGTGAACGCTCCCCTCATCCGGACCTTCAACAACCAGCCCGCAACAATTAACTCCACGGTCCAATCTGAATACTTCATTGGCTCGGTTGTGTCGACGACGACTGGCAACATCAGCCAGTTCACCTCGATACCTTTGAACATCACGACGGGTCTAACCGTTACGCCCCGTATCAACGGGGACGACACCATCACGATGTTCATGAATCCGACCATTTCGGACTTTGGCCAAGTGCGAACCTCGCCGGACGGTCAATCCATTCCGGACCGACTCACTCAGACCGTCACCGTCGTCGCCCGAGTTCATGACTCGGAAACGATCGTGCTGGGAGGTCTCAACCGAAAGAGTGATCAAGGCGTGTTCAACAGGTTCCCCATCTTGAGCGACTTGCCCATCATCGGACAGTTCTTCCGGTCTCAGACACGGGATCGAACCAATTCCGAGCTCTTCATCTTCCTCACCCCCACGATCATTAGAGACGACGAGAACGGTGGGCTTGGGCCGTAGGGCCACTCGCAAGTCGGCTACGATGTAAAGGCAGGATAAAAATATCCTGCCTTTACTGTTTTAACCCAATGGAACGCTCCTGGATATTGGTTGGGATGATGGGCGCGGGCAAGTCGGCAATCGGAAGGTCCATCGCCAGCACCTCGGGCCGAACGTTCATTGATACGGACCTGCTCCTGCAGGGTCGCTTTGGTCGCCCGGTCGGTCAGATTTTTGAGGTTTATGGAGAACGGACCTTCCGGGACCACGAAACCAGCATTTTGAAAAGCCTGGAACCAGGAGCAAACATTGTCTCGACCGGGGGCGGCATCGTTTTGGCCGAGGCCAACTGGGCGGAGTTTCGCCGGCTGGGAACGACCGTGTACCTGAACGCCAGCGTCGAGACACTTGTGGCCCGGCTTGCAGCCAGTAAGAAGAAGCGTCCCCTCTTGCAGGGTCAAGAATGGGAATCGAAGTTGCGCCAAATTCTAGAGGGCCGTGCGGCGCTCTATGGGAGAGCCGATCTGTGCGTCAATGTCACCGATTGTGACATTGAACAGGCAGCCATGCGCGTCGTGTCGGCGATCAGTGAGGCGAATTCATGACGATCCGGCACAGTCGCGGAGCTTATGACATCAAGACTTCGTCCCTTCCAGAGGCCCTCGCAACGTTGCCCGAACACAGCTTCGTGATCACAGATAGCCGCGTCAAAACACTCTATGGCCGCTTAATCGCGTCAGAGATACCTTTGAGAGCTGTGCCAGAGGGAGAGCCCAGTAAGAGCCTCGAGCAAGTGGCCAACCTTCTCGCGTGGCTGATCGATGTCGGCGCAGACCGGCATTCCACGATTGTGGCCCTTGGCGGAGGCGTCATTGGAGACTTAGCTGGATTCGTCGCCGCAATCTTTATGAGAGGCGCTTCCTACCTACAGATACCCACAACTCTGGTAGCCCAAGTGGACTCTTCCGTGGGCGGCAAAGTGGGCATCGATTTGCCTGAAGGCAAAAATCTGGCGGGAGCCTTCTGGCCGCCCGCGGAAGTAAGACTTTGTACGGATGCGCTCTCGACGCTCGATGACCGGCAGTTTTCGAACGGGATGGCAGAAGTCTGGAAATACGGGCTCGTCATGCAGGCGGGCCTGTTTGAGGATCTACGCCGGAATCCATTAGGCAAGGCCGACGAACGGCTCGAGCGCGTCGTGCGAAGGTGCATTGAGCTTAAGGCATCCGTCGTCACAGAGGATGAGTTCGAGATATCCGGAAGGCGAGCGATCTTGAACTTCGGTCACACTGTCGGGCATGCGATCGAATATAGCGCCGGCTTGGGTCTCGTGCAGCACGGTGAGGCGATTGGGGTAGGCATGATCGCAGAAACGGTCCTTGGTGAAATCATAGGAGTTACCCCGGCCGGGACATCCGAAGTGGTTCGAGAAGCATTGTCCCAATTGAACATGCCGCGGAAGGACTCATGGTTCAAAGAGGAGCGACGGCTGCTGGAGCTTATGAGACGGGACAAGAAAGCCCAAGGCGGCAACATGGCGTTCAGCCTGTTGACTCAAATCGGTGAATGTAAACTGGTGCGGGACGTGAAAGAGTCCGACGTTTTGAAAGCCCTGGAAGCTCTATGAAGACGATACGATTAGGCCTCTCGGTACTTGTAATCGCCATCCTAGGTCTTGGCTATGCGCTGAGTCAAGTGGCTGTCCTCAACGGAACGGCCACCCTTTGGGCCCAAAAAGTAGATCAACCTCCAGTCGTCGCCGTCTCGTTATTGCTGGTGATGCTCGCGATCATTTTGGCTCTCGTGAGAGAGCAAACGGAGGAGCCATAGGCGTCGTGATCGGGTCAGTGCTTCGAATCCGCTACGAAATTACGGGTTTGCTCGCTGAAGGGCCAATTTTCAACGCCTACGCTGCCAGAGACCGGGTCCAGGGACGCGATGTCTGCGTCAGGATCGTGCGCTCTCCATTCGATAAGGAGACCGCTTTTGTAGGTAGCCTGCGAAGCGCCGTTGGACGGGCTTCGACGATTCAACATCCAGCGGTCGAGGGCCTTTGGGAGTTGGATGACCATGAAGGAACACCCTTTATCGTAGGGGAGGTAAGTAAGGGAGCCAGCCTCGGAGACCGCATCCGTAAATTGGCGCCCTTCTCGATCCCGGTCTCAATTTCCGTCGCCGTGTCCGTCCTTGAGGGATTGGAAGCGGTGCACGCAGCGGTTATAGTCCACGGCGACTTGAGCACCACGAACGTTTGGGTCCAACCCGACGGAAGCACCCGACTCCAGGTGCCTGGCGTTTGGCAGGCGTATTCGGCAAGCGAGACCGCAGGCGCCGTCGTGCTGCCCCACATGGCTGCGTACCTGGCGCCCGAAGTGAGCGCCGGCGGTTTGCCGTCGCCAGCTTCGGACCTATACGCGGTCGGGGTTCTGCTCTATCAGCTCCTCACGGGACGATTGCCCTATCCTGCAGACACGCCGATTTCAATGGCGATCAAGCACGCGACGGAAAAGATACCCAGCGTCCGACTGATGAATCCCTCCATCCCACTCGTTTTGGATGAGGTCGTCAAAAAATCTCTCTCGAAGGAACCAGAAAACCGCTACGTCCGAGCGAATGAAATGCTAAGCGATCTGCGCATGCTTCAGGACGCGCTTCGCTTTGGCAAGACCTTGACCTGGCCCATTCGGAAAGATGGTGGCACCCTCGAAGCCAAGTCCGTTGCTCCGCGGATGTCGGCTGCACGCGCTGAGACGCGCCCGCGAGACGAGGACTGGGAGGAAGAGGCAGGTGATGTGCCGCGTTGGATGCGAGCGAGTCTGTGGTTGCTGTTCGCGATCTTGGCTGGGTGCGTCATGGCCTTTTTCTATTCAAATATCAACAAGCCGCGCTTGGTGACGATCCCAAATCTCAAGAATATGAGTGGAACCGAAGCCAGGGCCATGTTATCGCAAGCCAAGCTGCAAATGCGCGTCATTGCAAAGGTGCCAAATGAGGGCGTGCCAGCGGACAACGTTGTGGACGTGAACCCCGCTGTCGGAACAAAAGTCCGAGAAAACTCGGCCGTCAGCGTGAAGCTCAGCTCAGGCAGTCGCTTCGTAGAAGTGCCTGAGCTGCGGCGTCGCACCCTCGATGAAGCCAGATCCATCTTGGGACAACTGGACCTATCCCTCGAGGATTCGCCAGAAGAAGTCGCCGCGACCGTACCTCGTGGGCAAATTGTCTCGGAAATTCCCCCTAAAGGCACTAAGGTCGTTCGCTCAACGAAAGTCCGAGTTCAAGTAAGCAATGGCGAGACTGCTCCGGTTCAACCGACACCACCCGCCGTACCGGCGGAATCTCAATCAGACCAATCAAAATACGTGTACACCTTAAAGCTAAAATTGACGGATCTGAAAGAGCCCACGCAGGTACGAGTTGAAATCAAGGACGATGTCGGGACGAGGACCCTCTACGATGAGAATCGCCAACCAGGCGATCTCGTCCAATTGTCAACGGAATGCCAAGGGAAGGAAGCCACGTTCATGATCTACTACAACGACCACCTCGTAAAATCGGCGACGAAGAGCGCGAATGAAGGAAAGAGCAACCGGTGAAGTGTGAGATAGCGCCCTCCGTCCTGTCATTTCCTCACGGCTCACTCAACGAGCCCCTGAAGCAAATGATGGATGCCGGTGCCGGCTGGATTCATTTCGACGTCATGGACGGCCAATTCGTGCCGCCGATCACCTTCGGCGACGGTATGTTGAAATCCTTGCGGGGACTAGGCCCCACACCGTTTGAAGCGCATCTGATGACGCTCACACCGGAGAGACATTTCGAGACCTTTGCCGAAGCCGGGTGCAAGAGAATCATATTCCATGTAGAAGCGACACAACACGCTCACCGTTTGGCTCAGTCGATTCACCACATTGGGTTGGAGGCCGGTGTGGCCATCAACCCAGGCACTCCTGTCACCCAAGTTGAACCATTGATCGGTTTAGTAGATCTCATCCTGGTCATGACGGTGAATCCGGGGTGGGGAGGTCAATGCTTCATCGAGTCCGGCTTGGATAAGGTTAGGAAGTTACGTGCGCTTGACTCGAGCATCGACATCGAAGTGGACGGCGGCATTGACCCCGAGACCCTGCCCCTAGCCAAGGCAGCGGGAGCAAACTTATTCGTCGTGGGCAATTGGCTCGCCAAGCAGGCCTCCCTGACCGCAGGAATGAAGGAGTTGAATAGGCTCTGCGTATGAAGCTTGCCCTCACCGTGACACTCATTCTCGGGGTCGCCCTCATGCTCGCTTGGGCGCCGATTCTCGGGCCCGTACCAACACACCACGCGGAATTACAACGTTACGCAGTTCGATTTGGAATCTACATATGTTGCCTATTGGTCATTTTCTTCGTGACCGCTGTCCTCGCCATGATCATCGCCCGTCGGGCACGTGAGGAATACCGCGCCGAGATAATGGGCAACGTCAAGTTCCTCATTGAATCAACCTTGGAAGATCACAGGAAGAAGAATGAGCCTCCAGAAGCCTGAAGCGTACATGGGGCGAGCCGTGGCCCTCTCAAGAAGAGGCTATCCGGCCCCAAACCCACACGTCGGATGTGTTCTCGTGAAGGCTGACATTATCGTCGGTGAAGGTTGGCATGACTTTTACGGGGGCCCGCATGCAGAGGCCGTCGCCCTTGGGATCGCAGGTGCCAAGGCCGAGGGTGCAACTGCCTATGTGACCCTTGAACCATGCAATCACTCTGGCATGACGGGACCTTGTTCCAAAGCACTACTGGAAGCCGGAGTGGCCGAGGTCGTCTATGCTTGCGCCGACCCAAACCCGATCGCATCCGGCGGAGCCCAAGCCCTCCGAAATGCTGGAATAAAAGTTCGTGGGGGATTGCTGGCTTCGCGGGCCAAATTGGCAAATCTGCGTTTCATGCGATCCTTCGAACTTGGAAGGCCCTATGTTGTTCTGAAAGCCGCCATTAGCCTTGATGGCCGAATTGCTCTGCCATCCGGCGAAAGTAAATGGATCACGGGCGAGAAAGCTCGCAGAGAAGGTCAGAAGTTGCGAGCGGAGTGCGGAGCCGTGCTCGTCGGCAGGAAGACCGTTGAGAAGGACGACCCTCACCTGACCGCCAGGGTGCGTGGGGTTCGAAATCAGCCGTTGCGAATCGTCCTGGACCCTAATCGGTCTCTCCCAGACGATGCGAAAGTCTTTTCAGACGGAGGAAAAACCGTTCGCGTGGTGCGACCTGGTCTGGACGGCCTTGAAGTTCCAATGGCAGACGGTCACTTTGATCTCGTCGCTCTTCTTGGCAAGCTCTCCGAATTGAACGTCAACGGACTGCTCGTCGAAGGCGGAGCCGTGACGCTGAATGCGTTCTTGAGCGCCGGCCTGGCCGATCGCCTGGAACTGTTTATCGCCCCCATTGTCTTGGGGCAAGGGCCCTCTTGGATTGACGGCGATTTCATCGACACGCTTGCCGCCGCGTATCGCTTCAAGCACGTCCGATCCCGCATGCTCGGTGACGACCTCCAAATCTCGCTTGAACGAGCCGTTGGAGCCGCATCGGAGGCTCCTTAAGTTCACTTTGTGAAACTCCCGCTAGGTTTCAACGTCCGAATAATAGTCTTGCGGAGGTTTTGAAGAATGAGTCAACGATCCCACTTCTTGGGCATCGCCTTTTTTGGCGTATTTTGCGGCGCCCTTCCGGCTTTTGGAAACGCGGGGCGCATCGCCATTCCCAACAACACAGTTGTCCCGGTGACGTTCTTGGATGAACTGAACCTTAAAGAGAACCGCGCAGGCGACAGGTTCCTAACCATCGTCAGAGACGACCGCGATTTTCCTCGTGGCACGAAGCTCGAAGGGCGCATTGTTGACATTCGGCCGCAGCGGAAAGACAATCCAGCCTACATGGACCTTGAGTTCACCCGAGTGCTTCTTCCCAACGGAACAAAGGCGCCCATTCACGCCGTGCCCATCAAGATGGATTTGGAGAATGTGTCAAAGGGTCCAGACGGGCGCTACACCGCCACCAAGAAGGTCGTGAGAAACGACCAGATCGTCGTCGGCGGCACGGTCGCGGGCGCTGTGCTTGGAAACTTTATCAAGAAACCGTTCGAAGGGGCGTTTCTTGGGGCACTGGCCGGCATCGTCGCAGTTGAGACCAATAAGAACCGAACCAACGACGTCGTGATCGAGCGAAACGCCAAGATGGGAGCGCTCATCGAGCAAGATTTCAACCTTGATTCTTACAGCGGGCCCAACGCCGGTGGGGATCGCGATAAAGACGCGGACAGCGTTCCGCGCATCTTGTTCAGAGGACGCACCCTGGTTTTTGCCGATGCCGAACAGCCCTATCGTCTCGATGACACAGTCATGGTGCCCCTGGAATCGGCGGCGGATGCCATGAGGATAACGGTGGAGCAGGTCTCGCACGGCGTGATCTTGCTTGAATCCGATGAGACAATGCTCAGAATCGAACAAGATTCCAAAAACTATCGTCTCAATGGTAAGTGGGGGTCATTCCCTCGGAGCGTAGTCAACAAGAAGGGTGTCGTTTATGTGCCGATTGAGGCATTGTCGATGATGAAAGTCGGCGAGATTTCGGTCAATGGGACATATCCGGGCGATCACGCGTAAGAACAAATAGCAACAGTCTTCTTTCCTCCCTCCCCCAAAGCCCCGTCTCTAGCCCTCAGAGCGGGGCTCCTTAATTTGAGCCCCTTCAAAAGAGGCTCGGATTCTCAGGTTCCGAAGGTTGAATGCAGTCAGCGCTTTGGTACCTTGGACTACCCATCTTACGCGTCACAGCATAGGCGACCATCCTCTCCGCCGGAAGGGGGTTTTGCGCCAGCCCTACAATATCTTCGTAAACGTCGCTCGACAACCAGGCGTCAGCTGAATCCGATTCGATGATTGAAGGCATCCGATCATGGTACTGAGCGACAAGACTGTTTGGCTCACAGGTCAGAATGGCAAATTCGGGTGGCCCGTTGGGAGCCGCTTGGCACAACGCCGCGAAAGCAAACGCATCGTCGTCGGCCATCACGAAGTTATACGGCTGCTTCACACCGTTTTCGGTTCGCCACTCAAAAAAGCCGGTGGCAGGGATCAAACATCGCTGAAATCTGGGCTGCGCGCCGAACGACTGGTCGATGGTCCGGCCCTCGGACCTTAAGTTGATGACAGGCTGAGGGCGATGGCTCAAATGAAGCCCCCACCGCTGTGGCTCAATCCTGATTTCGCTATTGTTCTCGGCAACCACCGATAAAGCTGAGTCGCTGGGAGCAATGTTGTACCTCGACGGTTCGTCGAATGTGAGCCTGCCTTGAAAGTACTTGGCGACTTGCTCCGATGAGGTCAAGCTGAATCTGGCGCACATATCAACATTGTAGATCTACAGTGTCAGGAACCACTCGTGAAGCCGAGTGTCATCGGTGAGTTCAGGGTGAAAAGAGGTACCGATCAGATTGCCACATCGGACGGCAACCGTCTTACCGTCGTATTTTCCCAGGGCCGAGACCCCCGAGCCCATCTTAGTGACGATGGGTGCCCTAATGAATACGCCCAAAACGGGTGTTGCCATGCCATCCAGCGAGACTTCATCTTCAAAGCTGTACACCTGGGGGCCGAAGGCGTTCCTCTCGATCTCGATGTCAAGAAGACCCAACGTGTATTGGTTCTGGCGCCCAAGGACCCGCTTAGCCATCAGTATCATGCCCATGCACGTACCCCAAATGGGCATACCCTTCGCGGAAGCCTCCTGAATCGCCGGCCCAAGCCCATAGCGTTCCATGAGAAGGCCCACGGTCGTGCTTTCGCCTCCAGGGAGGATGAGCCTTTCAACTTGCGCCAGTTCCGGTGGGGTCCGCACTTCGACTGGATCCATGACGCCGCATCGCTCAAGAGAGTGCATGTGCTTCTCAAAGTCGCCCTGAATGCTGACGACCCCGACCTTTGACATAGGTGGAGTTTACTTGGCGAACGAGTAGACTCGAATTCGCATGGCAGCTGAAATCGGCAAGCGCGTTTTACGTCAAGAAGCCCAGAGTCTGATCGCATTGTCTGACACGCTCGGCGGTGCTTTCGAAACTGCCGTCCAATGGCGTTTGGCGTGCAAGGGGCGCATCGTCACATGCGGAGGCGGCAAATCGGGCCACATTGCTCGAAAGACCGCTGGAACCCTAAGCAGCACCGGCACACCGAGCCACTTCCTCCACGCCGCAGAGGCAGTCCATGGCGATTTGGGAATGGTGCATCCGAGCGACATCGTTCTCCTTTACAGCCACAGCGGCGAAACGGACGAGGTGGTGCGGCTCTTCCCCGCCGTCCGCGCAATCGGCGCCCGGACGATATTGATCACAAGTCGCGCAGACAGCAGCGCAGGACGCATTGCAGATCTGATCCTGAGCACTGGGGTCGAAGAAGAGGCTTGCACGCATAATTTGGCCCCCACCACCAGCACGACCGCCATGCTTGCCCTCAGTGACGCCCTGGCCGTCGCGGTCATGGAGGAACGCGGGTTCACGCGAGAAGACTTCGCCCGCTTCCACCCAAGCGGAACGTTGGGCAAGCGACTCTTGCTACAGGTCAACGACGTCATGAGACCCCTACCAGACATCGCGTGTGCCGCGCCAGCCGACCGCGTCCTGGACGTCATCCGTGCCATGACTCAGGCGGGCGTTGGTGCGGCATGCATTGTGAATGACGAACGCCACCTGTTGGGCCTCATCGCGGAAAGTGATCTCCGGCGACATTCGCTGAATGGCGGAAGCTGGTCCGAAGATCCCGCGTCTCAAATCATGAATGCGGAACCTTACGTGATCCGCGAGGACCTTTTGGCAGCGGAGGCTCTGGAAGTCTTCCAGAACTTGCCAAAGAAGGTTGGTGAGATCCCCGTTGTCGCAGAGGGGCGGCTCGTCGGGCTCCTAACCCTCAAAGACCTTCTCCGAAGTGGAATTCTGTAATTCCCTATTTTCGTTTGAACGCTCTAAGTCCTTGAGGCCACTTATTCATGATCGGCGCTATTGCGCCCGAGGAGTTTCGCAATGAACAAATGGCATTTTGCAATTTTGGGTTCAACGGCTTTCGCTCTGGTCGGCTTTGCTGATCAGCAACAAGTCCAGCGAGCCGACGAACCGGTTTGGGTCCCACTTGCCTCTTTGAACCGCGAGAGCGGATCTGCCGTGATGCCCGAGCGGATCCAGCACGAGTACCACGAAGCGATCCAAAGAACTGCGGACATGGTTTCAAATTCAGAGGCTCAAAGACTTGCGTCGCGTCAGGGCCTGCAGGTGCTGAATTTGACTTGGGAGGACACCGGCCGCTACAAAGGCTCGGCAGTCGGACCCAACATCAGCGATATGACGATACAAGTCGAGGCATTAGAGCCATCGGGCAAGCCGGGTCCGATTCGTTGCATGCCGGTGATTCGAACCCCGAATTATTCCGACATCAGCACGGACATTGATCCCCATGACTTCACGTTGCTGGTGGGCAACGAACACGGCGGGCACTTGCGCCGCGTATCGCTTTACGATTTTCTAGCAGAGCCCACGCGATATCTGACCAAGCCGAACTCATGGCTCGGCCACCACAAGACCCTGCTGTCGGACCGAGACACAAAGGCACTCGTAAGCGCCCAGGCGTGCTTTCTGCCGGTTCCAAGAGAGGGCCTGGCAACGTTCAACCCTGTCTTGTTCAACTATCAGTCAGTGTCAGGCGACCCCGCGGTGCTGACGATCCTTGCCACGCGCGAAGGGACAAGCACCACGGTCATCGACAACAAGCGCGATGCGTTCTCTGAAGGTTCCTCTTGGGGACAAAGACTTTTCCACAACAACGACGGAATGCGCGCCAGTCTAACGGGGCAAAGAGAAAGCGACTACAACGCCATACAAGTGGGCAGCGGCGGCAAAGAGGCCACTCCAGGGATGAGCATGGTGCTTTTGATCCAAGTGCCCCTGAAGCAGAAACATCCGATGCGCTTTGGTTCGGGAGGGGGGGGGCTCTCGGACAGCTTGATGCCGTTGGCTACCAACATGGCCAAAGCCGCCGAGGCGCCGTCAAGAAGCGACGTCGAGTCCGCAATCATAGGTCATGGAGACGATGAAGGGCCCTTCACAGAAATCGATAACCTCGCCATTGAGCGGGACGATAGGTACCCCGTTCGCGTCACAGTCCAGTTCTACAAAGCGACCAGCAATGGCATCGTCGATCAGAACGACCTCAGAGAGATCAAGAACCAAATCGACTCCGTGTACAAGCACGGCTCCGCAGTCGGAAGTCTGGTCACTCAGGGCGAGACTGGCAGACCAACGGAATACGTTGGGTGCAAGGTCCAACCGCATGATTGGTGGCAGCGCTTCTGGGAGAGAAACTACGAAAATACGGGAAACACCCGCGGGGAGGCGATATCTAAACTGCGACGCCTGTTGGGAAATCAGTACGAGCGCAGACCTGCTTGCGAGCTGTACTTGAAGGACCTGCTTCGCGACTAGGCCCAAAGAACCGACCCGTGGCCCTGACGGTTAGTGTCACGGCTGCGGGCCAGCAACCAGTCCCATGTAGGGTGTGAAACTGCTGAGCCAGCGGCCCTGGATGATTGCCTCCCCGTCCATTCCCTCCCCGCATTGTTCCCATACGGGCAAAGCGCATTCGAATTCCATCGCGCCGCGCCGGGGCGAGTGAAGTCGGACAAAGGGTCTAAAAGGCACGTCGTCATGAGCCCAATCGGAGGTCACAATCTCATTCAACTCGTTCACACCGTATCGCGCCATGACTCGACAGTGAGGTTCAACCACAGGGTGACCTTCGTGCTGAGTGCGCTCGTACATGAGGCCATAGGCGATGCCGGAAACGGCCAGGCCCATACCGCATATCAGCATCAGCCATGACAGGGCCATCAGCGGCAGAATCATGATGAAAAAGATTCGGCTGACCAACCCAACCACAAACAGCACCCCGCCTCCGATCGTTAAGTAAGCGATCAGTTTCTGGTTGAATTCGTCTTTACGCTGGTCCATATTGTTGGCCTGAGTTTGCTAACTTGATTAGACGACTCGGAAGCATTGAAGGCTCCCGACCGATCGCCTACGTCAGTGAACGTGCCTGGACGGGGGCGCCCGGCAGGATCACGTCTGCCACCGCATAGCTTCGACGAATGTCCTGCAGGCAAACTTTGGCACGGTGGCCGACGTACTCGGATCCGTCGATCAACTCGATGTAGTATCCGCCATCGGTCCAACCGACAATCTTGCTTGAATTCTCGAAAGATGATCGGCGGACGTTGCACTCAAGGACTTGGGCGCGGCGATATCCCATCAATTGGC
Organism: uncultured Fimbriimonas sp.; assembly: GCA_964619505.1. Taxonomy (GTDB): domain Bacteria; phylum Armatimonadota; class Fimbriimonadia; order Fimbriimonadales; family Fimbriimonadaceae; genus JBBQMJ01. The sequence goes on along the minus strand of CAZUCK010000013.1, from coordinate 27,704 downwards.
GATCTAACTCTTCGATGGTCGAGGATTGAATCTCGTACTCCTCGTAATCCATGTCGAAGTTGGCTCTAATGTAGATCCCGCGACGCATCTCGTGCTCAAGATCTTCGACATTCTCTCCGTCCGCACCGATGAGGGCCTCAACGGCCGCAGGGTGGCACTCGACGACGAAGGCGTTACCAGGCTCGGAGATTTTGCGCCACATGTCTCGCTCTATCCAAAGGGAGACGGTTTCCTTGCTGGAAATTCTTCCCCGCCCTTCGCACATCGGGCAGATGTCTGAGATCGCTTCTGTCACCGATTCAGCGGTGCGTTTCCTCGTGATCTCAACGAGGCCGAGGGAGCTGATGCGGCCAACTCGGGTTCGTGCACGGTCTCTGGCGAGCCCCTCCGTGAAGTGAGTGATGACCTTCTTTCGATCATCCGCTGACTCCATGTCGATGAAGTCGATGACAATCATTCCGCCCATGTCGCGCAGCCGCAACTGGCGAAGCACCTCGTCCGCGGCTTCCATGTTCGCCTTAAAGATCGTTTCGTTGAGCGACGTCGTGCCGACTTGCTTGCCCGTGTTGATGTCGATTGCGGTCAGCGCCTCCATCTCATCCACGATGAGGTAGCCGCCAGATCGCAGCCCGACGCGGTGCATAAGCAACCTGTCGAGGTCACGCTCAATGTTGTAGGCGTCGAAGATGGGCGCGTCCTTGTCATACAAATGAATCTTGTCGCGCATCCCAGGGGCCACGATGCCGGCAACGAGGTGGACCTTCTCGTATTCATCGGGATCGTCTATCACCATGCGGTCGATGACGTCACCAAACATATCTCGAACCGTTCGATAAAGCAAGGTTTGGTCGCGATGGACGCAAGCGGGAGCCCGTTGTTTCTTTGCGGAGTTCAGCACCTGGGACCAAAGCTGCTGAAGGAACATGATGTCCGCTCGAAGCTCAGCCTCGGTTCTTCCCTCGCATTCCGTGCGAAGAATCAGGCCAAAGCCGTCGGGAACGATCTTGTCGCCCACTCTGCGTAAGCGATCTCGCTCAGACCGATCCTCGATTTTGCGGCTCACCCCGACGTTGTTCGACTCGGGCATTAAGACGACATATCTGCCGGGCAAGGCGATTCGAGTTGAGACGCGAGCGCCTTTGGTGCCGTGAGCGCCCTTCGTGACCTGCACCATCACTTGCTGCCCCGGTTTCAGCAGGTCTTTTATTTTGCGTCGGCGAAGCTCACTACGCTTGAGCGATGCAGGGCTGTTGTCCTGCGACTCGTCTGGCAAGATGTCGGCAACGTAAAGAAACGCATTCCGTTCCAGCCCGATGTCGACAAAAGCCGCGTCCATCCCCGGGAGCACGTTCTGGACGATGCCCTTGAAGATGGAGCCGACGACGCGCTCTTCCCGCTCAACGCGATACTCCATGAGTTGGCCATCTTCCAGCATGGCAATGCGGGTCTCGCGGTTCGAGACGTTGACGATGATTTCTGTGGACCCTTGTCGACGCTGCCCGTTTGAAGTTTCTCGGTCAGAGGTGCGTCGCGTTCTGCGGGGCCGCGCGGTCTTAGTTGTGGCTGGCATTGGCGGTAGGGTTTCAGTTTACCTTTTGGACTTGCTTCATGACGAAAGGCGGCTATTTGGTCCGGAAGCCACAGAGTCTGGAGGCAGGTGTGAGTTTCTTCGGCTTCGTATCGGGTGACACTTCGCCTGAAGCCTAACTCATGCTCAGCGCGCTTAAGCGATCTGCAAGGTTATTTGCGCCCAGAAGCCTCAAAGACGAAGCACCGGCAGTCCAATCGGGCGAACCCACCGGAAGTGCGACCGCCGCGTCCGGGCGCATCAGGCACACTTCACGGAACTTCATTGCCAGTTCAACATCTTCCGGTCTGCCCCAGTTGCTCAGCACATGGTCGAGCGTCCCGTGCTTCAACAAGAGAGAGGCCGCCGATTTGGGGCCGATGCCCGCAAGACCAGGGATCTTATCGGAGCTGTCCCCGCTGAGGGCTTTGAAGTCGGGCACTTGCTGCGGGAGCACGCCCATCCGCTCGACGACCTCCCTCGGCCCGATCCGCGCCAGCTCCCTTGAGCCGCGCTGGGGGGAGAGGACGGTGACGTGCTCCGACACCAGCTGATAGGAATCCTTGTCCGTTGTCAAGAGCAGGCATGTCCCGCCCTGGTTGACCTCACCTGCGGCGGCGGCCGCCATGAGGTCATCCGCTTCGTAACCCGCCTCCTTGCCGACCCCGATTAGGAACGCCTCGTTTAGCGAGGGCAACATCTCGAGCTGTTTCACGATCTCGGCATCAAACACACGGCCGGTCTGATATTGCGGCCACAACTTGTTGCGATAGGTGTCGACGCCCAGAGTGTCCCAGGCGACGAAGATGCCGCGAGGCTGCTCTTTCGTCCATATGTTGGCGAGCATGCTGAAGAACCCGACGATCGCGTTCATCGGCGACCCATCCGATGCCGTCACCGATTTCGGCGTCGAGTGATAGGCGCGATGAGCGAGGTTGTCGCCGTCGATGATGAGGAGGGGCCGTTGCACCTTTCGATGATGGCAGAGGCGATGGGGGCTTGGCGTCGTAAACCGGTCGCCTAATCCGCACCGCAACCCCTGCTCGGCCATGCCGTCGAACGTCTGAATCCATGGCGAAACCCACGCCGCCGCACTTTGACAACACGGACTCTGCCTCATGTTCACCGCAGGCTCAAAATCTTGCGCAACAAATCCAGAAGTTCCCCGCTCGAGCTCCCGATTGGAATCGAAAGTTAAAAGATCCTATTCGAGGGTCTAAAAATGTTCTTCGGATTGGCAATGACAACGCTTCTAATCGAGCCGCTCGAAGTTCTTTGGGTCGCGCTCGAGCAACTCCCGCATGAACGACGGGACGCTGATCGCCTTGCGAACGTCCGCCCCCATCACGACGTGCCAGGTGTAGCCTTCTGTGACCACCTTCCCGGTCGTTTCGTTGACCAACTCGTACTCGAACCTCAGCGACGATCTCTTGATCTCGGGAAGGGAGACGCGGATTGCGATCCATTCGTCATATTTCACCTCGCCCTTATAGCGGGCGTGGGCTTCGACACAGGGGAGCATGACTCCCTGCTCCTCGAGGCTCTTGTACGTGAAACCCCGGTCTCGGCACCAAGCTCCACGGGCGACTTCAAACCAAAGGAAGTAGTTGGCGTAATATGCGTGGCCCATCTGGTCGGTGTCGCCGTATCTGACGCGGATTCGTTCTTCGGTGAAGCTCATGGGGTCAGGTCTTTCGGTTGGATTGTACTCAGGGTCCAGGGTGGGCTCTGGGCATCGGGTATTAGGTAAATGCCAACCATGACAGACACCCTCGTTCTTCGCGAAGCCAAACGCACCGATGTTCCCCTCATTCTCGACTTCATCCGGCAGTTGGCCGAATACGAACGGCTTTCGGATAAAGTGGTGGCGACCGAAGAGCTCCTACACCACTTTCTCTTCGGGAACAAGGCTTACGCCGAGGTGATTCTTGCTCAGTTGGGCGATGAGCCCGTTGGATTTGCCCTTTTCTTTCACAACTTCTCAACCTTTCTTTCGAAACCAGGAATCTACTTGGAGGACTTGTTTGTGACGCCGCAAGCACGCGGCAAAGGCATCGGCAAAGCCCTGATGAAACGCGTGGCACAGATGGCACTGGAGCGAGGGTGCGCACGTTTTGAGTGGGCTGTGCTCGATTGGAACGATCCGGCAATCGAGTTCTATCGCAGCGTCGGGGCAATGTCCATGGATGAGTGGACAGTGCAGCGCGTCACCGGTGACGCGCTTGTCAGACTGGCCGAGGGCTAGACTTCAGCCGCTTTGCGCTTCCAAGTGGTGCCTTCGGGTCCGTCGCGCAGTTCGATGCCTTCTGCGTCAAGTTCCAGCCTGATCGCATCGGCTCGTGCGAAGTCCTTGGCCTTCTTGGCGGTGGCACGCTGTTCGATCAAGTCGGCGATTCGCGCTTCAGACGCACCATTTGAAACCGGTTGAGCTGACATTTCCTCAAGTCCGAAGTCGGACTTGACGATCCCCAGGAGGCCATTGAGTTTGTCGAGCCACGTCACGGCGCTCTCTGCGGCCAAGGCGCTCAAGGAGTCACCTTCTCGGAGGATCACGCGTGTCATTTCCAGAGCCTTTGAAAGGGCGACAGCCGTATTTAGGTCGTTGCACATCGCGTCGAGCGCGTGATCGTAAAGCTCGCGCAGAGCGGCATCGATGTTGTCAGAACCCTCCCGTTTGGCGTCGATGGCGGTTTGGCACGCGTCAAGGCACTGCTTGAACCGTTCGACATTCCCAGCTGCATCGCGAAGGGTCTGCATGGTGAAGTTCAACGGCTTGTTGTAGACGCCGGAAATGAGGGCATAACGAAGAGCCAAGGGATCAACACCCTTCACATCGACGAGGTCTCGCACCGTGTAAAAGTTGCCCGTGCTCTTGGCCATCTTCTCGCCCTCGACTTGAAGCCAACGGGTGTGAATCCAGTGATTGGCGAATGGCTTGCCGGTCATGCTCTCCGACTGAGCGATTTCGCATTCGTGGTGAGGGAAAATGTTGTCCTCGCCTCCCGCGTGCAAATCGATGGTGTCTCCGAGATATGCCCTTGCCATAACGGAACACTCGATGTGCCAGCCAGGAAAGCCCCAACCGAACGGCGAGTACCACTGCATCAGGTGCTTATCATCCTTTTTCCAGAGGGCGAAGTCAGCGGGGTGACGCTTGTTCTCGTCCGAAACGACATTGCGAACGGCACGCTTGAGGTTTTCCTGGTCTTTATTGCCGCTTAGCTTGCCGTAATCTGGAAAGCTCTCGACGCTGAAATAGACTCCTGTCGGGGTCTCATAGGCGTTGCCTTTTGTGATCAGTTGCTCCGCGGCCAGTATTTGCTCACGGACGTGCTGGGTGGCTCTGGGCCGGACCATTGGTTCCCGTAGGTTTAGTTTCTTAGAGTCTGACTTAAACGCTTCCGTATAGTAGTCAGCAAGGTCCCAGACGTTGGCAAAACGCGATCCTTCTTTGGACTTGAGACCCTTCTCCATGCGATCCTCACCCTGGGAGTCGGCTACGTCGTCGGCGGTAAGGTGTCCGACATCCGTGATGTTATTCACAAAGCTGACCTTCCAACCCAATGCCTCCGCCGTTCGAACGACGAGGTCGGCGGTCAAGAATGAGCGGAAATTTCCGATGTGGGCGTAGTTGTAAACGGTAGGGCCGCACGAGTAGAAGCGAAGGTGGCCTGGCTCAATGGTCGTGAGCTCTTTCACCTTACGGGTCATCGTGTCGTAGAGGCGGAACGCCTTCTTCTGCATCCCATGAGTTTACCGGCGAGGATCAAGCTCCATGGATTGACGACGGGGAACGATCAATCGGGCCGAATTGTATACTTGGATGACCGCCAAATTAACTCATGGGAAACAGGAAAACATTCGGAGCAGCGCTCTTGCTCGTCGTAGGCATGATTGCCTGTGCCGGGTCAGCGTCCGCGGATTCCATCAGGTGGGCCAAGAACTACAAGTCGGCTCTCGCGGCTTCCAAGTCGTCCGGCAAGCTGATCATGGTCGACTTCTACACGGATTGGTGCAAGTGGTGCAAAGTGCTGGATCAGAAAGTGTATCCAGATTCCCAGATCGTGGGTGAGGCGCGAAGGTTTTCTTCGGTTAAAGTCAACGCGGAGAAAGAAGGGAAAGCCCTTGCCGCCCGCTACGGCATTCATACGTACCCAAACATCTTATTCATCAATTCGAGTGAGGACGCCGTATACTCCATCGGCGGGTATGCCCCAACGGAAATGTTCTTGAAAGAGATGGGGCAAGCACTGAAAGCAGAGAATGATCATCGCAGGTATAAGGCGACTTTGGCAAAGAACCCCTCGGATTTTGAGGCCCTGGTGGGCATGGGCCGCATCAACGCAAAGGCCGAGCGAATGGACAAAGCCAAGCAGTACTTGAGCAAGGCAGACAGGGTCACCCCCAAAGGGGGATCGGATAATCTGGCCGAGGTCTATATGGACATCGGCGCACTGCAAGCCGCGCAACAGGACATGGGCGGCGCGGCGTCTTACTTCAAGAAGGCGGCGGCAAAGGCGAAGAGTCCGAACAGCAAGTTTGAGGCGAAGGTGAACCTCGCCGTCGCCTATGCGAAACAGAACGAATTGGCACAGGCAACTTCCACTTTGGAAGACTCCCTCAGAATCAAGGGCGTCGACGCAAATAAGGTCCAACAGGTGCGACAGTTCCTGGCGCAAGTGAAGAGTGCGCGAGCCGGCGGGTCTTAGCCTCCCGCGGCGGCTCTGTCGACAAGAAAAATTGCCTCCTCTGCGGAATCAGCAACGACTTTCGACGGCAGTGGTTCGCCCGCCATAAGTCTTTGAAGGGGGATGATTTTATCAGCACCCGACACTAAGAACACGAGCGTCTTTGCGCGGTTGAAGGCGGTTGGCGTCAGGCTGATGCGTTCGGGAATTCCAGCCGGCGAGTGTGTGTGGACGGCGAACGCTGCACTTCGGAGGGATGCGTCGTCCCCCGGGAAAAGGGAGGCGGTGTGGCCATCCGAACCCAGACCCATGAAACAAAAGTCCAAGTTCACTCTGGCCATGAGCTCATCGTAAACACTCGCCGCTTCATCGGGCCCCCCATCAAGATAAATGGGATGAACATTTACCGCCGGGACGGGGATGCGGCTGATAAGCGCTCGTCGCGCGAGACCCTCGTTGCTGTCCGGATGATCAGGTGGGACATAGCGCTCATCGACCCGGAATATTTGGATTCTTCGCCAGTCAAGTTTCGATTGACTCAACAATTCATATGCACGGCCCGGTGTTTTGCCTCCTGATAAGGCGATGGAGACAGACCCCGTCGCGTCGGCGAATTTCTCGACGCAAAGCCTCACGGCGGCGTGGCTCATCGCTTCCAGGTCGTCGAACTCTTGGACAATCAACAGTTCGGATCCTCTGCTTCAGCAGCCGGCGCGACGAATGTCCAGCTCCTGCCATCACGGGCGATGAGGCCCTCAGCCGCCTCAGGGCCCCACGTTCCGGCGGAGTAGTTTGGAAAGTCGGCGGATGGGGTGTTGCTCCAGACTTCCAGGATCGGCATGATGACCCCCCAAGCCGCTCTTTCCTGATCTGCGCGCATGAAGAGAGTGCCATCTCCGATCATGACATCGTACAGCAGAGTTTCATAAGCTTCAGCTGGTTGTGCGTTGAAGGCATCCTCGTAAAAGAACTCCATGTTGACGGTGCGCAACCGCACCCCCTTTCCTGGCTGCTTGGCCTGGAAGCGCGTGACGATGCCTTCTTTTGGTTGGATGTTCAAAATGAGGCGGTTTGGTTCCCAATGGTCGGCCGCGCTCAGCGGAAATGTCTGATGGGGAACCGGCCGAAACTCGATGGCGATCTGCGAGGTTTTGGCTGGCATTCGCTTTCCAGTCCTCAGATAGAACGGGACGTCCTGCCATCGCCAATTGTCTACGAAGAATTTGAGGGCAACAAAGGTTTCGGTGGCGGAATCCTTGGCGACACCTTCTTCCTGACGGTAGCCGGGCGCTTTTTGTCCGTTGAAATAGCCTTGTCCATACTGGCCACGAACGGCATATTTGTAGACCTCATCCGGCGGGATGGCTCTAATGGCCTTCAACACGTCGACCTTCTTGTTTCGAACCTCGTCGGCGTCAAATGAGACTGGCGGCTCCATGGCAACCATGCAAAGGAGCTGAAGCAAGTGGTTTTGGATCATGTCGCGCAGAGCTCCCGCGGTCTCATAGAAGCCACCGCGCTTTTCAACTCCAACTTCCTCGGAGACCGTGATCTGGACGTGGTCTATGTACTTGCGATCCCAAATAGGTTCATAGAGGGCATTTGCGAAACGGAATGCGAGGATGTTTTGAACTGTCTCCTTTCCCAAATAATGGTCGATGCGAAAGACTTGATTCTCGGCAAATGACGCGGTCAACGTCTTATTGAGCGCTTCCGCTGAAGCGAGGTCCCTTCCGAACGGCTTCTCGATGACGACTCGATCCCGCTTTTTGTCACGGTTCAGCTTGGCCCTGTCGAGATGCTCGACGATGGTTGGGACAAAGCTCGGCGGGGTCGAAAGGTAATAGACCCTGATGCCCTTTTCGCCCCACTTTTGTTCACGTTCGACGATCTTGGCTCGGACCCTGTCGTAAGTGTCTTGGTCCTCAAAGGTTCCGTCGACGAAGAACATCTGGTCGATGAAGGCCGACCAGGTTTTGTCGTCGATCTTGGGACGGCGCGAGAATTCGCCGACAGCTTCCCTCATCATTGCGTGAAATTCCCCGTGGTCGCACTTGCGAGCAACGCCAAGGATCATGAATTTTTCCGGCAGCGCCTTGTCGAGATACAGGTTGTAAAGGGCGGGCACAAGCTTTCGCTTGGCAAGATCACCGGCAGCTCCGAAGATGGTGAAAACGACGGGCCCAGGCTTTCCATTTGCATTCATTGGTCTCTCATTTTGCCACCTTCGCACGTGGTGCCCCCTTCTTGACGTGCCCTGGCCGCGTGCCTTTCTTCAGCGGTTTTTTCATCAGATCGACCTGAATGGAAGAGGTGTCTCCTTGGTCTGCGGCCGTATAGAAAGCCTGTTGAATCAACTTCGCGACCAGGCCGGTCCAACCCGTTTGATGACTCGCGCCCAAACCCCGGCCCGTGTCTCCGTCGAAGTACTCGTTGAACAGAACCAAATCCTTCCAGGCTTCTTTCCCATAGGGCCCGGCACCTTGCAGGCAGGGACGGCCGTCCACGTAGGGTGCGAAGAGCGAAATCAAGCGCATCTCAATTTCGGCGGCGACTTCAGCAAGGTTCATGTAAATTCCTGATCCGGTGGGCATCTCCACTTTCAGCGAGTCACCATAGTAGAACCCGAGGTTCTGGAGGGCTTCAATCATCAAGTAGTTCGGTGGGAACCAAACCGGCCCGCGCCAATTAGAATTGCCACCGAACAAGCCACTGGTGGACTCGGCGGGCTCATAGTCGACCGTGTAGTTGTGGCCATCGAGTTGAATTGTGTAAGGCTGGGTCTTGTGAATTTTCGAAAGTGCCCTGATTCCGAAAGGCGACAGGAATTCGTCCTGATCAAGCACGCGTACGAGGATCTTCTCCAGCTTCGCCCTATCTACGAGCGAAAAGATTTGGATTCTGCCTTTTCCGCTCTCCTTCAGTGATGCGATCGACTCAATACACTCCGGCCTGTGCTCAAGGAACCAATTTAGGCGACGCTTGAATCCTGGGAATTTGGACAAGGTCTGGGATTCCAAGGTCGTCACGGCAAAGATGGGGATGAGTCCCACCATGGACCGAACCTTCACATATTGGTTGGTACCGAGTTGGTGGTTGTGGACCACATCGTAGTAAAAGCCATCGTCATCGTCGTACAAGTTGATGTGATCACCACACTTGCGATTCATCGCTTCGGCGATGTAAAAGAAGTGCTCCATGAACTTGGTCGCCACGTCTTCGTAGACTGGGTTATCGACGGCCAACTCGAGGGCGATGGTCAGCATCGACAGGCAGAACATGCCCATCCAACTGGTGCCGTCCGACTGCTCCAAGACGTCACCTGAGGGGAGTGGCTGGTTGCGGTCAAATACACCGATGTTATCCAGCCCTAGAAAGCCACCCTCAAACACGTTGTTTCCCTCCGCGTCCTTGCGGTTAACCCACCAGGTGAAATTCAGCAGAAGCTTGTGAAAGATGCCCTCAAGAAAGGATTTGTCGCCTTTGCCCGTCGCGCGCCGTTCGATTGTGTAAACCCGCCATGCCGCCCACGCGTGCACCGGCGGGTTTACGTCGCTGAATGACCACTCGTAGGCTGGAATCTGTCCGCTGGGGTGCATGTACCACTCCCTCAAGAGGAGAGTGAGTTGTTCTTTGGCGAACTTGGGATCGAGCAAGGAAAGCGGAATGCAGTGAAAAGCGAGATCCCACGCTGCAAACCAAGGATACTCCCACTTATCGGGCATGGACAACACGTCCGCCGCGTCAAAATGATCCCAAGAATGGTTCCTACCTTCTTCCCTGCCAGCCGGCGGCAGCGGCTGAAGCGGGTCACCACGGTGCCATGTTCTGACATCGTAATGATAGAATTGTTTGTTCCAAAGCAAACCTGCGAATGCTTGGCGTTGGATGTTCGCGATTTCAGGGACGAGACCCGGAGTCAATGATTCGTAGAACTGATCTGCCTCCTGCCTCCTATGGTCGAAAATTGCATCCGCATGCACGACATCCAACGTCTCCGGGCGCCCCTTGCAAAGCCGAACGCGCAGCGTGCGCTGCTCGCCGGGCATCAACAGCATGGCGCCGACAAAGCAAGCTTTGGTTCCAGATTTGTCTGGGTTGACGGCGTCCGTCTCGCCGTTCACGATGCAGCGATGAAAAGCGTCCTTCACATACGGGCCGGGGTTTGGAACATTGAATAGGCGTTGATGATCCGTGTCGTTTTCAGTGAAGAGGGACTCCATTGCCGATTCGGCGAGCAGCGAGTAGGCACCCAACGTTCGGTCCTCTAGGACAATTCTTCCGACGCCGTCTTCACGCAACGAGCATTCCTTGTGCCCTGCAGTCCAGGACCAGCGGTTGCGAAAGAAGACTTGGGGCAGCAGAGTCAGCTCAGCTTCGTCGGGACCCCGGTTATGCACTGTAATTCTGATGTAGATGTCGTCGGGAGTTTCCTTTGCGTACTCAACGATGACGTCAAAATAGCGGTCTTCATCGAAGATGCCCGTATCGACCAGCTCAAATTCGCGATCCAACCTGCTCCTTCGTGCGTTCTCTTCGACCAACCGATTGTAGGGGTACTCGGTTTGCGGATACTTGTAGAGTCCCCGCATGTAACTGTGGCTGGGCGTGTTATCGAGGTAGTGGTAGACCTCCTTGACGTCCTCACCGTGGTTGCCTTGGCCGTTTGCAAGGCCGAAGAGCCGTTCCTTTAGGATGGGGTCCCTGTGATTCCACATTGCGACTGAGAAGCATAAAATTTGATGGGCGTCGCTGATGCCCATGATGCCGTCCTCACCCCAACGATAGGCTCGCGACCTGGCGTGGTCGTGAGGAAAGTAATCCCAAGCCGTGCCCACTGGCGAGTAGTCCTCGCGCACCGTTCCCCACTGGCGTTCGCTGAGGTAAGGTCCCCAGCGGTGCCAAGGCGCGGAATCGGCAGAGTTTTCGCGGAGCCGTTTATGCTCGGCCGTCGTACTGGCTCCTGTCGTCATGCGCTTAGCCATAATTGGCGTCAACCCTGCTGCCCGGATCGAGCGTGATGTGCTTCATTAGCTTTATGCAGTTTGCCTGATCGCTATGCCTGATCAACTATGGGGCGAGGGGCACGCCACGAAATTCGACGTAGGCGATGGATTGGGTGTTCACGACAAGACCTGAAAGGGCTCTCCTGTCCACTCCTTCGAAAGCGAAATCTTGGGGTGGAAAACGGATCATTCGACCGTATTCGTCCATGTTCCAACTCGCCAAGGCGCCGCCAATCAGTTGCCCCTTCTTAGTCTTTGCGGATGCCGATATAAGCACTGATGACGGGTCCAATGGCAAGTCCACAGAAATGATCGTCCTCCCCGGTTTCAATGTGTCTCCGAACCATGCCGAGTCAGTTCCCCCTTTGACACTTTTGATCTTGAACGTGCGATAGAAATGGACGGCTCCGTAAGGAACGCCGAGGCGTAGGTCTGCCTTCAGGAACGACTTTGGGAAATACAGAGGCTCAGTGAACATGCCCGCCTTTCCCGATTTCTTGATGGAGGTGCCTTCTACATCCGGATCGTGGATCCAGGTCCTCATAGGCGTGGTTCGCCCGACGGGAACTTGGTACGTGATCCAGACCACGCGTTCATCCTCCTTGTCTTCAATCTTGTCGGTTGTTCCGTCCATCGGGCCTTTGCCGCGTCGATCGGCGGGCCATAAAACCTTGACGTCACCGTCCTCCTGGACTGACACCTCTACAATCTTCACCTTGCCGCCGTCTGCAAGCTTGGCCTCGAAAGATTTGTCCGCCAAGACGATGTGAGCTTGGGTTGGCAGCCCAAAGCGAAGATTTGCGCCGCTTGAGTAAAGCGCCAACATCAGCCCCAGGACATTCATGAATGGATTATGGTCAGGTAGCGCTCGTGTGCCAATCTCATTTCTTTGAGATTTCGACAGGCCGCAGATGCCCTTTCTCTTCGTAAATTGGATGGACGATCGTCTTCATCCGAGGCAGAACGCGATAGAACGCGATTCCGGCGACAATCGCAAGACCGCCGGAAACACCGACCGCCAGCGGCGCGTTGAAGCGCTCCGCTGCGAATCCGCTCACAAGGCTTCCGACGGGCATCGTACCGATGAAGGACATCGTGTACCACGCCATCACCCGCCCCCGCATCTTGTCATCGACCATCATCTGGATCATTGTGTTGGTGGAAGACATATGGGCCATTGCCCCGAGACCGCCAAGCGCCAAGAAAATGGCGCCTTCGGCAAAGCGTGTCGCGAGTGCAAAACCGATCAATGAGATACCAAAGAGGCAAGCGCTGAGAGCGACCCAGCGGCCCAGTCCATAAACGCTGGCCCTAGAAGCCAGAAGATACGCCGATGTAAGCGCCCCAACACCGACCGCGCTGTAAAGCAAGCCAAGTGTTTGCGCGTTTCCCCCGAAGACCTCCTTGGCGAAAACCGGAAGGAGCACGTTGTAGCAGCCGGATACAAAACTCATCACGGCCATCAGAGCCAGCAATGAACGAATAGGGATGAAATGCCACACGTATGCGGCACCCGCGCGGAGCTCAACCATCAATTGTCCCTTCTCGTGACTCTTGCGCGTGTGGGTGTAGTTCATCAGAAGCAGGGCCCCGATCACTCCGACAAAACTAAGTGCGTTCAGAGCGAAGCAGAAACCTTCGCCGGTTTGATGGATGACGATGCCGGCGATCGCGGGTCCCACCAACCGGGCCAGGTTGAAGAGAGATGAATTGAGGGCAATGGCGTTGCCGAGATCTTCCCTATTCTCGACAATGTCGACCATAAACGCCTGGCGCGCAGGTGTATCGAAAGCGATGACGACGCCCATCACCATGCTCAGGCCCAGAATCTCCCAGGGCTGGATTACGTCCAGGAGCGTCAACGCGGCAAGCAGCGCAGCTTGGATCAAGGAGACGCTTTGGGTCACGACAATGACCTTGTGCTTGTTCCACCGATCCAACCAGACACCCGCGAATGGACTCAGAAAGAATGCAGGAACCAAGGAAAAGAAGCTGACGGTACCAAGCAGCACGGCTGAGCCAGTCAGGCGATAGATGAGCCAACTCATGCCGACCGACTGCATCCAGGTGCCGATCAGCGAGACTGATTGGCCAAGGAAGAAGAAGCGGTAGTTCCGGTACTGGAGCGCCCGGAACGTTTTTCGCATACAAATATCTACGATGTCCAGTGAGCCAAAAGGTGTGTCACTCTTGATCTAGGATGCGGAAATTCTCCGTTCGGGAGCTACGGCTGAATCAACCGGCATTCGCAATTCGTTTTGAACTTTACGGCACCGCACATCTGAAGCCAACGGAGGCACCGATGAAACGATCCCTTTTCGCAATCACCCTGATGCTCGCCGCCCACGCGAACGCCGACCAGGGCTTTGCCCCTTCGATTGACAAGGCGGACACGGTTTGGGTTCTCGTCGCCTCGGTGCTTGTGTTGCTGATGACGCCCGCGCTTGCTTTCTTTTACGGAGGGCTCGTGCGCCACAAGAACGTTCTCAGCACGATGATGCACAGCATAGTCTTGATGGGGCTGGGGTCGATCATCTGGTTCCTTGTCGGTTTCACAATAGCCTTCGGCAAAAGCAACGGTTACATCGGCGGCTTTGAGTTCCTCTGGGGGCAGGGGATTTCAACGTCAAAGGCGTATGGGGCACAGACCATTCCCCTGGCCATTTTCATGCTGTTCCAGATGAAATTTGCGATCATCACGCCCGCGTTGATCTCAGGCGCGGTTGCGGAGCGCATGAAATTCTCGGGCTATGTGCTGTTCACCACTCTTTGGTCCATTCTGATTTATGCGCCGATTGCCTGCTGGGTCTGGAATCCGGACGGTTGGTTGAACAAGCTTGGCGTCCTCGACTTCGCTGGCGGCTCGGTTGTCCACCTGGCGAGCGGCGTGGCCGCACTGGCTGCTTGCATCGCCATCGGACCGCGCAAAGTCGCATCGACTCCACACAACGTACCGTTCGTCCTGCTCGGCGCAGGCTTGTTGTGGGTGGGCTGGATCGGATTCAATGCCGGATCTGCGCTGTCGGCGGGACCTGTCGCCGTCGGAGCATTCGTCACCACGCAGCTCGGTGGAGCGGCCGGCCTCATCGGTTGGACGGTGATGGAGGCGATCCTTAAGGGCAAGCCTTCTGCGGTCGGAGCTGCCACTGGACTTGTAGCCGGTCTCGCTACGATAACCCCAGCAGCGGGCTTCGTGGAAGCTGGCCCGGCGATCTTGATCGGTCTGCTGGCCAGCGTCATTTGTTGCCTAGCCGTGACATTGAAGACGAAGTTTCGTTATGACGATGCGTTGGACGTTGTAGGGGTGCACGGGGTAGGCGGATTCATAGGCATGCTGATGACTGGCATCTTCGCTACGGCGGTTGCGAATGAGGCAGTGGGGGCGTCACTTGTCGGGGGACGTGGCCACTTGGTGATGGTTCAAGCCCTGGCGGCAGCGGTTGTGCTTGCCTTTTCTTTCGTTGGCAGCCTGCTCTTGATGAAGCTCTCCAAGGCACTTGTTGGCGTGCGCGTCTCAGACGATGAAGAGGTGGGCGGATTGGACGTCGCCCTCCACGGTGAGCTTGCCTACGTTATGGTCGAGCAGAACGAGGAAGCATTCGGTCATTAGGTCGCGAGGATGTTGCGGTGCTTGGACCGAAGAAGCGCGTTCAGTGTGAGTTGCGAACCCTCTACGTCCTGCGGTACTCTATGTCGCTTCGGGCTCATAGCTCAGTTGGTTAGAGCGCACCCCTGATAAGGGTGAGGTCGCTAGTTCGAATCTAGCTGGGCCCACCAGACATCTTCGTCTGCGTTTTCTCTGATTTGAACTTTAGGTTAGGCTCTAGGTCGCCTCCAACTCCTCTGTAAGCTCTGCAAATGGCCTCGGCTGCTTAGCAACGTGCACGAAGGCACTCGAATTGGACAAGCGATCCATCGGCGACGCCCGTCACTTCCCTTCAGAAGCTGACTCCGACAGGCCTTCGAAGCTACGGGTAAGTCCCGACATTTGGATCCGTGATCACTACTCCTGACGCGTTGATGGTCGCGTTGACGATTCGCGTTTGGTTCGAGCCATTTGAACTCATGATGTACAGTTGCGAGTATCCGTCGCGATTCGACACGAACACGATTTGCAGTCCGTCAGGCGTGAAAGCAGGAGCATCGTTGGAGAATCCGTTGGTAAGGACGGAAACCCCCGAACCGTCGGCGTTCATGGTGGCGACTTGGGGTTGGCCGTTGGCATCGTTTTGGGTGAACACGACCTTCGTGCCGTCCGGTGAAAAAGAGGGATTCCCGCTGACGCCGTTGTTGGTCAGGGCCGTAAAGGTGGTGCCCGCCGAATCCATCACGACGACGTTGTGCGTGATGATCAGGGCGATCCCGAAGAAGCTTGCCACGTCCTCGAATACAATCTGCGTACCGTCGGGGCTCCAGTGAGGGTGGCCGAACCCTTCGCCGGAGGTCGCGGTCGATGTGGCCGAGGTCAATTTTACAGTGTTGGTGCCGTTCGCGTTCATCGTCCAGATGTCGTAAAGGCCCGAGGCGTTGGACGAGTACACGATCTGCGTGCCCGAGAAACTGTAGCTTGGAGAAAAGTTGTTTGCGCCATTCTCCAACAGCGTTGCCTGGGCGTTGCCAGCACTTACATCGATGGTGTCGATCGGGGTATCGACAGGCGAGCCTGAGGGTTGGGCGGAAAACGCGATCGGCGTGCCACTTGGGTTGAACGAAGGATAGGCAAAGTCAACCGAAGTACTTGCGTTGTTCGAAATCTTCGTTAGGTTCGATCCGTCCAGGTCAACCATGTAAAGGTCGCTGTAGGTGGACGACGAATTTGGCGCGAGACTGAAGGCGATCCGCGGCTTCTTCGCTACGTGAATCTGCATCGCGGCGCTCGTGATGCCATCCACTTTTGCGCTCACGGATGCAAACCCTGCGGCCTGTGGGGTGGCAAGGCCGTCCAAGGTTATGCCCAGAGAATTGGTCTTCGAATTGACGGCCCAAAGCGCAGATCCGGGTGTCACAGGCACAATGGACGCGCCCGAGTAGGCCGTGAATGTCAACTGCGTGGTTGGATCATTCACGTAGAAGGTGTTCTGCGGGTGCCCAGTCAGTGTGAAAGTGTCCACCTGGACGGAATCAATCACCCCGGCAATGTTCACGCTGCCCAGGTTGACGTTTACGCCGCTAAAGGTGACAGATGCGGTCGCCGTTCCCACCACGACTCCCGATTCGCCGGCAAGCGAATAGAACGTGGCAGAGAATTGGGTCGTTCCTGCACTGATCGTGCCGGGGAACGTGTACGTTCCTGTATAGCCTGCGGGTTGTGCAGGGTCCCTATCAACGTTTAGGGTGACGTCACTACCGTTGAGAGCGGCGGCCTTGAGCACCATCGAGACCGAGAGGGCAGAGCTGAGGTTGTGTTGAAGGTCACGTGAGCGCTGAGGCCAAATGACGTTGATCGTTGCGCCGGCGATGTGCGCAGGCGACACGGTGATCGAGGCAGGCGAGCTCGTAACCCCATCCACGGTGGCGGTGGCGAAAGCCGTCCCTGCGGCCACCGCGCTGGCAACGCCATCGGGAGTCAACGTTGTGAAGGCGGATCCAGAGGTAATCGCCCAAACGGCTGACCCCGGGGAAACGGCTACGATGCTGTTGCTCGAGTCCAATGCCGAAAAAAGCATCTGCGTCGAGGGGCCGCCAACGAAAAGCTTGGCTGACAGTGCTGTGACCGTCTTGATGGTGCCGACCAGTACAACATTGAAAATGCTGACGTTGGTGCCATTGTTGCAGGCTACGAACTGGCCCGCGGCGCTGGCAACGACAGGGGGACCTGCGTTCGCCTGAGCGTAGAACGTGGCGCGCATGTTGGTCGACGCGGCGACGTTGATCGGCACGGGGACGGTGTAGGTGCCGGTGTATCCATTGGGCTGAAGTGGATCGCGATTCACGGCCACGTTTACGTCGTGGCCCTGCGTGTCGGCCGCCAAAAACGTGACCATCCCAGAGAGCGCAGAAGCTGGAGCGGAAATCGGATCGCGAGTGCGCGCAGGCCATACGACCGTAAACGTTGCGCCGTTCACCAGGATGGGGACATTCGGTTTGGAACCCGAGCCTCCGCATCCACAAAGGGACAGCAGAAAAGCGGCGAACACAACGATTAGAGCCAGGTACCTATTCTTAATTCTCGTCTCCCCCAAATTCGAGGTGTATCTTAGCGTATCAGATGTGGCGATGTCTTGCAAGGAGCTTTCTCAGACCCGCCATGCGACCGTGACCAACGGAGCGCGGATTCTGGTCGTGATTTTGCTCATCACAACGTCTCAATTGCGTTGCCTAGCATTGGACTGACACGGTCGGAAACGACCATGCGGGGCTAAGTTGAGCCCCAATTCGCAGCTCGGCAATAACAGTCAGCTTTGTGTACAAAGGCAAAGCGCAGAACTCAAGCACTATGAGAAATCAAGAATTTCCTGTAGAATGCAACATCCGCGAGCCCGTCGCAAGCTTCGCCGGGTACGAAAAATCGGGCGGTTTCGCTGTCACTTGGACGCACTTGGACAGATGACTTGAAACCGAGGCATGGGAATTTGAATTTTGGCTGGCCAGTACCGGCCTCTTGACTTGAGCTGAAGGGAAACCATGAGGAAATTGACGACCGTTTCGCGCAACGTTGCCTTTGCAATCAATTTCGCCGCCATATTCTATGTCTGCTCCGCGAGCCCCGCGCTGGCTCAATCTGCCGATTCGTTCCCCGACGTGCCCGCGAACCATTGGGTCTTCGAAGCTCTCGCCCGGTTGAAGACAGACGGCCTGTTGAAGGGTGAGCCCGACGGCCTGTTCAGAGGCTCCCGATTGCTTTCCCGCTATGAAATGGGCGCGGCCGTCCACTCTGCCTACCTTGCTTTGAAGAACAGTACGGAGGGCCTTGGGACTGCGGCTCAGAATTTGGTCGGCAAATTGGACTCGATGCAGCCCGTGACCAAGGACGATCTAGACCAGGTCGGAAGGAGCGTGGCAGCTTTGAACACGAAGCTGGGTGACGCAAAAGGGTACGGGGATGACGTCAAGAGGGTGTCGGCGCTCGTCACCGAATTCAAAAGCGAAATCGAAGCGATGGGAATCGATCTCGGAGAGGTCAAGAAGGGCCTCTCGGCGTTGGACGACCGGGTTGAGCGACTGGAGAAGGGCAAGTTGCCAGTCGATGTGAAAGGGAACCTCGACACCGTCATGCTGGGTGGTTACAGTTCAGGCCATCTTTTCGGCCTGACCGTGGACGGAAGGCCGACAGGTGTGGCCCAGGGTGCCGACACATCCGGTTCGTTGGATAACGCCGCCAAGGCGGGCCTTACGAAAGATGCAGTGGTTCTTCACGAACTCGCCATAACGTTGACCGACAACCTGCATACCGATCCCACGTGGCGAATCATAGGGGTCGTCGGCAACATGGTCGGTCCGACAGCATTTGGGGGACAGAACGTGCCCGAATCCGGTGTGCCTTTTACCGCAGGCGGAGAGGCCATCTACATCCAAAACGCGTCGGTCAAGTTTGAGGGCAACATCAAGAGGCTCCCGTACCGGGTTGAAATGGGACGCTTCAATCACCGTGACACGCCGTATACGTTCCAGCGGCCGGACAGCACGCCGTATTTTACGAACGACCGATGGGACAACGGTGCTTGGACGCTCGACGGCGCAACTTTGAGGATCGGCGAGGGGACAAAATCGGCCGACTTCTTTGTCGGACGAACTGCAAGCGAATCGTCGGTTGGGGGCGGAGCCACGCCGGATGACCTCGGCGCGGGAAGAGCCCTCGCCAGTTCCCAAGTTGGAAACGCGATTCAAACCATGAGGGTGGGTAGCCCACGTGTTCCGTTTAACGTCGGCGTGGATCGACCGATCGGCCAGGTTGGTTCCTCGATTCTTCCCGTCGATCAGGTGATCGGCTTCAACGCAAGGATGCCATTCCTGAAAACACTTACGGCAAAATTTAGCTATATCAATTTACAGTCCAATTCGCAAGCGGACTTCGGTGACGAGCTGAATCACCTGGTGGGCAATACTGTCGCGGTCTTCGGCGCATCCATCGAGGGAAAACTCTTCGGTGTTGTGCCCATTCACGGCAGCTTCGCAAAGTCGAACGTAATGTATAACAGCGCAAATGTCCTGACGCATGACAACGAGGCGATCGACCTTGGGATCGCCGGGACCAAGGGGCTTCTTGGTTTAAAGGCGGGCTATAGAGCCATCGGCCCTAACTTTGGAGCCCCGGGCGACTGGGGGCGCATAGGCATGTGGTGGAACCCCACGGACATCAACGATTTCTATGTGTTGCCGTCGCTTGGCATTGGGCGATGTCAGTTGACAGCCGAAGCCCATGTGGCCTCCGGGCAGGGCAAGGGTTCTTACGATGGGCGCGTCTGCGGCTGTCCAACAATCGTCGCGATGGGGAAGGACGACCACAATGTGACGTGGACTTTCTCCCTGAACTATAAGCTAGGAGGAGGCAACCAAGCGCTCGTTGGAATTGAATCAACGGACTGGAACATGGCCAATCACTCAGATTTCGGTACGGCGTTCCAAGGCGGTAAACCAAAGGAGAAATGGTACGACTTCGGACTCAGTTCAACGAAGAAGTCAACAACATTCTCAGTGATCTACCAAATCAGCGACTACAACAGCAATGGAGTCGCGGGTTTTGCCCCTTTTGGGGCAAGCAGTGCCCAAACAAGTGCTCACGGTGGAATTCTGGTGACGCAGCTCTCTTCAAGATTTTGAGTAAGGGCGCAGGCCCAGATGACTTCAGAAGCGGACCAAGAACAAGAATATCAGCATAGCGATGGTTACATGTAATTCCAATGGCCCACAAGATCTGGTTCCTCTGGTGGATTCCTACGGCGTCTGTGAACGACCCTTCGCCGTCTCGACGCACCCTAGGGCTTTGCCCATTTGGGATAATGTTCGGCACAACTTGAGACATCCAAATGCGTAACTCCCTTCTTGTCTTTCTCCTGGTCTCGTGGGCGGCCAGTTTCGGGACGCCGGAAGGCGCAACGCGGCCACAAGCCGCCGGGTCGATTAGGAAGAATGTGATCGACGGGCAAGAGCTGGTTTATGTCCCCTCGGGCTGGTTCACGATGGGCGGCGACGAGTTTGAGAGATCGCGACCGGCCAGTCAAGTCTATTTGGACAGCTATTGGATCGGAAAAAATGATGTCACTGTTGGGCAGTTCAGGGCTTTTGTGGCCGCGACTGGCTATCAATTTAAGTGGGGACCTCCAGCGTATGCGAATGGGGGCCAACGAGTCAAATGGAATGACGATGATCCAATGACGCGAGTAGGCTGGGGGTCTGCACGCGCGTATTGCAAATGGGCAGGCGGCGATTTGCCGACCGAAGCCCAGTGGGAGAAGGCGGCCAGAGGAACGGATGGACGCAAATACCCTTGGGGCAACGAATTCTCAGACCAGCTTTGCAGCTGCAACATGGGCGTCAAAACGATCCTTGGGGGTCAGACAGGGATTTCTCACGGCCTGATGCCGGCGGGGTCGTATCCCAACGGAGCGAGCCCGTACGGGTGTCTGGACATGGCTGGGAACGTTTGGCAATACTGCCTAGATTGGTTCAACCCCTATTCGGACCTGTCGGACCATAACCCGATTGGCGACAAGCGCAACCTGTATAGGGTTGCCAGAGGCGGTTCTTATCTCTCTTACAACGCGCCTGAGCTGTTCCAATCGGACTATCGGATGCCGATCGCCGAAGGCTTGGCAAAGCCCGACTACGGCTTCCGCGTGGCCATGCCGCTACGTCATTAGCTTCTTCTTAGAATTCGATCAGCAACCTGTAAGAATTGCGGGGTTTGCTTGAGTCCTCCCTCGGATACGAGACATACATCATAGAATGAGGTTGGAGGAAGGGATTCGGCTTGCATCAAGCCGTTTCGCCTGCCTTTCGTGCGTGCATCCAAATTCCCAATGGAGGGATATTCGGATGCTGAGACAAAGGTTGAGGCGGGTTCTTATAAGGGGAGGAGCGTCTAAATGGCGCCAACGCCTCAAGACCTGGACCAACCCGTAAGGAAGAGAGGTCACATCATGTTCAAGAAATTCAATCGTTTTACAATTGGCGTTGCGGCCATTGCGTTGGCCACGATGCCGGCGTTCGCGCAGCAAACCGTCAAAATGAAGTCATTGGGAACGGCCACCCTGAGTGCAGGTGCGGCTGCTCCTGCACTGGACACCGGCCGTCTCGGTCTCGAGATTCGAAACGAGCCGGCTGACGACTTGGCGGTGTTCAAGAGCGGTTTTGGCGGCGTCGCAAGAGTTCCTGCGACCGGCGTGCCAGCACCTACGTCCAACAGTGTCGCATCGAACAATTTCGGACTCTTTGCTTTCAACGGATTGACCCATGCGGACCAGCGTTTGGCAGGCGGCGGGAACCAGTTCAGCCTTGAGCCTCCAGATCAGGGGCTTGCTGTTGGCAACGGATTCGTCCTTGAAGCCATCAACACGGCAATGGCGGTATACGACACCTCTGGCAACCTTCTTTCAGGACCAACGACGTTGAGTTCCTTCTTTGGATTGGCTCCCGAGATCATTCGGTCGACCGCAACCTACGGTCCGTTCGTCAGTGATCCGAAGTGCTACTACGATTCAGCGACGCAACGGTTCTTCTTAACCCTCCTAGAGATTGATCAGGACACGTCCGGCAATTACACGGGAACGAGCAGCGTCTTGGTTGCCGTGAGCCAGACGTCAAGCCCGCTGGGCGGATGGAATCTGTACTCGATCGATACGACCAATGCCGGCGATCCGGGCGGGCCCCAATTTGGAGACCAGCCTCTGATCGGCGCCGATGCCAATGGGTTTTACATCACGACCAACGAATTCCCGTTGTTCGCACCCGGATTCAACGGAGCGCAAGTCTACGCGACATCAAAATCCGGTCTGGAATCTGGAGCGCCCGGCCCAGTCGTGCACTTTGGCGGCCTTGGACTTGCGGAGGGTTATTCGTACAGCCTCCAACCGGCAACGACTCCTCCTGGCGGCTCTTATGAGTCGGCGATGGGCGGAACGGAATACTTCCTGAGCGCTCTCGACTTCAACGCAACCATGGACAACCGAATTGCGGTTTGGGCTTTGACGAACACGAGTTCGCTGAACACGGCGACCCCTTCATTGACTCTGACCTCGGCCGTCATGCCGAGCCAGGTCTATGGCCAGCCACCGATGACGCAGCAGAACGACGGTTTCCGCCCCTTGGCCCAATTCTGGCTGAACCAGTACTACGGCGTTCCAACGCCTCCTATCCAAAAGAATCCTCTGCTGAACACTAACGACGACCGCATGAACCAAGTGGTCTTCGCGAATGGCAAGCTGTGGGGAGCCGTAAACACGGTTATTAAGCCGTCGAACGGCCCGACGTCGTCGGGAATTGCCTGGTTTTCAGTGACTCCGAGCGTCAGCGGCGCAGGCGTCGCCGGCACTGTGTCGAACCAGGGCTATGTTGCCTATAGCAAGGGCAACCTTCTGTTCCCCTCGATCGGCATGAACAGCGGGGGCCAAGGCGTGATGACGTTCACCCTTTCGGGACCGAAGGACTTCCCAAGCGCGGCTTACGTTCCTCTGAGCGCAAGTGGCGCGGGCAGCATCCATGTGGCGATGCCTGGTGTCCTACCGGACGACGGATTCACGGGCTACGCGGTCTTCTCGGGCTACGCCAAGCATGGCACGGCCATGGGCGTCGGCCGATGGGGTGACTACTCAGCGGCCTGCGTTGACGAGGCTGGGAACATTTGGTTTGCGACCGAATACATCCCCGGCAGCGCGCGCACGGTTCTTGCGAACTGGGGCACGGCGGTCGGGTCCGTGACCCCCTAGTTCCTTCTTGGCAGGGCATTCACATGCCCTGCCGCTACCAGCGGTATCTCCAGACCTGTGTCGGGAGGTACCGCTTTCATTTGGCCCCCCACATGGAGCCCGTTGTGTGAATAGTGATGCGGCTTCCCAGGGTCGCTGTGGGATGTGCGTAGGTGTTCGAGAGCCAAGAGGCGGTTTCAAAGTCGTTCGATCAAACCGTGTGGCCGGGCTGCAGACGGGACAGGCAGCCAACGCCATCCAAATGGTCTTCATCGAGGGCCCTTGATGTCACCGTGTTGCCGCATTGGGCGTGGCAAGAACGGCCGCTAGCGTTGTTTCGACCGTCCGCGCCAAGAGAGCAATGCCAGGGGCGTTGAGGTGAGGAGTATCACAGAAGCCGGGATGTCAGTAGGCTCGGCACGCTTCTTGGTCCTCGACCCTGATTTTTGATGTTTGGAAGGTTTCTTTGCCTTCGGTTGAAGCACACCAGGCAATTTGTCACCCTTGATCTTTGTAATGTTCGTGACTCCGTCGCCGACGTTCTTCTTCTCGATGGAGCGAAGCATTTCAACGGTGACAAAACGAGCGTGTGCGGCTTCTAAAGCAGCCTGAACCTGCTTGCCGTAAGGGTTGCGCTTCGGCGGCCCGGGAGGCTCATGGCAAATGATGCACCTGGCCTGGCCGAGTTTGCTTCCTGGCTGGATGTTGTAGGTCGAGAGAAAGAGCTTTAGAAACGGCGGCTTTGCGAAGCACAAACTTGCCAAGGTTAAGAGCAACGCGACGGCGACGGTTCTAGTTAGTTTCAAGCGACTAATTCCTCCCAAGACGGGAGGATAGCTGACTTATACATCGGTGGTCAAGTCCCGCTTTAGTCGGGCTCGGAACGGTTGGGAAAGAAATAGACGATTTGGCAGCAAATATCGGGTGTATGATAGGCGCATGATGCGATGCAAGCCGTCGCATCCCCGGGGGTAGGTGAGACATGAGCAGACGATTCATTTTGCGTAAGGCGCACTTCGTGACGTGCGCAAGTTTGGCCAGCGGCCTAGCCGCTGCGGGGGTGGCCCTGGCGACGTTTTCAGCGCCCGCGCCCAGGACCACATTCCAGGGTCGTAAATCGACGGATGCGCCGTTGCCGTCACGAGGCAAGCTTGGACAGGATTTGTTCATCGCGATCGGCCGAGGTGACATTTCAGGCGTTGAAGCCCTCTTGGCAAAAGGTGCCGATCCCAATGCTCGCAACGGACTTGAGTTCATGCCGCTCTATATGGCGGCCGCACTGCACCAGGCCCCGATGATGGACGATTTGCTCAAGGCCGGAGCTCAAGTGGACGGCAAGAGCGCCTATGGGACGCCTTTGATGTTCGCTTGTGTAACGGCGAATCTTGATGGAGCAAAGGTGCTGATTGAGAAGGGCGCGGACGTAAACGTTCTTCGGTCCGACGGCATGAACCCACTCATGATGGCTACCAACGCTGGCTTTCCCCCGTTGGTCGCAGAGCTACTTACCCACAAGGTCGATGTCAAAGCCCAGGACGACGGTGGGACCACCGCCCTAAGCTTGGCAGCGCGACACGGATCCTTGGCCGTCGGCGACATGCTGGTGGCTGCAGGGGCTCCGGTCAATTCTGCGGACGCCGACGGTCAGACTCCGCTCATGGAGGCTGCCGTAAACGGACACGCAGACTTCGTGAAGATGCTTCTTGCCAAGGGCGCCAAGCCTAACGCGAAAGACGGAATGGGCAGAACGGCGCTTCTCGTTACGGCCTCGTACGGTGACTATCCAGAGGTCATCAAGGCGCTTGTCGCTGGAAAGGCTAATCCCAAGGCGAAGGACGCGAAGGGGCGTACCGCCATTGCGTTGGCAGCCAGTCGTGGCAACATGCAAACCGTTGCCGCTCTTGGTGGCAAAGTCGCTTCGCGTCCCGTTCGTGCGCCCAAAGAAGCGGTCAATCTGAGCCTGAAACTTATTCAGAGCTCGATGCTCGAATTCAATCGCTCCACAACTTGTCTGTCCTGCCACCAGGAAGGTTTGGGACGCATTGCGACTGGGTCCGCGAGAGCCCACGGGTACAAGCTTGACGCGGCGGTGCAAAAGGCGCAAATGGCTCGCATCCAGGGGATGTTGACGGGTCTTAAGCCCCTCCATGAGCAAGCGCTCAAGAACCCAGAGGCCATGAAACAGCTACCCCTCGTCGAAATCAACGAGGTCACCACGGTCGACTCATGGCTCTTGGCGGGTATGGCTGCCCAAAATCAGCCCCCAACCAATGCAACGGGCCCCATGGTCATGTGCCTTGCGCGCCAGCAGATGCCAGATGGTTCCTGGACCTTCGCGCTTCCGCGTGTGCCAATGCAGTCAAGTTTCTTCACGTTCACGGCGCTGAGCGTTAAGGCTCTGCAGACCTATGGTCCAAAGTCCTATTCTGCCGAAATCGCCGAGAGGCTGGGTCGAGCAAAGAATTGGCTCTTGACCGCGAAGCCGCAGAATAGTGAAGATCGGGCCTCGCGTCTTATGGGCCTGAAGTGGCTCGGGGCGAGCACCTTGGACCGCCAACATGCGATCGCGGACATTACGGCTGATCAGAGGGCTGATGGCGGCTGGTCGCAGCTTCCCAATATGCACAGCGACGCCTACGCCACCGGTCAGGCGCTTTACGCCTTGCACCTCGCAGGGGTCACGTCACAGGATCGCGTCTACAAGCGCGGGGTCCAGTACCTCCTGCGAACGCAGGACGATGACGGCTCTTGGTTCGTGACAAAGCGGGCCTTCCCAGCGAACAACTACTTTGACGCGGGATTCCCCCACGGCGAGTCGCAGTACGCTTCGTTTAACGGCACGTGCTGGGCAACGCTTGCGCTGCTGGAATCTGGCGGGCAGAAGGCAAGCAAACTGGCAATGCGCTAGTGCGCCATCGGCGCCAACCGAAACGACGACGAGCCCCGTTCCTCAAGAGGGACGGGGCTCGTTCGCCTATTTGCGCAGAGGATCAATTGATCGTCTTGACGAGGTTTGGCTTCTCGATCCAACCGTTGAGATTGAACCTTTTGTGTGTCGCTCCCTGATCGACATCGACGTAGGAGAGGAACCAGCCCGGGCCGATACCGGAGTTGTCGTGCCTGATCTGGATCTTTTGGACTGCACCGATTGATTTCATGTGAATCGTGACCGCCTCGTTCGCATTTCTTTCGAACGCGTTGTATAGGGGTCCGTGTGCGTCATGAAGCATCTGATCGAGATGATATTCCTTGCTCGTGCCGTTGGATCCATACATGATCAGATACACATTCGCATCCGTGCCAGCGCCCAGTTTGTCACCCGTCTTCACCCTGACAACGTAGTCCATTAGAGGAGTGTCGTCGAGGGTTACCGCAAGGTTCGGCGATTCGATCCATTGGTGGCAATCGAATCGCTTGGCAGGACCGCCGTCGCTGACGTCCAGATACTCCAAGAACCAGCCGGGAGCCAAGCCAAAGTTATCGCTTCGCACATGGACTTGCTTGATTTCGCCAAGGTCAACAATGTCCTTGAACTCTATGGTGTAGGGGCCGCCTTTAATCAAAGGGGCTGCCATCGAGACATCCGCCTGATTGGCTGTCTTGCGGATCAACTGGGTCAACGTAAAGGAGTCCGTATGACCCCTCTCAAAGGCGTTGCCCTTGAGCTCGTACCACGGCTTCAGGTTGTATTCGACCGTCGACCCTTTCGTACCGAAGAGCGTCACGAAGATGTTTGCGTCCGTTCCGGCGTTCGCAAGATCGCCCGTCTTGACGCTCACTTTGTAATGTTTCATTGGTCGATCAGCGCTCGCCATTTCGGCCATAAGGTCGAACTTGTAGGGAGTGATGCTTTGGTATGGCACCGCCCCTGGAGCACTTGCATCAACAGGTATTTCGAGTTGACTCGCCTTGATCTGCGCACGAACGGATTTCTCCAAGGCGTCCGAAACGCCGCTGTCAGCCTTGGGCACGTTATAGGTGGACCCGCTCTTTGTATAAATGGCCGCGAGCGCATCGACGACGGGATCGATGCACGCCACGCCTCTCGTCGGGGGGGTTTTGTGCAGGACGGTGGCGCTGAACTCGCGGATCTTCTCCATGGAAAGGTGGGCCATTGCCTTCGCTCTCGCAGGGTCAAACGCGACGCAGTCCGGGTTATGTCCGTCGAGACCATGGCCCAGGACTGGGCCGTAGGGTTTCCATCCCGCACTCAGCGGAGGTGCGGCGTGAAAGTCGCGGTGAGAGAAGTAGTCCTGCGCGAAATGCAGAAACTGACCCAGTTTCACCAAGCTTTTCGATGCGACTGCCCTGCTCCATAAGAAGTTCATTCGATCGGTCGCTGCCTGTTGGCTGGGCTCGAGTGAATGCCACATGTGGTTTTGGGGGACGTCAAGCGAGGCAACGACAGAATCATTGTCGTCCATGCCCTGGTCGCCACTGGCGACTTCCAATGACTCGGACGGGCTGAGACCATTGACCCGACCCATGACGTATGTCAAGTTGAAATGGACGTCTTTGTCATACGACCATCCCTGACAGGCTACGGTAGCCAGCGCCATCGTTAAGCCTAAGCGGAAAAAATGAGCTCCTTTCATAAGGC
>CAZUCK010000012.1:49214-51562 GCA_964619505.1 uncultured Fimbriimonas sp. | reverse complement strand
CGGCAAGTTCATTTCGGAAGATTTGGGCACCAAGCTGGACAACGTGGGCATCGAGATGCTGGGCACCGCCAAAAAGGTCGTGATCACCAAGGAAGAGACGACGATCATAGAGGGCGCCGGCACCAAGGCTGACGTAATGGGTCGCATCTCGCAGATCAAGGCGCAGATAGACAAGACGGACAGCAACTATGATCGAGAAAAGCTTCAGGAGCGGCTCGCCAAGCTGTCAGGCGGAGTCGCCGTCATAAAGGTCGGAGCTTCGACCGAAACTGAGCTCAAGGAAAAGAAGCACAGATACGAGGACGCTCTTTCGGCGACTCGAGCGGCCGTTGAGGAGGGCATTGTGGCTGGAGGCGGCGTGACGCTCCTTCGCGCTTCAAAGGCTCTGGAATCGCTGAAGCTTACGGGCGATGAGCAGACCGGCGTGAACATCGTCAAGCGTGCGCTTGAAGAGCCACTCCGAACGATCGCATCCAACGCTGGACTGGAAGGTTCCGTTATCGTGGACAAGGTCCGAAATTCCAAGGAAGGTTGGGGTCTGAACGCGGTCAACGGCGAAGTCGTTGATATGGTGAAGGCCGGTATCGTCGACCCTGCCAAGGTAACACGGTCCACCATCCAGAACGCAGCTTCGATCGCGGGTCTCGTCCTCACGACTGAAGCTTTGGTCGTAGAAAAGCCTGAACCCAAGAAGGCAGCAGGTGGCGCAGGTGGCGGCATGCCGGGCATGGGCGGCATGGACGACTACGGTATGTAATCAACTTCGCTCTTAGGGGCAGGTTGAATGGGAGCCTCCAGGTGTGAACCTGGAGGCTCTTTTGCTCCGGATTTGCGCGAGCAGCCGCCATGCCGACCACGCTATCATGAGGGTGAGCATGAAGCGAAACGTGGGCCCCTTGGATCGTATCATTCGTTACTTGTTGTCCGCAGGATTAATCGTTGCGACGATTCTCACCTCCATGTCGAAGGGGGTCACGATCACGCTCTCGGTATTTTCGGGCCTTCTCTTCTGCAGCGCTACTTCCAGGGTGTGTCCTCTCTATTGCCCTGTGGGCGTAGACACCGGCGGTGACAAGTGAGTCCTGCGGGAACGCCTTAGACTGTTCGACGCGTAGACCATCTGCATGGATGACGTTATCTCCCGAAGAACGATCCTGACAGCAGGAATCAGTTTTGGCAGTCTGGCGCTGGTGCCCAAATTGGCGCGTGCCCAAGCCACGGACAAACCTCCGAAGTTGCCAGAGGATTTGGTTCATGACTTCGTCGTTGCGGCTCACGTTGACCTTGAAAAGACTCAGAAATTGCTTGAAGAGCACCCGAGACTGCTGAACGCCACCTGGGATTGGAGCAACGGCGACTTCGAGATGGCGATCGGCGGGGCAGGTCACATGGGTAGGCGGGATATCGCGCAGTATTTGATCAGCAAAGGTGGCCGTTACGATCTGTTCGTCGCCGCCATGATGGACGAAGTGGAAATTGTTAAGCCGATTCTGACGGCGCACCCAGACCTGCTGCACAGCAAGGGCCCCCACGGAATTCCCCTGAAGGTTCACGCCGAGCACGGCAAAGCCGAGCGGGTTCTTGAATTCCTGAAATCGATTCCCGATTAGCCGACGAGCGGAATCGATTTCATGACTGCGTAACTTACGCCTTCTGCTGCCATATTTCGAATGAGGCCGACAGAATCCATGGTGAACGCTCCACCGGTGGTGTTCATTAGGAGCCGCATTCCTCTGCCCAACGCGACTCGCTCCTGGTCAGACTCCTTCTTTATGCGACCGAGCACCACATGGGGTTGGAATCCTTTGCCATCTGGAGGGCCAGTAAGTTGAACCAGGCTGCGCTGGATGCTGGCCTGGAGCGCCATCAGCTTTTGCACGTCGCCGCTTATGTTTATGCAGATGTAACGCGGCTGAACGTTGTTCGGCAGGCCGCTGAGACCCTCGAGTTTCAGGTTGATCGGGCCATGGCCCCGAACGGCGGCTTCGACCAATGACGGGACAACAGCGAGTCGATCCGGCGTCGTTTCGCCAAACGAGACCAAGGACAGAACGAATTCATTTGGATCGTTCCATCGCAAATCGGTCAGCACCTTGCGCTTCAATGTCAATTGGACATCGGCTAGCGGTTGAGACATGCTGGAAGGCAACTTGAAGCCAACAAAGGCGCGCGAAAGGACTTCTGACATGCGCTTACTTTACATCGGTTGGAGTCTGAGTGCAAGTGGCCGCGATCGCCGTGCGATGTCTGACCGCCTCATTCTTATGGAGCCCGAAAGGCGCAAGCCCAGCGTGACCGATGTATTCGTCACCCCTCGAAACTCGAACCTCCTAATCACGCCACGAACA
>CAZUCK010000012.1:0-49204 GCA_964619505.1 uncultured Fimbriimonas sp. | reverse complement strand
CCAGCGGTTCACAATGGAATCGTCCGCCCATGAACCTCGACATCACGTATCCGCGCCGCAAGACAACTGCCTGCACCGTCGGGCCAGTATTCATAGGTGGCGGTCACCCCGTGTTGGTTCAGTCCATGATCACGGAAGAGACGCGAAACGTCAAGGCCTGCGTCGAGCAGGTCATTGCCCTCCATCAAGCGGGTTGCGAGCTAGTCAGGGTAACCACACCCTCTTTGGGGGAGGCAGAGTGTCTGGAGGAAATCAGAGCAAAGGTGACCGAGGTCCACGGCTACGTGCCGTTGACTGCCGACGTGCATCACCAGGGGTCCGCAATCGCCATCGAGGCAGCAAAACACGTCGATGAGGTACGGGTGAACCCAGGTTTGTTTGTCTTTCATAAACCGACGAACAAGGAGGACTACACGCCTGAGGAGCATTTCGAAGAGAACGCCGCCATCGAAGAGAGCTTCGCTCCCGTGGTCGAAGCTTGCAAGAAGTTTGGGCGTGCCATGCGCATTGGAGTGAACCATGGATCGCTCTCGGAGCGGATGCTGGTGACGTATGGAGACACTCCCGACGGCATGGTGGAAAGTGCCCTCGAATATCTTCGCATTTGCGAAAAGCATGAATTCAGGAACCTGAACATTTCGGCTAAGGCATCTCGGGTTCCCATCATGGTGGCGGCCAATCGCTTGATGGTCGCAAGGATGGATCAAGAGGGCATGGCCTACCCACTTCATCTTGGAGTCACCGAAGCGGGTGATGGGGAATATGCGCGCGTTAAGTCGACGGCAGGCATCGCCACCTTGTTGTGTGAGGGCATTGGAGACACGATTCGCGTCTCCCTGTCCGAAGATCCTATACACGAGATTCCGGTCTGCTACGACATTCTTCAGGCCCTTGGGTTGCGAAAGACAAAAGTTGAGTACATTGCGTGCCCTTCATGCGGTCGCACGAAGTTCAACCTTCCGACGGTGCTGCATCAGGTTCGCGAAGCAACGCGGCATCTCGTTGGACTGGACATCGCCGTCATGGGGTGTATCGTGAACGGGCCTGGCGAGATGGCGGACGCCGATTACGGCTATGTGGGTGCAGCGGGCGGCAAGATTACGCTGTACCGAGGCAAACAAATCGTGAAGAACGGCATCCCCCAGGAGCGGGGCGTTGAAGAGCTGATCGAACTGCTGAAAGCGGACAAGGTCTGGACGGACCCGCCCAAGGGTGTGAAGCCCCCTCGGGTTTCTCTGCCTATGGTTGGGGCGTAGAGCTTTGACCCTGCTACGCTTAGGCCATAATCCACGCGTGTCGGCGCAAGGTGACAATTTGGTGCAACGTGTGCGCGCAATTGGCGTTCGCGGGGCTTCGCCTGTGGACCTAGTCGCCGTCGGATTCTCCAGAAGGGAGGAAGACGCGGCAAACGGGGAAGAGATGGGGCGTAAGTTGCTCTCTCGCTTCAATGGAATCCAGGCCCTTGGCGACTTAAGCGTGACCGACATCGGCGAGATGTCTGGTCTTGAGGGTTACGAGGTGTTGAGGAGCCTTGCATTGATGGAATTGGGGCGAAGGATTGGGGGCGCCGGAAAGGGACCGATCGAGGCGATTACTGGGCCCGCTGATGTATTTGAACTACTCAAACATCTAAGCCGCGAGAAGCAGGAGCATTTTTACGCCATTCTCCTTGATTCAAAGAGCGGAGTCTTGCGTACCCATCAGGTGCATATCGGTACTGTGAACATGAGCATCGTCGGGCCAAGAGAAGTCTTCCGGGAGGCGATCAGGGAAGGCGCGGCATCGCTTATTGTCGCGCACAATCATCCCAGCGGGGACCCGACTCCCAGTCCGGAGGACATAGACGTGACCGTACGGTTGGCCGACATTGGAGCGATGTTGGACATACCGCTGCTGGACCATGTAGTCATCGGCGAGAGAAAATGGGTCAGCCTTAAGGAAAAGGGAGTGATATGACCGGATGGGATGAGATCGTCTTTAACCTGAAATCTCAAGCGCAGAAAATGCACGAGGGACGAGAGGCTGGACTCGCTAAGTGCAGGCTTCTTATTCAGACGTCGGCAAGATGTATCCGTCACGTACACCGTCACCAATTTGAAGAAGCTGACCGACTCTTAGACGAGGCTAAGAAGGTGGCCTCACAGGCTAGGGAATCGCTTGGACCCTTTCCCGAGCTCTACCATGCTGGTTATTTGCATGACGCTGAAAAGGAGATGGTCGAAGCTGCGGCAGTCTTGGCCATCGTCCGGGGTGAGCCTTATCCCGGTCCCAAGGAGCTGCAGACAGGCATGATGGGCTATCTAAACGGCATGGGCGAGGCCGCAAGTGAGGTCAGGCGTTACGCGTTAGACGAAATGCGCAAAGGGAATCTCGACTCCGCAGAGGCGATCTTGGGCCAGATGGAAACAATCTACGATGACCTGATCACCTTTGATTACGCCGACTCCATGACAGGAGGTCTGCGACGGACTTGTGATGCATTGCGCGCCGTCATCGAACGGACCAGGAGTGATCTGACGACCACCGCGAGCCAGCGTGAACTGGTCCGGGAGCTAAAGGCGACCCGAGAGTCGTTGGGCACCGGCCGTTAGTCTCAGAAATTGGGAGCGCCGTAGGCAGGTCGTGATGTCGAGCGCCCAAGAAACCCGTCGTCCGCTGGAAGTCACTCGAAGGGCAGATTTACGGGAGGCGTCGGCTTTTCCGCTGAACGCGCAGGTGGGACCCAACGTTTCTTGACTTTGGTTGAGCATCCGCCGATGGCGCCGGCGTAAATGCCGAAGAGGACGATTAGAGGCAGGAAGATCAGGACGCTGTAATTGCCGTGTCGTCCTCCGATCGACTGGACTAGACCTTGCATATCCGTCTGCATCAGACCGACGGTAATGAGGCACAAAATCCAGGCGCCAATGAGGGCGAGCCCTTTTTTTGTCTCGCCGAGCACGAGCTGTCCGGACCCTGGAACCAGTAAGGAGAAAACAGTGGCTGCCCAAGCGCTTGCCGTGGTCTCGCCTGGATTCAGGAACGGGCTGTCACCCATCGTCAACGCGACTTCCATGCTCATTCCCGCGGTCGTCCTAAGAACCATTTCTGCGAATTTACGCTCGATGGCAACGTTGGCGGGGTCTGCTTTATGGGCCCTGCCGTAGGCCGCGCGAGCTTCCCCATATTTCTTTCGCTCTACCAACTCGTCGCCGAGAAGCTCAAGGACGTTTGCTGCCCCGGGGGCAATTGCCGCAGCCTGTTCAATTAGGGTTGTTGCCTCTTGAACTTGGCCCCGCATTTTGGCGACCTGTGCGCGGCGAATTAAATCATCCGCCGCGAGTTGTTGTTCCGCGGTTGGCGGAGGAGGTACAGGTTCCTCGCTAGTCGCCTGCTTGGGCTTAGGTGCTTGACGCACCACCATGTCCGCACCGAGTTCCGTCATGAGTTGCGAGATGCGCATCTGCAAGGCTTCTCTCACGACTGGCTCTTTGCTCTCCAAGAGCTTGTGCTCAAGAAGGCCTAGTTGAGCCCGCATCTCGGCGACATTGCGTTCCGGTGGCCCAGGTGTAGGACTGTTTTCTTGGCTATGTTCGGGCTCTGGCATAGGCGTTCCAATTGGTTAGACGTTGGAGGACACAGATTCTATTCCAGATGGTGCCGTTAGGAAACTAACCTAGATCGCCCTGGAGGCCGAGAAAATTCTTAAGCTTAAGCTCGTTCTCCACAATTGGACGAGCGTCATCCAGTCTCGCGAGCAACTTCTTGTAGGCGGAAATGGCCTCACTCTCCGAGTCAAGGAGGTATTCGATGGAATAGAGCGCCCCGTTTCCTGGAGGTAGAAAGGTTAGGCTGAGAGCCCGTTCCAGTTCAAGGAGGTGGAGAATCCAAGCGTACAACTCGTCTAAGAGCTCCAGAACCGTCTCAGGGTCAGAATCGCCTTGCCGAGCATGGTGTTCAAGGGCGCTGACGTGCATTCCTGCACGGTCTACCAGGTAATCCGGATTCTCTTCCGGGTCTGGAGCAAAAGTCGTGAGTGCGCTGCCGCCAAAAAATGGCGGGCGTCCACCAAAAGGCTTCGTATCTAACGGTGTGGAGGCCAATTGCTACCTCTGGAGAGCGTTTGGACCACGGGTAAGGCTTCACCCGGCAATGAACAGGATACGACAGTTATTGCGCGAATCCAAGCATTAATCTGCGCTTTTGCGGGCTAATCGGCCCGTGTTGTCCGGTGGTTCAGTCTAAGGCGACGCTGGTCGGAGGGCCCCTACGTTTTCGGCAAATTTGGGTCTGCTTGAACGTTCGTCCACAAGGTTTCAAGGTCGTAGAACTGCCTTTGCTCTTCGCGCATGACGTGAAGGATTACGTCGCCGTAGTCGTGCAGCACCCAGCCGCTCCTATCGCCTTCGACCCTGACGGGTTTTTCCTTTTGGTCAGCCATCTTTTCGAACACTTTGTCTGCGATGGAACTGACATGGCGATCGCTCGTGCCCGAACATACGATGAAGTAGTCCGCGACCGATGTCTTGTCTCGGACGTCAAGCGTCTCAATGTTCTCGGCTTTCATGTCGTCGGCGGAGGCGACGATTCTCTCGACTTTCTCTTCAGATGTCATCATTCTCCTACCAGTTCAGTTCAGCGATAAAGTTTGTTTGATTCGATGTAGCTGCGGACCAGCTCGGGAATCCACTGCGATACGGATTGACCCCTAGCCATTTTGTCCCTGAGATCGCTGGATGAAATATCGACCAAGGGCATTTCGATGGTGTCGACAAATTCGCGAAGCTGCGGCGGGACGCGGATCAGGACGTCTTCCATCACCCTTGTGCCCCTGGCGACGAGCCCTAGTCTACATTGGCGGATGAGCCGTTCAGGCTGTTTCCAAGCGCCGACGTTCAGGAGAGCGTCCGATCCCAGAAGGAACCAGTACTCCGCGGGTTGCACCATTTGCAATTCAGCCATGGTGTCCACCGTGTAGCTGACGCCCCCTTTTGAAACTTCTAGGTCTGCGACTGCCAAGCTGGGTTCGTTCCGCACGAGAAGTTTAACCATTTCCAGGCGGTGCTTTGCAGGCGTTCCCTTTTGACTCCTCTTCAAGGGGTTTCGGGAAGCAGGCATGAACAGAACCTCGTCAAGCTCGAGGGACTTCATCGCGGCTTTAGCGATGGCCAAGTGCCCGAGATGTGGCGGGTCGAATGTGCCTCCGAGGACTCCGACTTTCATAGGTCGTCCGTAAAGGCAAAGGCGGTGTCGCCAACGCTCACGGTCTGGCCTTCCTCAACTCCCATTTCTCTCAATTTTTCAATCACACCTATTCTCGCAAGCCGTCGGTGAAGATACCGCACGGCTTCTGAGTTGTTGAGGTCGGTCATTTCGACCATGCGTTTAATTCTGGCGCCGGTTACGGCAAAATGGTCGCCCCTCCGCTCTACGTCCCACGCCTGGTCATTCTGGGCCCTTAGAAGGGGCATTACGACCGGGGTGTCTTCCGGTTGGGACTGGTTCAAAGTGTCAACCAATTCATGAAGGAGAGGGTCAAGACCCTGACCGGTGGCCGCGGATATGGGAAAAAGTGGGCGACCTAGCGTTTCGAAGCGCTCCCTCAGTGCGTTGAATTCGTCTGAGGGGACGAGGTCGATCTTATTCAGTGCAATCAGACGAGGCCGGTCGTAGATGTTTTCGGAATAAAGGTGAAGCTCTTTCTCAACAAGCTCAAAGTTCTCGATTGGATCGGACCCGTCGATGGGAAAAGCGTCGACCACATGGACGAGAACACGGTTGCGCTCGACGTGCTTAAGAAATTGGTGGCCAAGTCCCACGCCTTCACTCGCGCCTTCAATGAGGCCAGGCATGTCCGCGACGACGAAGCTCTCGCCCCGAAAGGAAACGACTCCAAGATTTGGCACGATCGTCGTAAATGGGTAATCGGCGATCTTCGGGCGCGCGGCGCTTATTCTTGAGATGAGGGTGCTCTTACCGGCGTTTGGAAGTCCGACAAGCCCGACGTCTGCGAGTAGTTTAAGTTCGAGGCGAGTAAGGAGTGACTCTTGTGGCGCGCCCTTTTGCGCGAAGTTGGGGGCTTGGCGCACTGAACTGGCGTAGTGCATGTTGCCTTTCCCACCCTTTCCTCCCTTGCAGATGACGTACTTCATGCCGTTGACGCTGAGATCGGCGAGGATGTCCCCCGTGCGCTCATCGGTCACCACTGTGCCGATGGGGACCTTGATCTCGACCGGTTTGCCGTCACGCCCGCGTTTATTGCCTTGGGCATGCTCTCCGTTGCCCGCTTCGAACTTGGGATGAAGCTTGAAGTCGTACAGGGTCCGCTTGTTCCGGTCGGCGATAAGAATGACATCACCGCCCTTGCCGCCGTCCGATCCGTTTGGGCCGCCGAGAGGGACAAACTTCTCTCGATGAAAACTGACGGCGCCTGAACCGCCCCGGCCGGAAGTGAATTCTACGACCGCTTCATCGAGAAACATAGACGGTAGTGTACCTAATTTGAATCTGCGGGCGCTTCATGAAAGCGCGCTTAGAGGCATGAAAGTGGCCTATGAGTCGTCTTCGCCGGGGCGCATGCCGGGAATAAGTTGCACCCTCACAATCCCCTTTATCAAGTCCACGTCCTTCACGAATTGCTTAACGACGGGGATGAGAATTACGCCTACGCGCAACGTGTCATGCGCCGGATAGGGAAGGACCTCGTCAATCACCCCCAATGCTTCGCCCTCGGCGGTCACGACTTGCAAGCCAATTAGATCCGACGTGAAGAATTCGTCCTCTTCCAAATGTGGACGCTCGTCTGCGAGAGCCTCAAGATATTCGCCGACGTAAGGTTCCGCCTTGGCGATGTGGTTGATCCCGGCCAAAGCAATGAGGGGGCGGTTCTTGTGCCACCTGCATTCTTCGACCTCGATCCAATCGCCTTTGAGGAAAAGCCGGTGGCCCTTATCCAGGCGCTCCACAAAGTCAGTGAGGGGTTGCACTTTGAACTGGCCTTTGAGGCCAAAGGTACCAACGATCTGGCCGACTTTAATGCGTTTGGGATCCGGCATGGGGTTTCCTATTGTATCCGGGGAGGGTCAGACCTTCTAAACCTTCGCCATTGGTCGCAAAGTTTCTGGATCTCTTCCCGGATGCTGGAATAGCGGGCGTTGGGCAAAAAATGGCCCCCAGACTTTCGGTCTGGAGGCAGCGTCTACTGACCTTCAGTCAGTGACAATTTTAACAAAAGCTTTTTCGCGCGATTTGGCCGCAACGGCGCTTACCACGCATCGGATCGCCGAAACGACGCGTCCGCTCTTTCCAATGACCTTGCCGACGTCATCGGGGCTGCAACGCACAAAGAAGGTACGAGTGCCCATCTCGGCTTCCTCTTCGATCTCGATTTGATCGGGATGCTCAACTACGGATTTGACGAGGGCCTCAACAAAGGGTCTGTAGCTCATCAGGAGTTCTCAGTTTCGGCAACTGCGGGCGTCTCATCAGCCGCCGCTTCAGGAGTCTCTTGCGGAAGCGCAGCGGGGGCTTCAACCTTGCCCTCAACTTCTGCCAGAGTCTCCTCGATGTTGTCGGCCAACACCTCGGCGGGAACCTCAGCTACTGGATCAGCGGCGACCGTCGGCTCTACAGCGGCTTCGGCCTTCTTCTTCGCAGGCGCCTCCACGGGAGCCTCAATGGCGGACTTGACAGAAATAGCGGCGGTCCGCTTATCGAGGAAAGCGTATGACTTCTTGGCAGCCGGACGAGCCTCGAAGTACTTCGGCAACACGCCGACCTTGTTCAGAAGGTAAGCAGTCGTCTCGGTGGGCTGGGCACCGGTCATCAACCAGTGCAGGGCTCGCACTTCGTCGACCTTAATGGCGGCCGGCTTCACGAGCGGGTCGTAGGTCCCGAGGTTCTCCACAAATGCGCCATTGCGCCCTGCAGAGCTCTTGGCAACCACGATGCGGTAGAAAGGTCGGCCCTTCGTGCCGATGCGCCTAAGTCGAATCTTTACCATGTTCTAAGTTGAATTCCTTCTGCTCGGACGTTGGGACGCTCATTCACTTATGCGTACACGCCTCGAACCGCTCATTATATCCACTCTCGACGGGAATTAGCGACGCCTTCCCATCTTGTTCATGCGCTGTTGCATCTTGCCCATTTGCTTCATGTTGCGCCGCATCTCATAGAGTTGCTTAATGAGTCCGTTGACTTCTTCCACGCTCCGTCCAGACCCGTTGGCAATCCGCTTCCTGCGCGAACCGTTGAGGATGTCAGGATTGGCACGTTCCTTGGCCGTCATGCTGAGGATGATCGCTTCTATGCGCCCGACGTGACTGTCGTTTAGGTTTTCCATGGCCTCCTCGGGGATGTTGATGCCTAGGCCAGGGATCATCTTGAGGATGTTCTGGATGGGCCCCATCTTGCGCATTGTGGCGAACTGCATCAGCATGTCATTGAAGTCAAAGTTACCGCGTTTGAGTTTGCCTTCAAGACTGAGCGCTTCGTCTTTGTCGACTGCTAGCTCCGCCCTTTCTATGATCCCGAGGATGTCACCCATACCTAGGATGCGTTGGGCCATCCGGTCGGGATAGAAAGCGTCCAGGGCATCCGTTTGCTCGCCCACGCCAACAAATCGCACGGGAACGCCCGTTGCCTCCCGGACGCTGAGGACTGCGCCACCTCTGGTGTCTCCGTCAAGTTTGGTGAAAATGGCGCCGGTGATGCCTATCTGATCGTTGAAGGCTTGGGCGACGTTGACGGCATCTTGTCCGGTGGTGGAGTCGACGACGAGCAGGGACTCGGACGGATTGAGGGTGTCACGAATCTGCTTGAGCTCCTGCATGAGAGTCTCATCGACTTGGAGTCGGCCCGCGGTGTCAACAATGAGCACGTCGAGCATCAGATGCTTGCATCGCTGAAGGGCTTCTTTGGCGATATCGACCGGTCTGGCACCATCCAGCTTTGCGAAGACAGGAACGTCGAGGGCCTCGCCGAGGACTTGAAGCTGTTTGATGGCGGCGGGCCGTTGGACGTCGCAGGCGGCCATCATGGGCTTCTTCCCTTGATCGATGAGCCATTTGGCGAGCTTGGCGGACGTGGTCGTCTTCCCAGACCCTTGGAGCCCGCACATGATGATGACAGTTGGCGGGCTCGGCGACCAATTGAACTTCGCAGGTTCGCCGCCAAGCATCTCAGTCAGCTCGTCCTTGACGATCTTGATGATTGTTTGGTCGGCGCTCAGGCTGCCATAGATGTCCTCGCCGATCGCCTTTTCCTTAATGTTGGCGATGAAACGCTTGGCAACGGCAAAGTTGACATCGGCCTCCAACAAGGCGACGCGCACTTCGCGAAGCATGTTGTTGACGTCGTCTTCAGTTAGTCTGCCTTGACTGCGCAGTCCCGCGAAGATGCCCGAGAGTCTTCGGGCTAAGTTGTCGAGCATGTGGGGGAGAGTTTACTCGCTGAGCCGTAGCGGTCGGTGCTGCGAGTAAGGGCCTGGCTAACGACAGATCATTGGCCAAGGTCAGCGTATTGATGTTCCACGTCTGCTGGGAGCTCGGGTGTGAATTTTTGGAGATTGTCCACCAGCTTGACGGCCCGCTCAGGGGTGGTGGCGAAGAAGAAAACTGAGGAGTTGTCGGCCACGACGTTGTGCTGGATTTTCCACCTTCCCACCGGGTACAGGTCGCCGAGGTTCCCCGGCCACCACGCCGGTGATAGATAAATGATTCCTATTTCAACGTCCCGCTTGGCCATTTCCGCCCTGATGACGCTCATGCCCCAGGTGTGGTCGATTTTCGATTGGGTGATGCTTGGTGTTCCGAGCCCAGCGTCATCCAGGAGATGAGGCTCGCTGTAATAGCAGATGGCGCCAATGTCGTTGACCACGATGCTTGCTTTCGGATAGAACTTTTGGATGAAAAGGGCCATTTGGAGCTGCTGATGGCCGATGTTCGCCATGGCGTACACGGTTTTGCCGGTTGCGGTCCAGGCGCGAAAAGGCATAAGACTAATTGAAACGATGAGCGCACCGTTGGCGAGCGCCTTGCGCCAAACTTCTGCCCCCGCTGTCTTCACCTCTTCCGAAGCCACTGCGACAAGCGTTAAGAAGCTGAAGATCATCAGGTAGCCCTCGTAGCGGTAGAACCAACCGAAACGGCCGCTGTTGGCGTGAACGACGAAGCCGAGCATGCAAGTGGCCAGCAGCAGCTTGGACGAAACGGCCCCTCTTTTGGTGAAGCTTAGTAAAAGCATCAGCCCCAACCCGATCAAAAGAGCTTCAATTTCCTGATAGCGGGTCAGCCGAAGAACTATCTTGTCGAAGACCAATTCCAATGGTGCGGCATCTGACGGAAGGGCGTTGCGTTCGTCCGGCATCATGACCAGCCGCTTCACTGCCATCGAGTTCGGCTCGATGCGCATTGCATGCGAGAGTGAGAAGAGTGCAAAGAGCCCGACAGCAAGCATTGGGCCGAGAACCAGAGCGCTCGCGCATTTGAAGTCTCTCTTGATCAACGCGTAGGCAAAGGGGATGGGGAATAGAACGGCGCATTCGATCCTGACGAGAACGATGAGGCCGGCGAGTCCGCAGAGCATCCAAATGTACTTGCCCGAGAATCGATACGCAGGATCGACAATCTTTCGGACAAACCCGAAAAAAGTGGCGATGAGAAAGAGTTGGAGTGTGTGTTCCATGCCCATGGCGACAAACGTGAAGATAGGCAGGAAACTCAATATGGCAATGAGCGTAAGGAGACGCCAGCCTATGGACGCAACGTAAGGCTTTAGAAGCCGATCGAGCACGTAAGTCAAGCCAACTGCCGAAACGAGGTTGAGGATGAGGGGGAGCCAGGCTTGGTTGCCCACGAATTTGGTAAAGGAGGAAAGGAGAAAGAACAAGTGCGGGGCGGCAGAGGAGGAACAGGATTCGTAAGGCCTTACCCCCCGGAATCGGTAGATTACAAAGTACTTTGCGATCGCAAGTTGAATGTAAGCGTCATCAAGCGCGTAGGCCGTGACGCCGAGACCTGCCGCTTGCGCGTCATGCCAGACGCGAAGGCCCAACAGAGCAAAGATGATGACGCCATAGACCCAGGCCGGGATCGATGAGAGTTGTATTGAGCGATTCAATCGTGACCAACCTGTGGAACGAGGCACCTTGCCGACGTTTGGGTGCAAGGATACCGAATGCCTTGCATTGGCCCCTCGTAGGCTTTAGGTCGCGCGGACTACAATAGGCGATTGCAGCCATGAAGGAATTGGATCAAGTCTCATCGGGTGTTCGTACAAAGCTCACGTGCCTTTGGGTCCTCGTGTTGGGGGCATTTTTGATTCTCTTGATCAACCGTGAGTTTGCCTTGGCGGACAACGGAGACTTCACGCGCTACTTTGGACCCTATGTGGCCGGGCCGGAAGGTTTCCAACAGAATTGGCCAAAAGAGGGCACGCAAGCCTTTCACGACCGGTTCTACAATCGCCCACAAATCTATTGGTACCCGTCCGGGCTCATGCCATCGGATCCTCCGTGGCCATCAAGTGCTCACGTCTTGTGGACGGTTGGTCGTTGGATCAATGACACCTTGTCCAGCGACCGCGTCGTCAATTTACGATTGGTGGCGCTGCCGTTTTTTGTATTTCAGTTCGCGTTGTTCGCCCTTGCGGTGCTGAGTTGGCGCGACTCCGTGAAGCCATTTGTGCCTTGGTTGGTGTCTTTGGCGATCTTTGCCGACGTCTTTTTCACCTGCTTTTACACAACTTTTTATGCGGACGGGATTGCAATTCTGGCTGTGATGGGATTGGCAAGCCTGTTTCTCACGACACTTGGAAGGTATTCGAAACTTGTACCGACTGGCAACGTCGCCCTGGCCATGGTCCTTTGCTGTTCAGCGGCGATTACGGCAAAGCCGCAATATCTCTATCTCCTCTTGCCGGCGATTGTTGCGTTGGCGCTGATGTTTGGGAATGCCATTCTGCGTCGTTCTGGTCAAGGCGCGTACTCTTTAGCTGTGGCTCTCCTCGTGTGCGCGGGGTCGGTGGGTTGGCAGCAGAGAAATCAGATCTCCCACATGAGGCCGATGGGTTGGCCCAGCAGCCAGCAAGTCAACGCTTACCACTCACTTTACTTTGGGTTGCTTGAGCATTCGTCGAACAGGGCAGGGATGCTGTCAAAGCTTGGCCTGCCCGCGGATTCAGCTTCGATGATCGGGACTTCGGCTTTCACGCCTGCCGGGAATTTGTTCATCAAAAGCAACCCTGGGGTGACGCAAGGTGTGTTCCTCAATGCAATATTTCTTGATCCGAATGCGTTCGCCAACACGATCTTGCATAACGCGAACGAACTGGGGGTTGTAGAGCCGGTCTTGTTCGAGGTGCCGGCAGTGGATCGAGGTCATTCTCCTATTTATCTTTCGCCTGGACGGATGTTGTTTTCAGTCGTACACGGTTTGTGGCTCGTGTTGCTTGCAATGACCGCCGGCGTTCTGTCCTTGCTATTGCTGAGAAAATTGGACGCCGTCAATCAGCCGAATGTCCGGGCACTTGTCTGGTTCTTCCTACTTGTGATCCCCATCGAGATCGCGACATCGACTTTCGATGGCCAATTTGACGTTCGGAAACACCTGATTGTTGCAGACCTTAGCTCTTGCATCCTAATCGGCATGCTGCTCACGCTGACGAGCACAGTTCGGCACGCCGGGTCGAGGGAGTCGACGAAGGGAGCTCAAAGGGTCACGGTTTAGGGACCTTTCTGAGCTTCCACATCACTTTGAACCAGCGCTTAGCTTGGTTCACGCGCGCGAATGGGCCGCGGTTCCATGAAGATTCACCGTGCAACCTGGCGGCTTGCAGAACCGGCAGTTGAACGATCTCCTCCGGTTTGAAGCGCAAATATAGGCAAATATCCAAGGCGAAATCGTTCTCAAAGTTGTCTGCGCCAGGCTGAATCCTATCTCTTGGCATGAGCTTGGGCTGGCCGTTGAAATCATCGATCTTGCGTCTCAAAAAAATTCGGCAAAGAACACGGAGACAAGCGGACACGAAGGCATCCGTTCTTGGCCTGTTGGCGCGGATTGGGAAGATGGGGCTGGGACCGCCAAGGCGTATCAAGAGTGGCAAGTGGGTCAAAAAGAACGTGTAGGAATCAAATTGGACATCGGCATGGTTGGTAAGAACGAAATCAGCCGTGGCGGCCTTAATGCCTTGTTTCATTCCGTAGCCGTATCCCTGGTTGACCGGTACATGCACCACTTGAACTTTGGGATTCTCCAATGCGAGCTTATTTAGGCCAGCTTCAGTACCGTCCTTGGACCCGTTGTTCACATAGAGGTAGTGGCCCACATTGAAGAGGCGTTCGAGTCTCTGATTCACGAGGTGCGTCTGGGCCAAGTTCGCTTCTTCGTTGTAAAACGGGACGACGAGATCCACTGTGAACTTGCTCCAGGGACCTTCGTTGCGAAATTGAACCTCTTCGGGGTGGAGGAGAGGGCTGTCCATTGATTTTGTTCCAAACGACAAAGTAACCAAAATTCTGTCAATCTGGGGCCGGTCAAAAAGGGAGCGCACCCGGATTTCGACGAAGCCTCTTGGCGTTGTGAGGCTCGCTTGAAACTTTCATCAAGTTTGCTGTCGCCGTCCCTCGCCGTGACTCTAACAAGCTTACCGTTTTTGACTTGTCGACTCTATGGATCCCGTTTGTCGCCTCAATAATGCCGATGGGCTTGACCCGCAAGCCGGGTGGCGCAGTACGGGAACCAGCTCTGGGGTCATTCCGGCATCACTAAACCTCCTAAGAGTCGTACCGGTACGTCGCGCCAGCCTCCAGTAGAAGTGATAACATGGCATTTGGAACGATCGACGCTTGGAGTGCGTCAAAGAAGACTGTTTACTGCAACGTGTGCTCGGGTTCGTGGGTACTCGTAATGGTTATTGAATTTTGGCCAGATTCGACCTGAAGGGCGGCGGGGTACGTCCCGAAACTTGCACTAGGGTCGCTCCAGCGGCCAGTGAGAATTGTCATGCAAGAAAAGTCGAACAATGAAGTTCAAGAGACGCCGTGCACGTTTGGCCTCGTAGCCGTATTTCTGGCGGGGCTCACTTTGGCGACGACGGTTGCGATCATCGCAGCTAGGGCTCAAGGGGACAAGATGGCCCGAAAGACGGACAGCGTTATGCACGCTTGTGATCGTGCCATCGAGAAGTTGGAACAGCGCGTGCAGGCCGCCGATATCGCTCTGGCTGGCTGATTGTTACCAGCTGTGCCAATTCTGGAGCTTCAATGGGCTCCGGTTTGTCGTCGTTGAAGTTGGCCAATTCGGCTGAGGTCCCAGACCGTCTGGTTCAATTGATGCGGCCATGATTTTCCCGTTTGAGGCGAAGACTAGTCTTCCTCTCTGATGCCAATCCGCCCAAGTCATGTCTTTCATTGGGTTGT
Source organism: uncultured Fimbriimonas sp. (assembly GCA_964619505.1). Classification (GTDB taxonomy): domain Bacteria; phylum Armatimonadota; class Fimbriimonadia; order Fimbriimonadales; family Fimbriimonadaceae; genus JBBQMJ01. The sequence goes on along the minus strand of CAZUCK010000012.1, from coordinate 34,809 downwards.
CTTTCTCGTCACCGAAGTTCACGAAACATTGACATATCCTCCATGTGGACGCCATCACCAGGGTGGTTTGCCCTTCCGGGCCACACTTCTCGTGGATTTCCGGAATGTAGATACCCTCCTTTGCCCTGCCCTTGGGTCCAGCCACGATTCCCTGCACACAGAGTAGAGGATTTTCGTGCCATCCTGGCTTAGGTCGCATCGTTCGAGATAAACGCGGCCCTGAATCCACTGGCCAGGCGTGAACGTGTCTGTCACTGATTCCCTCTTGAAGAGCTGGTACCACGCAGTTGGGCCGCGTCGGAAGATCACACCTATGGGTGCCTCCCGGGCGAGAATGGCGTAAAGGCGGCATGGTGGTGTCTTTGCCACGGTTTAGAGTTTTGCCTGAAAGGTATTCGGACGCGTCTTCAGTCTTTGTTGATCTTGTAAAGATCTGCTCCCACATTTCGGTCGACGTCGAGCATCGAGTCAACCTCGGCTCCCACTCCCTGAAGGCTACTAATGGCCGCCTTGGCCGCGTCCACCGTTTGTACTTGGCTCACTTGGCCGTGGAAAAGCCAGATGTAGTCGGGCTTCGACTCCATAACTCGGTTCAAGGCCGCAGGAAGCTGATTGGTGTCGATGGCCTCGGCATCGACGGCGTAGGCACCCGCGACTCTCCCAAAGTAATACTGAGAGACACCTGATTGCTCGGTGATCGCGAGCACGGAAACTTTTGAATCGGGCGGCGTTCGTTTAGCCATCGTCGCCACGACTCCTCGCCAATTATCTCGTCGCGGCTTCGAAAGCGAGTGATCTCCCTGCTCCAATAATGCAAGCGTAAGGAGCAAGGGCGCGATGGCCACGGACACCCTTAAGATTGGTCTCAACTGAAGTCGGTCGATTTGTCGTGCGATGACGAGGTAAGCAAAGGGAAGACAGAAAGTCAGATATCGATCCAAATAGAGAGGTTTTACAGTCAGGGTCAAAGTTTCGATCAGGGCGAAGGAAACCATGCAGGCGCCGACGAGTACCAAACCCGTCTTGTATTCGCGCGGGCCTTCAGGTTTCAGAACAGGTCCCCCGTTCTTCACGAAGGCAGCAAGCGTGATTGCCACGCTTGCATAACCAAGGGAAATGAAGCCGCTGAATAGGAAAAGAACTGATTTGTTTAGGGCCGAAATTGGATCCGTGACGGGGATCCAATATACGTGGTTGTGAGTTTGCAGGCGCAGTTCAGGCAGCCAAAGCAGGGCAAAGAGAGCCAAGCCCAGCGCGGTCCAACCGAGGATGTAGAAACCTCGATGTGTCCTGAGGCAACCGGCAAAGAAGAAGGCCATTTGGAGTCCGGTCACCAAGACGTCCAAGTAGTGGGTGTAGCAGAACAAGGCTTGGACGAGCACTAGGGCAAGAATCTGGGACCAAGAAGCCTGGAGGTTCCTGACGATCACCTTGGCATAGACGCCGTGCCATAGATAGGTGGTGACGATGGTCAGGAACATCATCATTGAATAGGGCCTAGCTTCCTGAGAGTAGTAGATGCACGTGTAACTGAGAGTGACCAGAGCTGCGCCTAGAGTGGCCGTCACTTTGCAGAAGAGCTTTCTCCCGAGTGCGTAGATCGCAGGAACTGATAGGATGCCAAACAGGGCCGCGGGCAGCCTCATGGCGAACTCGCCATCTCCGAGCAGTTTGATGATGAAGTAGGTCAGGGTGAAATAAGCAGGAGGAAAAATGTCTACCGTAAAGCCCTTCGTCCAGAGGTCGATGAGCGAGGCTTGATTGCTCACTTTCCAGGTGCAAAGTTCATCAAACCAAAGGGATGCCGTACCTAAAGTAGGCAGTCGGATGGCTGCGGCAAGAAGTGTGAGAGCCAATATGACGAGCCAATCGTTTCGATCGAGGTTCCTGTTGACGGCATCGCTTTCCCTTGAGCTGGAGAGAGGTGGTTGCATGGCCCTACTCTTTGTTGACGGGGAAGAGGATCGCCCCAACGTTGTGATCCTCTATTTGTCCGATCGGTCCCGTCGAGACTGATTGCAGCTTTTGCCCCGCCGCATTCAGTGCATCAACGGTCACGGGCTCAGCAACCTGCCCATGGAACAGCCAAATGAAGTCAGGCTTTTTGGCCATGACGCGGGACCAAGCCGCTTCGACCTGATCCAACTTGGCGGCTTCTCCATCGATGGCGAGATTTGGGGAGCGTCTCTCGAGATAGTATTGGGCGACTCCAACCCTTTCGGTGACGGCGAAGACGGCAACGGTCGCATCGGGTGGGAGGTTCTTACCCATATTGTCCTCGACCCGACGCCAATCATCTCTCTTCGGTTGTGAAAGGCGGTGGGATGTTTCTTCGAGCCAAAGCAGCATCAAAAGCCCCACTGCGAGCACCACGGCGATTCTTGCCATTGGCTCGGCTTTAAGGCGGGAAATTTGAAGTGAAATGCCCATGTATGCGAAGGGAAGGCAAAAACTCAAGTAGCGATCCACAAACACTGGACGCAGAGTCAGCGAGACCGACTCGAGGATGATGAATGGTACGAGCCATGTTGCAAGAAAAAACACGCCGAGGCGTTGCTCCCGCATGCTTTCAGACCGCAACCAATGAGTCTCGCGTTTGAACAGGGCGCCAAGCATCACTACAACGGCCACGTAGCTCACGTATGCGGGACTGGCGAAAAAGAGGAAGAGAATGTATTTTTGAAAAGCCTCAGCAAATCCAAATGCAGAGGTCCAGTTAAAGATCTGGCTCATTTGCAGCCGAAGTTCTGGCACCCAGGGAACTGCGATAAGGACCAGGCCGGCAGTCATGAGGCCGACTACTTGGGCTCCGCGCTTGGCCCTCAACGCAAGCACCAAAAACAGACAAAGCTGTAGCGCCACCATCAAAACACTAAAATAGTGCGAATAGCATGCGAGAGCTAAAGCGACAAAGAGAGTGAGGAGTTGGCGTGAGGTTGGCCGCTCTGCTCGGACGATAGCCATTTCGTAGACGCCATACCAAAGGTGGGTCGTAACGATGGCGAAGAACATCATCATGGAATACGGCCTTGCCTCCATTCCGTAGCGGATACAGGTGAAACTTAAGGCTGTGAAAACGGCGCTCATTGCGGCGACCGTTTTGCCGCAGAGCCGCCGTGCGAGCGCGTAGATGGCGGGGACGGACGCGATGCTGAAGATGGCCGCCGGCAAACGAAGAATGAACTCGCTGTCGCCAAAGTTCTTGGTCAGCGCATAGGTGATGACGAAGTAGCCGGGAAGGTGTATGTCATCGGCCAAACCCGTCGTCAAAAGCGCTTGAAGAGAGGCTTGGTGACAGACCTTCCAAGTGGCGAGCTCATCGAACCACAGGGAGGGAGTTCCAAGTGTAACCAGCCGGAGCAATGCGGCTAGAGCGGTCAGAGCGAGCAGCGCCAGCCATTCGTTCTTGCCGAGTGGAGTTCCGCCCGTGCCGGGATAGGCTCCAGTTGAAGCGCGGCTGGACATGCCGCCCATTCTACTTCGTTCACCGCTATGGCCCGATGGGTCATGCTGCAGGGGTTTAAGGCTGGTCGCGGAACCATTTGTTTAAGCACCGCGTAAATGCTTCGCATGTCACTTACCGTTCTCGCTGTCTCACTCGCTTTGGCCACCTTGCCCAATGCTTCGTCGAACAAGAATGCATTGGATTTTTGGGTAGGCACTTGGATGGTCACGGGTGGTGGTCAGAAGCAGGGAGACGACATTGTTGAGAAGTGGCTCAATGGCAATGCGATCGTTGAGCATTGGAAGGACGTCGAGGGTGGGGAAGGCAAGAGCTTCTTCTATTTTATGGCTGCGAAGAACCAATGGAAACAGGTCTGGGTGACTCCCATGGGCGCCTATAAGGAGAAGTACTCAGAGCTTGTTCCCGACGGTATCCGCTTTGCGGGGACGGTCTATCTGCCAAATGGCAAATCGTACAAGGACAGGACCACGCTGACCAAGTTGGAAGACGGCAAAGTCCACCAGATTATTGAGGCCAACCGCGACGGTAAGAAGTGGGTGGTCACCTTTGACGCCATTTACTCAAAGCCGTAAAGGCTTCCGATGTAAACTCATTCCAGCTGTGGACCACCTGTCATGCACTGTTGCCACCTTTTACCGATTCGTGCCGCTACCCGACTACAGGGAGATGCGTGCGTACCTATTTGATCTCGCCGACTCATTCGACCTTAAAGGGACGATTTTGTTGGCTGACGAGGGCATCAATGCCACGCTTGCCGGAACGGACGAGTGCGTAGAAGAGTTTCTCGCTTCCATAGGCTCCGATGCACGCCTTTTGAATCTGGATGTTAGACGGTCTAAGTGCTTGACGCAACCGTTTGGGAAGCTTAAGGTGCGGCTTAAGAAAGAAATTGTAAGATTGAAGGCTCCGGTTGCCGATCCAAACTTCGGAGTCGGCGAGTACGTCGAGCCACAGGATTGGAATACGATTGTGCGGGATCCAGGGACTTTGCTGATTGACGTTCGAAACCGCTATGAAACGGCGTTGGGTACGTTCGAAGGTGCCGTCGACCCTCAGACTGCCGAGTTTTGGGAGTTCCAATCGTTCGTCAACGATCATTTGGGGGACAAGAACCAACCTCTTGCAATGTTTTGCACGGGTGGCATTCGTTGCGAAAAGGCGACGGCATATCTCGTTCGGCGGGGTTTTACGAAAGTGAAGCATTTGCGGGGTGGGATACTCAACTATCTCGCAAACGTTGCCAAAGAAGACAGTTTGTGGTGTGGCGAATGCTTTGTTTTTGACGAGCGCGGTTCACTCGGTCATGGGCTTCGCGTCCTTTCGTCAGTGAAGGATTGCCAACTGCAAGAAAAAAGCCTCCCGGTCTGAAGACCAGAAGGCATTTAAAGATAGCTCTCAGCCGTTTTATGTTCGAGCTTTCAGCGCTCGCGACTAAGGCTCATATTATACACCATTCCTTGAAACTTGTCCAGTCCACTGCGAAGTAGCCTTGAACGAGGGCCAATTCTCAGTAACGGTAGGCGTCGGGTTTATAGGGTCCATCAACGGCAACGCCAATGTACTTAGCTTGTTCCGGCGTGAGTTTCGTGAGTTCGGCGCTGAGTTTTTTGAGCTGAAGCCGAGCGACCTTTTCATCGAGATGCTTAGGCAGCACATAAACCCCAGGGGCATATTCTCCAGCCTTCGTGAACAGTTCAATTTGCGCCAGCACTTGATTGGCAAAGCTAGAGCTCATGACATAGGAAGGATGGCCCGTCCCGCAACCAAGGTTGACCAAGCGACCCTCCGCAAGGAGGATGATGCGCTTGCCGTCAGGGAAGATGATGTGATCAACTTGAGGCTTGATGTTTTCCCACTGATACTTCTTGAGGGAGGCAACATCGATTTCACTGTCGAAATGTCCAATGTTGCAGACGATCGCTTGATCCTTCATCTTGGCCATGTGGTCGTGATTGATCACATGCAGGTTGCCCGTGGCGGCAACGAAGATGTCGGCCTTATCTGCCGCGAACTCCATTGTCACGAGGCGAAAACCCTCCATCGATGCCTGTAGGGCGCAGATTGGATCCACTTCGGTGACCCACACTTGGGCGCTGAGTGCACGAAGAGCCTGAGCGCAACCTTTGCCGACGTCGCCGTAGCCGACGACCAATCCGATTTTGCCTGCGATCATGACGTCGGTGGCTCGCTTGATTGCGTCGACCAATGATTCGCGGCAACCATATAGGTTATCGAATTTTGACTTTGTGACCGAGTCGTTCACGTTGAAGGCTGCGAAGGGAAGTCGACCCTCCTTTTGAAGCTGATAGAGCCTCTTGACGCCGGTCGTTGTCTCTTCGCTGACGCCTTTGATGTTCCCCTTCACTCGGCTGTAGAAGGTCGGATCCTTTGTAAGCTTGGACTTAATTGAGGCGTAGAGCGCCACTTCTTCTTCATTCGTTGGGTTTGCGATCACGCCCGGGTCGGTTTCGGCCTTGGAACCGAGAAGAATAAGGAGGGTGGCGTCGCCGCCGTCGTCAAGGATCATATTTGGCGTTCCGCCGTCGCTCCACTCAAAGATGCGGTGGGTGTAGTGCCAGTACTCGTCGAGCGACTCACCTTTGTAGGCGAAAACGGGGGTTCCACCTTGAGCAATCGCTGCCGCGGCGTGGTCTTGGGTTGAATAGATGTTGCAGCTGGCCCAACGCACGTCCGCACCGAGTTCATTCAGGGTTTCGATGAGAACGGCTGTTTGGATGGTCATGTGGAGAGACCCGGCGATGCGGGCCCCTTTCAGCGGTTTGGAAGCCGCGAACTCGTCGCGGATGGCCATAAGGCCAGGCATTTCCGTTTCCGCGATCCTGATCTCCTTCCGGCCGAAGTCGGCTAGAGACAGGTCGGCGACGTGGTAGTCGTTGACTTTCAAGTTTTCAAGGGTTGGCAATTTTCGCTCCTAAATTTCCCTTCGCGAGCGAGTCCAAAAATTGAAAAACGCCCGCAACCGGTTTAGATTGCGAGCGCCGTTCCTCCCGGTTTCTCGGGCTAGCTGAGCCTGGCCCTTCTCGGGTCGCAACGCTCCTCAGCACTCTCATTATATTCCATGAGAAAGTATCGAGGGAGTGCGGTGTCGGGTGGTTGTCTTAATGGCTCCGATTCTCGCACTCCGCCTGATCGAGGAGGCCGCAATCTTCGGGAGAAGTGCAGCGGCAGCTGAGGGCTTGGTAAAGGTGTCGTTTCGTCTCATGTGCCTGCTCAATGATCCTGTCAAGTTCAGTGAGTTTGCGTTCTGCGAGTTCGCGCCAATGGCCGAAGATCGGCTCTCCAGATTGCATGGGCCGTAGGAGATTGGCTATCTCGGTGAGGGTGAAGCCGGAAGCTTGTGCAAACGCGATCTGCTTTAAGCTAAGGACGGCATCAAGCCCATAGCGCCTTTGGCCGCCCTCTGTTCGATCCGACCGCAAGAGGCCGCGGGACTCGTAATAACGTACAGCGGAAGGGGCAATCCCAGCCTGTCGCGCGAGCTCGCCTATGGAAAAATGTTCAGAAAAATAGGGTGACATCTTGACATGAAGTTTACTTTAACTTTATAGACTGACTCAGTTATGATGAACACATTCGTTTCAACTTCGCTGTTTGCCTTGACGCTGGGTTCAACCGCTCGTCTTGGCACCAGATCTCCCAATTGCCAGGAGAAACCGGCTGGGTTTTACTGCAACATGAAAGCCCTGACCCCCAAGGAGCGCGAGGAAATGCCGAAGATTCTAGACCGTTTGATCGGGGCTAAGCCCTCGGTGAGCGAACTGGCGAACGGTTATGAACTGACGTTTGCAAGCAACGGGAAGCTGTTCCCGCTGGCGGAGGATTGGGTTTCGCGGGAGAGTCGCTGTTGTCCTTTCTTCGATTTCAACCTAATCGTCGCCCGAGAGGACGGTCCTCTGGTCGTGAAGATCACTGGCCCAAATGGGGTGAAGGACTTCATCGCAGAAGACTTGCCAAAGCTGCATGCGCTGATGTCGAATCGCTGAGTCCATGGTTTCGAGGGGTGTGACGAAGCACACCCCTCTCTACGGTTCCTGCATGAACGGATAGCGATAATCGACCGGAGGGTTGTAGGTTTCTTTGATCGTGCGGGCGCTAAGCCAGCGGTAGAGGTTCAGCTGGGAACCCGCTTTGTCGTTGGTGCCGCTGGCCCGGGCTCCGCCAAAAGGCTGCTGGCCGACAACCGCGCCTGTCGGTTTATCGTTCACGTAAAAGTTACCTGCGGCGTGTCTGAGTTTGGATGTGGCAAGGTCGACGGCGTCACGATCTCGGGCAAAGATCGCACCGGTGAGGGCATAGGGCGAGGTTTCGTCGCACAACTTCAGTGTCTCCTCGTAGCGTTCGGCGTCGTACACGTACATGGTCAGGACGGGGCCAAACAGCTCCTCGCACATCGTCGCGTACTTGGGATCGGTGGTCTCGATCACGGTCGGCTCGATGAAGTAGCCCACTTTCTTGTCATAACCGCCGCCCACAAGGATGGTGGCGGCTTTGTCCGTCTTCGCCCTTTCGAGGTATGCGGCAAGCTTGTCAAAGCTTTTTTCATCGATGACGGCCCCCATGAAGTTGGTGAAGTCCTCTACGTTGCCCATCTTGATCGTCTTGACCCCATCGACCAGCTTCTTGCGGACCTCGTCTGCTATGTTGCTGGGTATGTAGGACCGGGACGCGGCGGAGCACTTTTGGCCTTGGTACTCGAAAGAGCCGCGAATCAGGGCGGTTACAACGGCGTCAACGTCGGCGCTCTTGTGGACCATCACGAAGTCCTTGCCACCCGTTTCGCCGACCAGGCGAGGATAGCCTTTGTAAAGGTGCATATTGTCACCGGCGGTCTTCCACATGGCGTTGAAGACTCCCGTCGAGCCCGTAAAGTGGACGCCGGCGAAGTCAGGATGGTTGAAGGCGACCTCACCGATGGTGGTCCCGCTCACGAAGACAAGGTTGATGACGCCCGGTGGCAAGCCCGCCTCCATCAGGATTTTCATGAACATCTGGGCGCTGTAGATTTGAGTTTGGGCGCACTTCCAGATGACCACGTTTCCGCACATGGCGGCGGACGTGGGAAGATTGCCCCCGATAGCCGTGAAGTTAAACGGCGTGACCGCAAGTACGAAACCTTCGAGCGGTCGGTACTCCATGCGGTTGTGCATGCCGGAACCGCTGATGGGCTGTTGCCGATAAATTTCGCTGAGGAAGTGGACGTTGAACCGAAGGAAATCGATGAGTTCGCAGGCACTGTCGATCTCGGCCTGAAAAGCGGTCTTGCTTTGGCCGAGCATCGTCGTGCCGTTCATTTGCTGGCGATACTTGGTCGCCATAAGATCTGCGGTGCGAAGGAAGATGGCAGCTCGATTTTCCCAGCTTGTGTTGGCCCAAGATTCCTTGGCGAAGAGGGCTGCGGCGATGGCTTCTCTGACGTGCTGCGCGTCGCCCTCGTGATAGTGACCCAGTACGTGACCGATTTCGTGGGGAGGGTGCATTGTAACCGTTTTGCCCGTACGGACCTCCTTGCCCCCGATGATCATGGGGACGTCAATGTTCTGAGCCTTGAGATTCTTAAGCGTCTCCTTAAGAAGGCCGCGCTCTGGAGAGTTAGGAGCATAAGAAAGCACGGGTTCGTTCGTGGGCGTTGGGTACGAGAAGTAGCCGAGATCCATAAGAGCGAGTTTACCGGTCAATGCCCTTGCGTACGAGGCGGAACATTCATAGACTGTAGCCGAGTAATAATCACGAGCGACCACGCGAGTCGGTTTGACGTCAGTTGTATGAGCGGTTTGTTTGACGCCAAAGGAGAAACAGCAATTGCCCATAGAATCATCTGAATTACCGGCCCAACAGACGGACGTCCGTAGGAGTCCACTTGAGGGCCTCAGCTTCTCTTATGTCGCCATTTTGATCATCGTTGGCATCTTTGCGACGACGATGGCCCAGCCCCAAGTTCTGGGGCGTTTGCCGCTGACGAACTTGCTTAAGAACGACTTACATGTGAGCAGATCACAACTCTCGTTCTTCTTCTTTGCCTGCGGCCTCGCTTGGTACTTCAAGCCATTCGCTGGAATCCTTACGGACGCTTTCCCGTTGATGAGAACGAGGCGACGACACTACCTAATAGTGAGCGCAGTCCTCGCTGGCGCCAGTTGGGGAGCCTTGTTTGTCGTGCCGCACACCTATCAGGCGTTGCTGATTGCATGCATCGTCATCAACGCGTTTGTGGTGATCGCATCGACGGTCGTTGGAGCGATACTCGTGGAGACGGGTCAGGCATCCGCCGCGACGGGACGCCTAAGCTCACTCAGAATCTTTGTTCAAAACTTCTGCCAGATGGTGCAGGGTCCACTTGGAGGAATGCTCGCGATGGGTGCTTTTTCGGTTGCGGCGGGCGTGAATGCGATTATGGTTTTGACTATTGTCCCAGTGGCGTACGTCATGCTCCGTGAGCGTCCAGAGGCGGTCTCGAACACACAAGCCATCGGCAATGCTCTTCAGCAACTTGTGATGATCGGCCGGTCGAAGACTCTTTGGTGGGCAATTCTCTTTCTCGGCATGTTCTATTTCGCGCCCGGGTTTGCCACTCCGTTGCTGTACAAACAGCAGGACGAGTTTAAGCTCTCGATGCAAGTGATAGGAAACCTGGGAAGTGCCGGCGCAATCGCCGCCCTTTGTTCCTCCGCGCTTTACGCGGTCCTCTGCAAGAAAATCAACCTTCGCACTCTGATCCTGGTAGGTGTTCTGGCGAATGCGGCTGGTAACTTCTGTTATCTGCTTTACAGCCCGAATTTGCTTAAGGACTCGTTCATCGAGATTCAGAACGGCTTCTTCTTCACGATATGCGAAATTTCTTTGCTAGACCTGGCAGCTCGGTCGGTGCCTAAGGGTTGTGAGGGCTTGGGATACGCCCTGATGCTGAGCATGAGGAACTTTGCGTTGTTCGGGGGCGACTATGTGGGCTCGCTCATGAGTGACAAACTGAAGATTGCGTTTTGGCAGTTGATCGCCATCAATTCTGGAACGACTCTCTTTGTCTTATTCTTGCTGCCGTTTCTACCGAGAGCCGTCGTAATGGTGAAGGACATGTCGCAGAAGTTGATGCGAGTTGAAGAGGCGGGAGCTTGAGACAGACTAGTTCGAATTGAACTCTTGCAAGGTGAATTCCAACGATGATTTTTCATTGGGCTTTGCCACTGCTAGCGCTTCGTTGATCGTGCTGATCGCCATTGCCTTGTCTCCGCGCCGAAAATACGCCCATGCCAGGGTATCGAGCAACGATGCCTCCTTCCGCTCGGTCAAGGCAACAGCCCTCATAGCAATCTTCACGCCGAAATCAAAATCCTTTTTCGGCAATGTACTCCTGGGGTCAACAATAATCCAAGCAAGGACATTGAGATTCCTGGGATCTTTGTCAAAGACCTCGGCCGCCGTGTTAGCCGCTTTGTAATAGCCTTCCATGTCGTTCATCAAGCCATAGACGGTCATGCGAGCGAAGGTGCCAAATTGAAGTGGGTTGGCGGGAGTGCCCGTTCCGTCCATCTTGACGAACGCATCGATCTCTTTCAATGCCCCTTGGAAGTCGCGGGTTCTCAGAAGGGCGCGGATCTTATCCATCTCCAATTTAACCGGATGCCTCTCCCAAGCTTCCTTTGCCTTCATTCTTTCGGCCGCGTCTGCGGCTTGTGCCTGTGCGTAGGCTTGAGCGTCCCAGCTGCCTGCGACAACCTGATTCAGAACAGGCTCGAGGCGTAGCGGATGACCTATCCAAGCAAGTTGGCCCTCTTCGTCGACGACAAAGGCGTCGGGGAGTGCGGGCTGGTTTGAGGCCTCCAACCAGTTGATGGACATGAATCCCCTACGGGCCGTGGAGCTTTCTTGATAATCCGTGGCGACGTTGTAGTCCATGGTGTCGCCCATAGCTTCCACGAACGGGCCAACCATTTCCTGGTCGCGCTCTGAAACACTGACGCCGATGAAAGTGACCTTATCATGGAATTTCTTGGCGAGCTCCGTGAGGTGTGGAATGCTTGACCTGCAAGGAACGCACCAGGTTGCCCAGAATTCAACGACGTAGATCTGACCTTTCTTGAACCCTTCGACGGGCGTGCCCTTGACCCACTTGGTCACCTTGATGGGGGGCGCTGGCATTCCAATTTTCAGGGTTTGGGCTGACCCTATGGTCGCAAGGCTTATTAGCAGGCAAGCCACGGAAGATCGCAAGCGCGAGGCTCTCATACTCGAATGTACGCGCGGAGAGCGTCTTCGGTCACCGATAACTTCTTGGCCCGGGTCATACGACCCACCTGAGATAAGAATTCATCATCGTGAGGCGTAGATGACGAGTCCGACAATGTCAGCGTTGACGATTAAGCCTCCGAATCCGCAACCGATTCCCACCTTGGCGTGGGTACCGCCACTCGCTTCAGGGTGCGCCCTGAGTACTTGAGGCACTGGCCACCCAAGATGAGACCGGCGGTACCAATTAGGAACCCAATAGCAGGAATGAAAGCGATAAGTCCAAGTTAGTGGACGATGAGCGCGCTTCTGTTCTTCAGAGGCACCAACTGGAATCCGCTTTTACTTTCTTGTACCGTCTGTGGGTGCTCGACATACGGTGGAGCCTCCGGGTCGATCTCTTGATGGCTCGGAGGTTCCGGTTGCTAGTAGGCCATATGACTCCATTGTAGAACGGCTCCAAGGAAGTCGCAAAGCGAGGTGACCTTCGAGTAGGATCTTATTTAAGCGTTGGCTTCAAGACCGCCAAAAGAAGCTCTCAAATGCGATCGAGGTTATGTTGGGTGAAGTCCGAGACGGCGTCGCCTGTATTCAGGGTCGTCGACGGTTCAAAAAGCATCACACTTACTTCCTCATCCGCCAAAGGGCAATGCTCAACACCGCGGGGCACCACGATAAGTTCACCTTTGCGCACCTGCACGTCGCCATCGCGGAACTGCATGGTGAACTCGCCATCTAGGACCATGAAGAGCTCGTCTTCGTTTTCGTGTGCATGCCATACAAAGGGGCCCTGAAACTTAACCAGCTTGACGAGTTGGCCGTTCAGTTCGGCGATAATGTGCGGCTTGTAAGTTTCGCTGAACTGTGAGAGTTTTTGATTTAGGTTGATCAAGTTCATTTTTTTTGAGGTGTTCAGATTCGAGGCAGCTCAATTATCGCGCGATCACACGCCACGTTGCCGGTGTTGACGGTCGTCAGGGGCTCGAACAACATTAGGTCAACGTCGCCATGGGATTCAGGGCAACGTTCGACCCCTTTGGGCACCACGATGATGTCGCCTTCCATCTGGCTCACTGAGCGAACACGAAAATGCATTGTAAATCTCCCTTTAGCACCAGGAACATCTCGTCTTCAGCCTCGTGAAAGTGCCACATGAACCGACCGTTGGTCTTGTTCAAGTAGACCTTTTGCCCGTTCAGTTCAGCGATAATATGGGGTTTATTCTTTTCGGTGATGAGGGACAGCTTTTTAAGCGATGTCGACCGCGTGCATCCGCTTGATACTACGGGCTGCGATCACGAACGCGACAGCAACCTCGCACTTTGGGCAAGACACTTGGACTGAGGCGTTCCAATGCGCTACTTTGCGCGAACCTCGCTGTGAAGGGTCATTTTCCACTTGGCGTTCACTTTGATCCAGACGGAGGTGGAGAAGATGTTGCCCGAGAAGTCCTTACCTTCAGAACTGCCGCTGACGGCGATCTTGCAGCTTATGAGCATCGTCGTTGCATTCGGATGGGTGACATGCGATTCGAGAATTTCGAAGCTCTTGATGTTGGCGACCTTGATCGCATCGGTTTCCTCTTTGAGCGTGCCGAAGCCACTGCTGTAGACCATTCGGCAATCGGGTGCCACTAGGTTGCTGAACTTTGCAATGTCTTTAGCTTTCGCCGCTGACCAAAGGGCGACCTCCATTTGGACCGCAGCATCGATCTTTGCGGGTTGCTTTGGCTTTGCGGGTGGCGGACCGGCGATGGAAAGGAGGGAAGTTAAAGCAAGACAAAGGGTGAATGCCTGGCGGTTCATGATTGCGATTATGGCTTGGCGTCGGGCGGCGTTACTTGGTGGCCCTCACCTGGGTATGCAGCTTCATCTTCCACCCGTCCTTGGTCTTTATCCAGACCGAGGTGGAGTACAGATTGCCCGCGTGACTCTTTCCCTTGTAAGTGTCGGAGACGAACATTTTGCAGGAGACGAAAGTCGTTTCCGGCGTTGGGTGGCTGACACGAGACTCCAAGATTTTGAAGCTGTGCATGTCGTAATGCTTCAGATCTTTCGTTTCGTCATTTCGATTGCCAAAGCCGCCGCTGTAAACGTTAAGGCAATCCTCTGCCATCAGATTGTTGAAGGCTTTCACGTCTCTGGCTTTCGCAGCTTCCCAGACTGCCGCTTCCATCGCCACGGCGGGATCCGATGATGCTGGAGCTTCGAAGGCATGGGATTTCTGAGCTCCAAGCGAGCATCTGGTGGCGAGGGCGAGGGAAAGCGCGAGATGCCAGCCTTTCATAAGTGGATTATGACTTGAACAAACGGCCTAGACCGCTTTGGCGTGAAAGACCTTCAGGTTGTCTTGGTAGCCCTTTTCTTGATCCAGATCATCGCTGACCTTAATGGCTTCCTGTTCCGCCGCGATCGCCTTTTCCTTGTCCCCATTTCCGTAAAAAGCCCATGCGAGGGTGTCAAGGCAATAGGACGAGTTCCGTTTGCTGACCTCGACCGCCCTCGTTGCCAATTTGATGGCTAAATCCCAGTGCTTTTCAGGGACTTCGCTCTTCGGGTCGACGATGACCCACGCTGTGTTATTCAAGAGATCGGCGTCGTCGGCACAGGCGTCGTAGAGTTGAGCGGCTGCGCCGTAAAAGCCATCGAGATCCTGCATGCCGGCGTAAATCATGACGCGGGCATAGGCACCGTATTTGATGGGATTCGTGCGGGCGTCCTTTGGGTCCATAGTGACAAGGGTATCAATTTCCTTCAGGGCCTCTTCGCTTTCGCCAGCCCTAATGAGTCCGCTGATCTTTTGGATTTCTTGATGGACAGGGCTGAGTCGCCAAGCTTCTTCGGCGGACCTGAGCTCATCAGCCTTCGCTTTGGCTTTAGTTGCAAAAGCGTTGACGTCCCACTTACCGTTGACGATGTCGTTCAATACGGGCTCCGATTCGTCTGCGTTGCCCATCCAGGCTATTGTCTGATCCTTCCCAACGATGATTACGGAAGGGAAGGTTAGCCCTGCAGGATTCAGCCAATTCTCGGTCATGAACCCAAAATGGTCCTTCGGGTTGGCCTGTGAATCAGTTGCGATACTGTAACCGAGACGGGAACCCAACTCCTTGACATAGGGAGTGACATCGGCTTGGTCGTTCTCCCACACGCTGAAAGAGACAAACGTCGCCTTCTTTCGATATTTCTCGCTCATCTTTTGAAAATTCGAGGCAAAATTACGGCACGGCTTTGAACGGCTTCTGAAAAATTCAAGGACGTAAACCTTATTCGGTTTGAAGTCTTCGACCGGATTGCCGGCGAGCCACTCCGCGACCTTGACCTTTGGTGCGGGCATTCCAGGCAGGAGAACTGGTCGCAGATCCGGCTTAGGTGGTTCTGGGGTCTCTTGGGCTCCCACGCAAGCAGTCAGCAACAGGGCGACGAGTCCGCAAAGGAAACGAAAGCGCGAAGGCAACATGGAGAAGAATGTACTCGAATGTAGTGCGTGCCTAGGTTTGGGTGAGACGGAGTCCGCTTGAGAATTCACAAAGCTAGGACGTGTCGTGCTCCGACATCAGTCCAAAAACTTCAAGATTGTAGGCGATTAAGCGTCGACTTAAATTGCGCTTTTTGATCCTCAGGCGCCACCGCGATGGCCTCCTTTTCGATCGCGATGGCGACTGACTTATCTCCCTTGCCGAAATGCGTCCAGGCGAGGGCATCGAGTGCAAGTGGATCTCGGCGCTTTGTGATGTAGACCGCACGGTTTGCCCACTTCAGAGCCAAATCATAGTTCTTTTTTGGCAGTGTGCTTGCTGGGTCAGCGATGATCCAGACGAGGTCGGTCAGTCGGGAAGGTTCGTTCTTGAATCGTTCTGCTGCGGCGTTTGCCGACTTGGTGAAACCGGTCATGTCACCCATTTGGGCATAGATTTCGACTCGAGTATACGTTGCGTAATCCAGTGGAGCTTCGGGGGCACCGGGCGCCTTCATCTTGGCAACGGCGTCGGTCTCTTTTAGCGCCTCATTGAAAGCTTTCGCCCTCACCAGTTTTCGAATTTTGTTGAACTCGGCGATGACAGCGCGGTGGCTCTCCCAGTTGCCACGTGGCTTCTCTGCGGCCCTTTCAGCCTTGAGCCTCTGGGCGAAGGCGGCTGCATCCCATGTGCCGGCCACGACTTTACTTAGAACGGGTTCAAGCGATGACGTCTCTCCGATCCACGCGATCTTGCCACGCTTATCGACGATGTAAGTTACGGGAAGGGCATCCTCGCCGGTCGCGCGGAGCCACTTAACGGACATAAAGCCATTTCGAGAGGGTCTTGGGTAATCCACCGCCACGGCGTAGTCCATCTTTGAACCCATACGTTTCACAAACGTTCCCACGAAACTGGGGTTGTCCTGCCAGACACCAATGCCCATTATCGTGGCCTTGCCTTTGAATTTATGGGCTACGCCGGTCAGGTATGGCACGGCCGCCCTGGTGTTGAAATTCCACGTGGCCCAAAAGTCGATCACGTAGACTTTCCCCTTCTTGAATTCATGGACTGGATTACCTTTTAGCCACTCGGAAACTTTGAGAGCCGGCGCCGGGTCTCCGACCTTGAGGGTGTCGCCAGCGTAAGCAGTGGATGCCAAGAGCGCGGAACCTAAACCGACTAGCTTAGGGATTGAAGGTCGGGTCCTCGAAGTATTCACGGTGATTGACTTGTTAAACGCGGCTCTAGGGCACGCAGGTTACACAATGCCCGCGTTCGGATCCGTGAGAAGGGAAGGCTTACCGCTCGTATTCCGTGAGCCTCTGAAGCCATGGATCGCGATCAGGAATTGGTGTGAGAGCAATAGCTTCGTTCAAGGCACTCATGGCTTTGGTTTTGTCTCCCCTTCCGAGATAGGCGCGACTCAACGTGTCGAGGTAGTCACGTTCTTTGTGCTGAGACAATTCGAGGCTCTGCTCGCCCACTTTACTGCGAACTCAAAGGCCTTCTTGGCCAACCTGCTGTACGGCTCCACCATGAGCGAAACGACGTCATTGATCTCATCGGGATCCGTTGATGCACCAACGATCTTGGCAGCCAAGTGATTCCATCCAATGTTCGGACATGAAGCCGGTCGCGGTGGTTGGGCTTTTTTTGCCGGTCCATAGCGACGTGAAAATCCATCTTGTCGACGAACGGCGCGACCTTCGCCCGGTCAGTCTCATGGACGCTGACTCCAACGACGTTCACTTGATCCCTGTACGTCTTTGCGACATTGGTCAGCGCGGAGATGCCAAGCATACATGGTCCGCACCAGGTGGCCCAAAACTCCACAACGTAGACTTGGCCCATCATGAGTTCATTGACCGGGGCACCTTTGAGCCATCGAGCGACTTTGATCGGCGGAGCTGGGCTGCCAACCTTGAGAGGAGCGGCTGGGTAGGCGGATGATGCCAGGAATGCAAACCCCAGGATGAGCAATTTCGAGGCTGAATGTTGTGTCATCGCTGCCGTTGTGAATCCCAGCGAAATTACGAGGCGTTATGCAAATAAGGTTCCTTGATGATTCTTACACGTATGGCAGTGAATCAATCTTCGCATCAAACGGCATTCGACTATAAGATGAATGATTATGTGCTTCTGATAATCTTTATTATGACAATCAAAGCTTATTGAGATGAAAAACCCTCATAAGCGAGGGTCACAATAATTTCTTTCGACTGTGTATAGTCGGCGCATGGCGAACCTTGATGCAATCGGTATTGTTTGCGCGGACATCGATGCAGCTTTGAGCTTTTACCGCCTGTTGGGCGTGGATGTGCCTCATAGTGCAAATGGTGAAGATCATGTGGAGGCAAAATTGCCCAATGGTCTTAGGTTGATGTTTGACTCGGAAGAATTGATGAAGAGGCTGACGCCTGACTGGAAGGCACCCGCTGGCCACCGGATGGCGCTGGCGTTCCTCTGCAACGATCCAGAAGATGTTGATGCCATCTATAGGAGGCTGACGGGTAAGGGACACAAAGGGGTCACGGAACCCTGGGATGCTTTCTGGGGTCAGCGTTACGCTCAAGTGGTAGATCCGAGTGGAAACGTCGTGGATTTGTTTGCTCCGCTCTAGGCATACGATCCGCGAATCGTGGGGTGTACGGTCAGTCGAAGAAAATGGTCCCGCGGGCGATGGCGCCCGAAAGCATGTCCGCGTAGGCTTCATTGATCCTCTCCAGTGGATAAGCGCGCGAGATCAGTTTATCGATTGGTAAGTCGCCGCTTAGATAAAGCGCGGCGAATGTTGGAAAGTCACGACTTGGCACCGCAGTGCCGTAATAGGATCCTCTCAGGGTCTTTTCTTCGCGCACCAGGAGAGAACTGGAGAGTGGAAATTCACTCTCCATCGGCGACAAGCCTGAGAAGACGACCGTGCCACCCCTTCTTGTGGCCTGGATTGCCAATCGTTGTACGGCAGCGGTCCCTGCGGCTTCGAAAACAAAGTCGGCGCCCCGCCCTTCAGTGATTTGCAGGATCTGGTCCAAAGTGCCCTGACAGGCTCTCAGCGTGTGAGTGGCACCGAACGAAGTCGCGGCTTCGAGCCTGGAACTGATCGGATCGACGGCGATGATGCATCGAGCCTTGGCAAGTTTCGCCCCCATCACGGTGCAGAGCCCCACACCCCCTACCCCGAAAACGACGACTGAGCTTTCCGGCTCGACCTGCGCGGTGTTAAGTACGGAACCGACCCCGGTGGTCACGGCACATCCTATGGCGGCCGCGACTTCCGCCGGTACCCCGGCTGGCATTGGGACGCAACTTGCCTGGGGAACCACGGTATGATCGGCGAAACAGGCAAGGGCACAATACTGCCTTACCTCTTCCCCGCCATCGAGTGACAATCTGCTGGTGCCGTCCGGCATGTATCCGGCCTTGTTGGTCTTGAAATGGGTTTCGCAGAGGCTCGGTCTTCGTCGGTTGCAGTAATAGCAGTCGCCGCAGCTGTTGGCCCAATTCAGGGCTACTTTGTCGCCGACTTTGAGTCCTTCAACGCCTTTGCCCAGAGCCAGGATTTCGCCCGCGCCCTCGTGCCCAGCTACGACGGGCATGGGATGTTTTGAGTCGCCCGTGACCAGGTGCCAGTCGCTGTGGCAGACGCCTGCCGCTTCCACTCTCACCATGACTTCCCCTTCCTTCGGATCAGCAAGTTCCAGGGTCTCGATTTTGAAATCAGTGTTGACGGCGTAGAGGACGGCTGCTTTGATTTTCACGAATGGATGTTACTGGCTTCCAGTTCGATTCCATTCAGGGCGACCGTCGATTACGTTTCATAGTCGCCTTGCTTGTAGACGACTCCTAGAGGCGTTCTGAGTCTCTCTTGCTCAGCGGCACGAACCCTTAACACCGTCCGTTTGAACGCAACCTTACGCAAACCGAACACCCCGCTGATCCCAGTGCCTTTGAGGAAGTTCAACTTTTGTTGAGCGCTCATCTGGGTGACAAGCGGGAGCGTACCGCCGGAAAGGGAGGTGGAGTATGGTCGGGAAGGCCAGGTTTGACGGGCGATCCCTGCCAAGCGGTGGCAAGCATTAGGGAAACAGTAACTATATTCATTGGTAACCCTCCTGCAAATGAGATTCTAGAGTTTATAAACGATTCACGGCTCACTTCGCTAAGTCCCTTGTCGTCTTGGGGCACCCTGGTCGTCTTAACCGGCGTGACATCTCCTGCTAAGCTTGTGATATGGAGTTGGAACCTCAGGATGTGCTGGATAGAGCACAAGAAGCCCGGGAAGAAAAGGCAAAGAGTCTGTTGAATGCTTGGGTCGCGGTGACGATCGCGCTTTTGGCCACGTTCATGGGGATTTGTAAGGTTAAAGACGACAACATCGTTCAGGCAATGCAGCAGGCTCAGGCGAACAAGATCGACTATTGGGGTTATTACCAAGCGAAGAACACCCAACAGAAGCTGTTTGAGCAGAGTGCCATCCAGGCCAAGCTGATCGGAGCGATGGCTCAGGGCTCGGCAAAGATTGAGGCGTTCAAGCAGGCAGCGTTTGCCGAGAGCGAGGGCAAGCGTATGGCCGCCGAAAAGCTTGAGCAGAAGGATAAGGCGGAGCAGGCGGACAAAGACTACGACGCCATGAACTTCCACGACGACCAGTTCGACCTTTCGGACGCAGCGCTTTCTGTGGCGATCGCTCTGCTTGCTTTGACTTCGCTCACGCAGAAAAGATGGTTGTTCGTGGTTGCCCTTGCGCCGACGACATTTGGTGTTGTCATGGGATTGGCGGGTTTGTTAGGTTGGCAGGTTCACCCCGACGCGCTTACGAAGATGCTCTCATGGCTGGTGCAATTGAACTTAGCCTAGCTGCCGGCAGTTGCGATTGGCGTCATCAGCTCAAGGAAGAAGTAAGCGAACAGGTGGCTTACTGAAGTCGTGGGTGACGCTCGCTTCTTGAGTCGCCCGCAGGAAATCAATGCGGTCCCTGATTTTGGATTTTGAAGGTCCTGGAAACGTTGACTTGATTCCGTAACGCTTCATTTCTCCGATGGCGACTGTTTGAAAGCAGGAACAGGCAACGAATCCAAGGCCAAAGAATGCGAATACACCGGCAGTAACGGATCCGCAGACGGCTGAAAATGGAAACTGTTCCTTTGCATCCGCGATTCGTTTATTGCTCGGATAGGTCACCGCGCCGGCCAAAACTGCGAACAGGAACCAGAGTGGCAATAAGTAATCGGCTCTTTCAGATGCGCCCGAGTTCAGCACCATGATCATGGTGAAGATCAAAATGAAGTGGCCCAAGATTGCTGAGCCCAGCCCAAAATATGCATCGCTCAATGCCTGAAGCTTTTCGGCCGAGCCACCAGGGATCAACTCGCGCGGGTAATCAACGAAATGTTCGGGTGGCAGTTGCGACATGTTTAAGCGTTGGACGCTCTCGTCCAGATGCTTCGTTTTCATCTTGGGCCCTTTGGCGTAAATTCTCGCCGCAATAGGATTGTCAAACGGTCCACCCAGCGCCCTAATTGACCTCTGTTCCTGTTCGCTCAACCAGATGGCGAGGCCGATGAAAGGATCGCTGGGTGGGTTGGTCTCTTGGTCGTTAGCCCATGTGCCAGGCGGCGTCGCCCCAGATCGTCTGGATATAGTCAATCTGAGCGGCGTGGTTATCAAGGTGGCGCGCAGGCAGATACATCCAGAACACCATGGGAGCTGTGAAGAACGGTGTCACTAGGTCGGCATTGAACGATTCGTCCGTCATTGCATCGAGAGCGGCGTAAACATCCGCGGTCGATTCTTGCAACGTGGCAAGCGCTTGCTCGCGCGTCTTGATTGACGCAGTCTTCTCTGCAAGCATCGCCTCAATATCGGCTTCGCTGGTGACTTGCGGGGCATCTCGTCGGATGAGCCGGGCGAATGTAAAGTTAGAGACGGCTACGTGGGCCGCAATCTCAAGTGACGACTTAGAGATCCCACCTGGGGAGAACTCAAGTTTATCGTCGGGAACGAACGAAAAGGTCGTTTCGAAGCGATGCTTGTTCATCTCAAGCGTCTTCTTGGCCTGACCGATGGCGGCTTGAGTTGAAGGTGATGCGGACAATGTTGTGCTCATTAGATAATCCTCCAGTCTGAGAAAGATTATACGGTTCATCTGCAGAAAATAGCGTCCATCGTGGCCCGCGCCTGCACGGAAATTCGGATGCCGTGTCGCGACCTGAGTACCATTCTTGAGCGTGACGACAATGGCTGAACAAGCTTCGACTAAAACACTGGAAACTGGAACCGTCGCTCGGTTGTTCGGTCTCATTACGTTCCTCGTCACGTTTGCCATTTACGCAAGAACGGTTTTTCCGAGTTTGCCTTACGGCGACAGCGGTGAGCTTGCGGCAGCCTCATACACATTGGGCATCAGCCACCCCACGGGATACCCACTTTTTACGCTCATCGGCTTCGTTTGGTCGCATCTTCCAATTCCCGGCTCGGTCATCTATCGCCTTAACATCCTCGCGGCTCTTTATGTTTCGGGCTCCGTTCTCGTCTTCTATAAAACGGCCCTCATGCTCGTGCGAGTCGGGGCATCGGGCGGGGCTGTGGAGGAGGCCCTGAGTCCTTGGCACGTAATCGTAGCCGCCGCCGGAGCGTTGGGGTTTGGCTTTGCGAAAACGGTTTGGGATCAAGCGACTGGATACGAGGTTTATTCTCTACATCTTCTACTTGCGAACGCCTTGCTCTTCTTTACTCTGCGTGCGGTGATGGTACCAGCCACTTCGCGGAAATCATTCTTGACGGCTGCGTTCTTGCTGGGTCTATGTTTCACGAACCACTTAACAATCGCCTTTGCCGTACCTGGGTTGACCTACTTGTTCTTCCGGAACCAGGGCTTTGGTCGTGACGCCCTTCGGCTCTTCGGGTTGATGTTGATACTCGTGACGTTACCCTTGCTCTTCTATCTCTATCTGCCTTTGCGCAGCTCGTCAAGCTTTCCGTTTGCTTCAATGGCGCGACCTTTCTTGGACAACGGGTTAACTGGTGCCGGTTGGCAAAACTTCTTCGGGCACCTATTCGGCCAGGGTTTCAGAAGTAAGATGTCCCTTAATTCTCTTGGACTAAACCTAGGGAAGTTCGCGACGTTGCTTCCAAGCCAGCTTGCTTACTTTGGATTAATTCCCGTCGTGTTTGGAGTGAGACACCTGTACGGTAAGGCGAGAGCGGTCCTCTGGTTTTGCACGTTGCTTTGTTTCTTTTCTTTGGGATTTGCGTTGTGCTATACGATCTTCGACATCGATTCCTACTTTTTGTTGACATTCAACGTTCTTCTGATCCTGATGGTTGTCGGTCTGGGGAGCCTTCGCCCGCGAATGCAGTGGATAACGTATGGCTCCTTCTTGTTGCCCGCTCTGTCGTTGGCTACGAACTACGCTGTAAACGACAATTCTCGGGACTTCACGGAACTTGAATTCATCTCCAATTGGACCAGAAATGCAGAACCAAACGCGGTAATCATCACGAACGAATGGACTGTCTTCATCTCTGGAATGTTGTACCTACAAGGCGTGGAGGGCTACCGAAAGGACATCAGCATTATTCCGTTTCAAGATTGGTACAGCTTCCCTACGTCCGCGGAGCGCTGTATGCGGACGTACCCCGCTGTCACATCTGGAGCGCGTGTGGAACTTGGTGAAGTGACGTCGGAAATCAGAAGTCGCGGGAAAGCAAGCAACGAAACGGTTATGCGGGCGGTTCACGCCGTTGTTTCCTCAAACCTGTCAAAGCACCCCGTGTACGTGGGCTACGACCTTTACGGATTGGAATCGAACAAGGATCAGATGCTGGTGCCGGTTGGAACGATGGCGAAAGTTGTTCCTCGACACGGACGAACTCCAGTCATCCCGTCCACTTTTGAGGTCTCGCAGATTTTGAGTGCTGACACTCGGCGAGGCGACTCGGACAAAAGGCTCGTGGAAAAGGATCTTGCCTATGTCTTAGACACCGTTGTTCCGTATGAGCAACAGACCGAACAAACGGAGGCAGCCACGCAACATGCTTTGCTCCTGACGGCGATCCGGGCCAAAGTGTCGGGGCCATAGGGAGCGTTGCCACAGGAATGGTCAGGCGGATTGAGTACGCTTTGCTGAGTTTCTATGGCTACAACTGACAAGGTGACTTCTCAAATCTCAGTTCTAGCCCGGGTCGCTGGGTTCCTTGTCGTTGCGATATCGCTCGGGGTCTATCGCGTGACAATGTTTCCGGATCTACCGTTTGGGGACAGCGGCGAACTCGCCGGGGCCGTTCACACGCTGGGCATTTGCCACTCTTCAGGGTATCCGACGTTCACCCTTGTCGGCTGCCTATTCTCGCATCTACCCATCCCCGGTGAGCCAATTTTCAAGCTCAATCTGCTGGCCGCGTTATGGGTCGCAGGGTCGGTTTGGGTCTTCTATAAGATTTGCCTGATTGCCGTGGTCCATCTGAGGCCCGGATTCGAGGATGGAAAAGTCGCGGCAAATTGGCATGTTCTCATCTCGGCTGCGGGTGCACTAAGCTACGCCTTTGCTCGGACTGTTTGGGATCAGGCTGTAGGAATCGAAGTCTATTCGTTTCAGCTGTTGTTGGCGAACAGTGTTATTTTTTTCAGCGTCAGGGGAGCTCTGGTGGCGGAAAAATCGCGATCGTCGTTTCTTTTGGCGGCCCTGTTCTTGGGTCTGTGCTTCACAAACCACCTTACGACCCTCTTCATGGTCCCCGCTCTAGTCTTCCTCTTCTTTAGATCGGAGGGTTTCACCCGAGCTTCCCTCTTCAACTTCGCCAAGATGATTCTGGTCACATTGGCCCCTCTTGTGATGTATTTCTACTTGCCCCTTCGGAGTTCATCGAGCTTTCCTTTCGATGGCCTATCTACGCCATTTTTCAACGGTGGCATGGTCGGATCAGGGTGGAGGTACTTTTTCGCCCATGTTTTGGGGAGTGGGTTTCACGATTTGATGTTCAGCGGTGGCTTCGCCAAGCAGCTTAACACCTTCGGCATCCTTGTGCCACAGCAATTCACGTATCTCGGAATCGTTCCCCTCATGTTTGGTGGCTACTGGTTGATCCGTCGTCGATCGGTGCTGTTCTGGTTCTTTGGCATCTTCTGCCTGTTTTCTCTTGGATTCGCCCTGAACTATAAGATCGCGGACATCGACGCCTACTTCTTGCCTTGTTTCACGGTGCTTCTATTGGTCATGGTTGCTGGGTTTGCATCCGTCCAGCCTCGGGCGAAGTGGATTTCTCTTGCATGTTTCGCCATTCCGGCTGCCTTGCTGATCACGAATTTTGCTTCGGAAGACAACTCCAAGGACTTCACGGTTTCGGAGTCAGTTCACAACTGGGCCAACAACATTGAACCCAACGGCGTCGTATTCACTAGCAACTGGGGATACTTCGAATCGGGATTGCTGTACTTGCAAAGCGTAAAGGGCTTCAGGCGAGACATCGCGATCGTCATTCCGTCCAATTTCGACTCCTTCCCTTTCTACCCAATTGAGCTGATGAGGCAAATCCCTCAGGTAACTGCGGGTTCGGAGGCTCCGTTGCTTCAACTACGTGAAGACCTCAAGACGGCGCCCATCGCAAGGCCCGAGACGGTCCGACACGTAGTAGATTCTCTGATCGATGCAAATGTGCCAAGAAGGCCAATCTATTTTGGGTTTGACGCCGCGCCGATGGTGATGGGACGGAGGGCCATGGTGCCGGTTGGCTTTGCAGGCAAAGTTTATGATCCCGGCGACTCAATCCCAATCCTTCCCACTCGGTTCGACATCAACAATTTGCTGAGCGTCGATTTCGGTCGCGGCGACAAACATAAGCTCATTCTTGCAGGGTTCGTCCGAAGTGCACTCGAGAATGACATCAACTACGAAAGGCTGACCGGTCAACCGGACGAGGCCGAGAAGCACGGTGAGCTCTTACAGTCGCTAATCGGAAAAATGGAGACGCCGGAAAGCGCGAATCGATCATAGATGCCTGAATTACCTGAAGTTGAAACCGTGTGCCGGCTCATGCGTCGCGTCCTAGTTGGCCATGTGATCACCAGTGTAGAAGTGGTGCCAGACAGCATCGTTTTCGGGGCAGCACCAAGCGAAGCGATTGTGAACGCACTTCGGGGACGAGCGGTCACTTCCATTGGTCGAAAAGGCAAGGTTTGGTGGGTCGAAACAGAGTCGACGCCGGTCCTATTTGGTCACCTTGGCATGAGTGGCTGGATTCGGGAGTTAGGGGCGCCGACGATCCGATTGAAGGAGCACGGCAACGCCCCTTTGGACGACGAAAAAGATCAACCACGATTCTTGAAGTTGTTGATTTCAACGAGCGAAGCGCAGTTGGCCTTTACTGACCCAAGGCGGCTGGGTCGAATTTGGCTCGGAGCTTCAGCGGATGTGGATTTTCGGGTCAAAAGGCTAGGGCCGGATGCCCTGGTCGCGCTGCCGTCAGGTCAGAAATTTCAGGCGCTCTTTGCAAAGAGAAGGGCTCCCATAAAGGCGAGCTTGATGGATCAGACAATTCTATCCGGCATTGGGAACTGGGTTGCCGATGAAGTGCTGTACCACGCGAGAATTGCGCCTGGCCGCCTCGGGACGACGTTGACTCCGCCCGAGTTTGCCCGACTGCGACGGGCGATCACTTTTGTGTTGAGCGTTGCTGTTGACCTAGGCGCCGATGACGCCCGATATCCCACAGACTGGCTGTTCCATCATCGATGGGGTGGTTCGCGGGGCCACGTCAAATTGGGTCATTACGAAATCGTCCGAGAGCAAGTCGGAGGCAGAACCACCGCATGGATTCCTGCTTTGCAGTCCTGACTTGCGGTGGTTCGATGATCATGGAAGCTAAGAAGCCTTTCTTGTGATAGCCTCTGCGGCTTGTTGCTTCGGCGCAGCCTTGGCTTGGTTGTCATCGAGGTGCTTGTAATACTGATACGTGTCGATGTGGAATCCGCCGCCTGGCTCCATAGCGAGTTCCTTGTGCATCTGGCCCGGTTTGACCGGAGATCCATCGACTCGAGTCCAATTGAGGATGATGGCGTTGTCCTTAAAGGAGAAATTGCCTTCTGATTTCCAGCCGGTGCCTATGAAGGCGAAGGTGCCGTTCGGCCGCAGTACAAGTCTCTTATCATGGTCTTCCCTGCCGTCTTGATTAACGAACCAGGTGCCAACCACCGGTTTGATCGCGGGCGAGCAGGCGACAGACCTGGGCGTCGCCTTTTTCGGCGACTTCTTGCTGGACGAGGAGCTGGGAGAAGCGGGCGCGCCGAGAGGACTGGCCGACGCCAGAGGGGCGAGAGTGGTCAGCACGGCGGTAAGTGCAATGACTTGGAGGGTCTTCGAGGACAAACTAAACAGCTTCATTTTAAGGTTCCTTGGCACTAGTGGACAATCGAGTCAATTGTCGGCTCCATAGGCATATGTGCTTAGGGTCGTGAACTCGCTGTCTCCTGAAGGATCTGTTCCAGGGATATGTCTGGGCCGATCCCACTCAGATCGCGGGGTTTTGATCGCCGAATCGGCGTAGAAGCCTGCGCGCCAAGTGGCCGAAGCAACTTGAATT
This sequence comes from uncultured Fimbriimonas sp., assembly GCA_964619505.1. Lineage (GTDB taxonomy): Bacteria > Armatimonadota > Fimbriimonadia > Fimbriimonadales > Fimbriimonadaceae > JBBQMJ01. Next base: position 8,065 of record CAZUCK010000012.1, on the reverse strand, counting down.
GGGATGTCGCGGCTAACCCAATGCGGGAACCTTAAAGCGGACGGAATTCATATCTGGGCCGCAAATTGCGGCCATTGGGGGACCATGAATGGTTCAGAGATCTGACAGGGCCAGCTTGACCATGGCCTTAATGCCGACCCGCAAAGCATCGTCGTTGAAGTCAAACTCTGGTGTGTGGAAGTTGGGATAAATGTGGCTTTCATCCTTCTTGAGCCCGAGCCAATAGAAGCAGGCGGGAACACCACTCTCCCCGTAAAAGCTGAAGTCTTCGGCTCCCATAATGGGAGCCGTGTCAGGCATCAATTGAACACCCTCTGTTTCGCCAATGAGGCGTCGGAATCGAGCCGCGCTTTTAGGATCGTTCAAAGTGACTGGATAGCCGTGATCGCCATATCGTAGGGCTGCGATGCAGCCCGCGGCCGATGCGATGCCGGTTATGACTTCTTCAATTCTTCGCATCGCGTAGCTGCGCGTTTCGGTTCGCAGTGTTCGGAGTGTGCCGTGGAGTTGTGCGACGTGCGGAATGACATTGTGTGCAGTTCCCGCATGAAACATAGGCACGCTGATCACCAAGGAATCCAAAGGATCGACGTTTCGTGAGACTATGGTCTGTAAAGAGACCACAATTTGTGCTGCGACGACGACTGGGTCTATCCCCGTATGAGGTTGAGCTGCGTGGCCGCCTTTGCCCGATACGTCGATCCAAAATTCGTCTGCACTGGCAAGCATGGCCCCGTCACAGGTCGCGACCTGGCCGACGCTGAGACCACCGAAACCGTGCAAACCATAAATCATGTCTGCAGGCTTGCCAATGATCTTCCCAGTTAACGCTCCCTCTTGAACCATCCTCTTTCCACCCGCGCCTCCTTCTTCGGCTGGTTGGAATAGGAAAAGCACATTGTTCTTGCGTTCTGAAGTCCGGCTCAACACGGCCGCGGCACCGGAAAGGATCGAAGTGTGGCCGTCATGACCGCAGGCGTGCATGATGCCATCATTCTTCGAAGTGTATGGCCGACCGGTGCTTTCCTTGATCGGAAGTGCATCCATATCGGCGCGCAATGCGATTGTCGGCGCGCTCCCGAGATTCTCCGTAGCCGGAAGAAAGCCAAGGACGCCGGTCCCTCCGGCAAGGTCAGCTTTGAAGCCAACGCCCAGTTCGCTGAGCCACTCTCGCACCTTTCCAGAAGTGCGGACTTCGTTGTATCCCAATTCAGGGTTCGCATGGAGGTCGTGTCGGAGGTTCGTGACCTGTCCAAGCAATTCCGAGTCGAGCAGGGGTTCAATTGCGATCATAGCTTCTCAAGGCTACCCAACGGAACATTGTTGTAGGATTACGTTGTGAGACAGGTTGCCGTCGACGAGTTCACAGGGGTGGTGGCTAAGTCCTTGCTCGGGCTCGCCTTCTTTCTGGCAACGCATGGTCTTGGCTTTGCGGTGGCCGGCTACGGTTATTACTGTGCCCGTAAGCTGAGGTCAGCTGGAAACAAGAAGGGTGAGGCGGCGGTATTCATTTCGGGGGCGACACTTGCTTTCATATGTTTGGGTTGGTTTTTGAGGCTCAATGGTTTCTCGATCTAAGCTCGGATGGAATCTTGTCTCCGTCATGAACCAGCTGGGGAACGCTGGAAGATCCTGAACTGGAGATTTGCAATTATGGGATCGCGACAGGCGTTGAGCTTGGTGATCCTCCTGTCGCTTCCAGGCGTGGTGCGTGCAATCAAGGATCCAGAACGACTTCTAGCCGAGGTTCGCAAAAGCGTATTTTAGGGTCAAGACGGCGCACTTCGCGGTGGTGTCGAGGTTGGACCGGCTGGGGCAACTTGAATTTGAGAAGCGACGTGTTATTCGAGGCACCCAATAAAATACACGCCGAGACCGGTGGGTTTCCCGAAGGATCGCTGGTTCGCAGCTTGGTCTTCGTGTCAGACGGCAAGACCATGGCGACGCTTGGCGTTCCGGCTGCAGAGATTCGAAGACGAGATTTCAATTTAGATGAAGTCTCAAGCCGGATGGGGTTGCCAATCTCGAGATGATGTGCTTTTGGGATTATGAAAAGCAGTTGTCAAGGGCAAAGGGTGGCAACATGGAACGAAGCACGCTGCAGATTCTTTCCGATGCTGAAATGGACGGAAAGCGGTTCATCCTCTTGGAAGGGTACGCGCCGGCTCAAAGAGTGCTTGTCCACTACTGGATTGACCCACGCTCCCACTTGATCATACGCTCGGTCACACAGGACGCCGTCACCAAAAGGGTACTCGGTGAATCCAAAACCACCAGACTGGAACTAGATGTTAAGGTGGATGGGTCGACCTTTACGATCTCGGAACTCCTTTAGATCTGTTGCAGAAATCCTTTCCGCCGAATCACATCGTTGCCATTGTTAGGGCTATGTTATGTTTTTCGTGTTGTTATGTTAAGAATGCGTTAACGACTTTGAAGCCCAGATATAGTTTCTCGCGGCAATGTTATTAACGTTGCCATAACTTTCTGGGGGATCTCAACAACTATGAATCGTCGATGGATGACTTTTGCCCTTGCGGCAGTCGGAGCCATGTCTGTGGCACACGCGCAGAGCGCCAATACACCCGACCTGAAGCAGCAGCTCTTACATAAAACGGCGGAAAACCGTGCGCTTGCCGACAAAGCTCGCGACATCACGATGCGACTTGGGACCCTTGCCAGCAGCGGCAAGCTGCCCACCGATGACGAGGCAATTTCGATCATGAGAAAGATGGTCGAGGAGCTCGCATCGATTCAAGAGCAACTGAAGCATCAAGACGAGGAGATTGCGGCCCTCTACAAGGGCACGGGCATTCCTATGCCAAAGCAGGAACAGCCGGCAAAATCCTCGGCCCCGTCCATCGACAGCCGCCTGTCCGCGTTAGAGCGTGTGAAGTTCTCCGGTTACGAGCAGTTCCAGTATCGCAACTCTGAGAAGCCTGGCAGCACCGAGAGTGCATTCTACGACAAGCGAACCAGGATCAACATGGAGGTGTCGCCGGACAAGAGCATGGTTGGATTCAAGGCAAGTTTCGACTTGGCGGGTTCCAGCAGCACGGGCGGCACAACCAAGAACGACACCAACGGAGTGCTCACCAAAGATGCCTACGTCCACTATCTTGGTGCGGTGCCGGGTAATACGACCAAGGTTGAGGCTTGGGCAGGCCAATTCTCATTGCCACTAGGTTATGAGCTCGGGCGCTCTGATGCGGACCGCGAAATGCCGGAGCGATCTCTATTCAACGATGCCTTAATGAAGGGTCAAAGGGGTCGCGGTCTAAGCGTCGCAACTCCGATTGGAGGCGGGCTCAAGGTTCAGGCTGGGATCATCGACTCATTAACGACGGAAGATCCGGAGCAACTGGGATTTGCTCCGGGCGGCCACGGTCGGCTTGCGGGTATCGCGTCGGTCACCGGCACAAAGGCGTTCGGCAATAAGTCTGGAGGAAAGACTACGGTTGAATACGGCGTTTCTGGTCTAAGCGGCAGTCGGCCAGCTTTTGCAAATCCCAATCTCGTCCCCGCCAACGCGGCGATTTCGCCGGCAGTGGACCGAAGGTACGGTTATGCGCACCTGAATTTCTTGAACCTGTTTGGCAAAGGAATCGACTGGCGGAATGAGGTCGCTGTGGCAACTGATCGAGTACCCAGCGCAACGCCCAACGCGTCGGCGAATGCGACGCATATGAGCAGCGTGGATACGATCCTTGGTTATCGCAAGGGGATCCATCGCATCGATCTTCGCTATAACCAGTTCAACCCGAACTTGAACGTGTATCACAAGACCCAGAGTGAAATTGAGGCGGCCTATAACATGTTTCTTGGGAACTACCGCATCACCTTTGCAAGGGAGCAAGTCACCGACGAGTCGCTGGCCAACAAATACAACATCACGACAGTGCGTCTACAGTTCAAGTACTGAGACGAGCTTGCTGCCACAAGCAACCGGGCGGTGGAACTCTTCTGGGTGCCACCGCTCGTTGTCATTGTGGCTCTCTGGGGTGTACTCCAATGACTCCGAAGGGCGGTTTTGCAATGAAGGTGACGAGACGCATTGACTATGGGGCAGGTCTGTGCCGCCGCCACTACGGTCGATATCCGGCAGGCGTATGATTGGGCGTTAGCAGGTCCTTCAAAGACCCCGAAGAGCCTGCGGATTCGAGACCACATCTTTCGCCACGACAGGCGTGCTGGACGAACTGGTTCGCGAATGACGGCGCGCGTGACCAGTAGAATGGTTTCATGCGTGTGATGATGCTTTCTTGGGAGTACCCACCTCGCATCGTCGGCGGCATAAGCCCACACGTGCAAGAGCTCTCTCAACAGCTACAGAAGCAGGGGATAGAAGTCCACGTCATCACCAAAGCGACCCCACTTGCACCCGATGAGGAGGTCGAAGCCAGCGGTGTCCAGATTCACCGCGTTCACCTTGATGACAGACCCAACGATTTCGTCCATGAGATTCAGCTTCTGAACGTCGCGACTGAGAAGCGAGTCCGGAAACTTTTGGAGGACTGGCGACCTGGCGGTGAGCCGACCCTTTTTCATGCTCATGACTGGTTATCTTTGGACTCAGCGAGAGAGCTGAAATACGAATACAGCCTGCCGATGGTCGCGACAATCCATGCAACGGAGGAAGGGAGGCACGGCGGCATCCATGGCGACACATCTCGGTACATCCACGAGCAGGAATATTGGCTCACGTACGAGGCTTGGCGCGTGATCGTGTGTTCAGACTTCATGAAGCACGAAGTGATGCGCAGTTTCAATGTGCCCTCAGATAAAGTCGACATCATCTTCAATGGGGTTGACGCCTCAAAATTTCGTTTCGAGTGGGATAAGGACGAGAAGGCCGCTCGACGAGCGGAATTGGCGCTTCCGGGCGAGCAGATCGTGCTTTATGTCGGCCGGTTTGTTCGCGAAAAGGGCATCCACGTGTTACTGAACGCGGCGAGCGTCGTTCTCGCCCAGAGACCGAAGACTAAGTTCCTCATCGTGGGTGGTGGACATCGTGAGCGGCTCGAGCGCTTTGTTCATTGGGCAGGGCTCGATGCAAACGTGTTGTTTACAGGCTTCATGGCCCATCGTTCCCTGCACCAGCTCTATCGAGTCGCCGACGTCGCGGTGTTCCCTTCTTTGTATGAGCCCTTCGGCATTGTCGCTTTGGAAGGGATGGCTGCAGACGTACCTGTGGTCGCTTCGGACGCGGGCGGACTCAGGGAGGTGGTCGTCCATGACGAAACTGGGACCTCCACGTACGCCAACGACCCTCAGTCGTTGGCGTGGGGAATTCTGAGCGTGCTGGAGGACCCGGTGAGAGCGAGCCGCTTGGTTGTGGCTGCTCACAAGCGACTCGACACCGATTTCAACTGGTCGAAACTTGCCACTGAGACGATTGCCGTGTATGAGCGCGTCTGGAGGGAGTTCTTGGAGAGCTATTGGTCAGCAAAGACTTTGTGGCCCGTGACACCGGGCGCAGACGAGCGTGCAGCTCTGAAGCAAGTGCGGGACAAGGCGATTTCAGGTTCGGCAACACAACGACCGCGGCCGCTGGTCACGACTGGGGGCCACGTTAAGCCCAAGGCGTTTGAAGACGAGGAAGAAGAAAGACTCCCGTAAAGCGTCCCACCTTGGCCAAAAAAGAATTTTCTCAAGGGGAACGCAGCAACCATCGGTAGAGGGTAGAACCACAAGACCATGTCGCAGAAGTTATCTCGCCGCGAACTCGGTCGTCGAGGGGCAATGGGCCTTGCTGCCCTGGTTGTGCCAGCCGCGCTGGCTGCGCAAACAACACCCCCGCCCCCGCCACCTCCCGTTTCCGATTGGGAATTGGACAACGTTGAGAAGCAACTCGCAAATCCGCTCAGCGCCGAGGCGAAGAAGCTGCTCAAACCGGCAATCGAGAACAGCAAAAGCAATTCGATCGCACGCAAGAAAATGAAGCTTCCGGATTGCAGTGAACCAGCCACCGTTTATCACATCGAGCTGAGGGATAGGGTGGCACCATGATCGATGCCTATGCAAGCGTTTCCGATCTCGGGAAAGCTCTAAGATCTAGGAAGGTATCGGCCGTTGAGCTCGCGCATTTCTATCTCCAACGGTTGGACACTCTGGGAAGGGCGCACAATGCCGTTGCAGAACTTACGGTTGACTTGGCTCTGAAGCAGGCCAGGGCTGCTGACGAACGATTTGCCGGCGGTAATCCCATTGGGCCGCTTGATGGCATTCCATTTGGCGTGAAAGACTTGTGCGCCACTAAGGGCATCCCCACAAGGTGGGGTTCTCCGGGCCATGCCGACCAGGTTTTCGACTATGACTGTACTCCTGTTGAACGGCTCCAAAGTGCCGGGGGTGTATTGGTTGCCAAACTGGCCATGATCGAGCTTGCCGGCGGCGGCAATTACGACATTGCCAGCGCGAGCTCGAATGGTCCGGGCCTATCTGCTTGGGATAAGACCAGGTGGGCGGGCGGGTCCAGTAGCGGTTCCGGTGCTGCGACAGCATTGGGTTGCGTTCCGTACAGCCTTGGCAGCGAGACCGCTGGCAGCATCGTTTGCCCGAGCGCTTTCAATGGCCTCACAGGGTTTCGACCCACTTACGGACGCGTTAGCCGACATGGTGCGATGGCCCTCTGTTGGACGTTGGATCGGGTTGGCCCGATTGCGAGAAATGTCGACGATGCGGCTCTCGCCCTATCAACGATTGCCGGTCAAGATGAAAGGGACCCAAGTACCGTATCCGAGAAAATGAGCCTACGCACCCGGGGATCGCGACCAAAAATCGGGTTGCTCAAGGAGGATTTCAAGACGAATAAAGCGGACGCGTGTGAGAAAGCGTATCACGACACAATCGAAGTCTTGAAAAAGCAGGGGTACGAGTTCGTGACGGTGGAATACCCCGACATACCTTATAACACGGCAATAGGGATCATTGTAGACGCCGAGGGCGCCAGTGCTCACGAGAACTTCATTCGAGGGGAACGATTTCAATCGATGGCCGATGTCCATCAGGTCGCCGGACTTGCCGCCGCTCTGGAGACTAAGGCGGTCGACTACCTTTGGGCTATGCGTTTGAAGCAAGAAGCTCTTAGGTGCAACGCCGTTTGGCAGAAATGCGACGCAATCCTTTCGCCCACCTTCTATCACGGAGCGCCTTCCATCGAAGGTTCTCTCAACGACCAGTTTGCGCTGTTTGGCGGTGACAATGGACCCTCAAACCTTCTAGGTTGGCCGGCCATTTCCTTCGCGAACGGATTTGAGGGCGAGTGGCCATTGGGTATGACGGTCATGGCCCCTTGTCTTCGCGAAGACATTTGTTATCGAATCACCAAGGATTACCAACGAGAAACGGGGTGGCATAAGAAGCACCCTTCCGCCTAGTTCGTCCGTCTGAGAAACGTGAACTTCAACAACAGGTTCTTTGTGGGACTCGGATTGATCGCATGTACATGCGCAGCGAGTGCTCAACTTCCCGTGCCGAGTACTGGTTTAAAGATACATGCGGGATATACGACGAGCGGCAATTTTACGTTGAATGATGCGAGCACCGGTCACATCGTTGGTCCGGAGTTCGGATTGGAGATTCCGGTTCAAAAAGTGGCCGGAGGCTTCAGCTTGAATCTATATCCTTCGGTGCTATTGGGGACCTCCCACTCTGCTGGACCCCAAGGCAACGTGTATCGGATTCTGCTTTCGGCTCGCGAGGCCATCCCGGGCTCCAAAATCTACACCTATTACGCGTTGGGTGTCGGGTCTCGCTTCAAGGATTCGTATTGGCTGAGCGAAGGATTTCCCGATGAAAAGCTGGAAAAACAGTTTCGCCTGAGGCGTATCGACTTGGGCCAGGAGTTTTCGGGGATGGTATTGCCCAAAGACATCTCCCAAAGCGACGCCAAGGCGTTTTTCCGCGCGGATCTGAATCTGATGCTGTCAGGCTCGGCTCCCGACCTCATTCGGCGCAACACCGACAGCGAGATCGCATCGCGCGTTGCGGCGGCGGCGCGAATTGTGGGGGGCACAGAGGATTGTCGGAAGGCGGCGAAAGCCTGGCGTCGGCAGGATTGACA
>CAZUCK010000011.1:47751-52438 GCA_964619505.1 uncultured Fimbriimonas sp. | reverse complement strand
TACCCGGGCTTAGAAGACTTGAGATTCGTTCTCTGGAATTCGCACCATGCCCACGCTTCGCAACGGCATTGAGTTTACTCAACCTACCAAGCCGTTGGATCGAATTTGTTACGGATTTAAGTGCAAAGGATCGCCTGACGTTGACGATTTTAGGAGCTTGTACCAACTGACGACCCAAGCGTTGCAAGGAGTGCGCACATGAGTGTGTTGAAGGCGCTCAATGGAGCGCTGTTCGTGCGACGGGTGGGCATCTACCGCATTGCATTGGGGTTGGTGGGATTGCTTGGGATCGCCGCAGCATTGATTTCCCTGGGGAGCAAGAGTACTGAAGCTGAGCCCAGCATGACATCTTTTGCCCCGAGCGGTGCAGCGGCGTTTGCGGAACTGCTCCGCAGATCTGGGCATAACGTTGTCGCTTCGAACTCCACTGTTCCCAATCTGCTGCCGGGAGACCTGGCCATTGCTTTTGTCATTGATGGCCGTTCAGGTGACAATTTCTTGGGAGCGGATGTGCAGCAATCGGAAAGGACGGTCGCCAGAGCAACGAAATCGGCGGTGGCTGATTTTGTTTCCCGTGGCGGCAACTTGTTGCTCCTTCATGTACCTGAGAATTTTCAGAGCGCTACGGGCGAGATGCAGGAGGCGACGGTTGTGGATTTACCTGGATTTCCGTCAAGCAGCACGGTCTCACTTAGGTCCACTGCGTCCGTCGCTCCGATTGACATCAGCAAGAAGCCCGGTGAGACGCTTGAAATCGGAACGTTGGACAAGGCTCGGACGCTGGCTCTTTTGGCGAAAGTTGGGCAAGGTTATGTTCTAGAGCCCGTCGACGGTACTCCGGCCACCAATCGTTACATCGATCATTCGAATAACGCGGCACTCATGCTGCGCTTTGTGTCCCTCGTGGCCAAGCCCGGTGATCGAATCGTGTTCCCTGAAGGCACATGGGGCAACGCATCGCCTCCATCACTCATGGAATCGATTGGCCCTTGGGCGCTAGGAGCCTGGAGACAACTCATCGCTCTCGGCTTTGTGATGGTATGGACGCTCGGTCGCCGTTTCGGCCTCGGTAGGGAGACTCGGTCCAAGGAACAGGGTTCTCGTGACCTTGTGGACGCCATCGCCTTCATTTACGAGCGCGCCAAGGCAACGCGACCGGCGCTGAGAACGGCTGTTGCACGAACTGAGGCGACCTTGCGTAAGAGGCTGAAGCTTGGCAACGAGGCCACTTCGAAAGACATCAACGATCAGATTCCTGATCGGCTCGCTAGGGCTCTTGCCGACACCCGTAAGCTCAGCCTCTTTGAAACTGATCCTTTGGACGCGTTTGAATCGGCGCGGCTACTGGATCAAGAGCTTGAAGCGTTCCTAGAAGCCTGAACTCCCGGAACCCGAATTGGCTCCATTGCGTTGAGATATAGTTAGTCCATGAAGCTTTCCAGGGCAATCCTTTCACTAACCTTGCTTGCGATCCTCTCTACCTTCGCACTCTGCCAGGGTTCCACTTTGAAGGAATTGGCCAAGATGGAAAAGGACCAGAAATCGGCCAAGGCTGCCTACTTAAAGTCAAAGAACAATGTTAAGGTGAAGAAGAAATACGTCGCCGCGACCGTGAAGCTGGGTACGGCTTCCATGGAGTCCGAGGCTCTTGATCGCAAGGTGAAATACGCAAAAGCGCTGAGGCTCTATCGGGAGGCACTCAAGGCGGACCCGAACAATGCAGAGGCGAAGAACAACAAGCAGCTGATCGAAGACATTTACCGCAGCATGCACCGACCGATCCCCAACTGAGTTGTGAAAATCCGTTCCTGGGCGAAACGTTGAAACGATGGACACGCCCAGCCCTGAATCTGATTTGAGTTTGAAGCCGGCCACGGTCGGTTATGTTCGGTGGTTCGCCGCAGTGGCGGCTTTCATTGCCGTTCTGCCCCATTTGTTAGCGTTGCTGTTCGCGCAACCGGGCCATCAATATATTGGGGCGCAATTCAGTACGGACGACCATATGGTGTACGCCGCGTGGATGCGTCAGGCTATGGATGGTCATTTCCTTTTTGACAATCGTTTTGCGGTCGATCCCCAGCCGGGCATCACCGTCAACGTGTTCTTCTTTCTGTTGGGACTGCTCGCCAAGGTCGTCACCATCCCTTGGGCGTCGACGATGGCCCGGGCAGGGTTCAGCGCGTTGTTCATCGTGCTCCTTGCGCGGTTGGTTCGACCCCTGACTCCGAACAGCGCCGTTGGCAAGCTGACCTTGACGTTGTCTATGCTTGGGGGTGGCGTCGGCTACGTGGTTTGGCACACGTTTGGGCGAGACATCGTCCGACCTGAGTTGGTCAGGACTTTTGGAGCGATCATGGGAGGGCATTTGCCCACGGATGTGTGGCAACCGGAAGGCTACGTGATGTCCTCCATGTTGACCAGTTCTCTGTTCATGGCAAGCCTCTGCCTGATCGTTTTCGTCTTCATCTGCATCTTGGAGACCAAGGATTCCTGGAAACCCGTCCTCGGCGGTTCCCTCTCCATGGCTGTGCTGATGAATATGCACAGCTACGACGTGCTGATGATCGCCTTGGTGGCCGTTGCATTTCTCGCCGCCAGTACAGTCCGCAAGCAGATCACTTGGGCATGGGTAATCAGAGCCGCCTGCATTGGAGCGGGCGCAGTTCTGCCGTCTCTGTGGTTCATTCACGTATTGAGAACCGATGCCGTCTTTCAGCTACGGGCGGCGACCCCGACTTTCTCCCCAACCTTTCGTCAGGTCCTGTTCGGCTACCTTCCCCTCATCATTCTTGCTTTCTTGGCCATTGCTAAACGGGAGGGTGGTCAAAAGAAGCTGCTGGGCTCTGGCGCTTTGGCTTTGATGCTTTTGGGCGGGTTCACCTTGGGCAACGGCAACCCGGACGCCTATTGGATGTCACTGGGCGCTTGGGTCGCCTTGATGATTGCGGCAGTCGGCGTCGTTTGTCTGTTGGCTGACGACGATCCCGTTTGGAACTTGATCGTGGCCTGGGCTGCCATTGGAACCTTTGCGCCCTACTTCCCCGCCCTGTTCCAGCGCAAGCTTGCGATGGGGCTTGAGATCCCTTGGGCCGTACTTGCCTCGCTGGGCCTCTATGCCTTGGTATCGACTCACAAGGGGCGGTCAAAGCTTCTTATTACGGGTGTCGGCGTACTGGCTTGTTCAGCAAGCTCACTTCTTTGGCTCATTCGAGAGGCGGAGTTGGCCAGGAGTGATGTTTCGAACACCCTGACCCATCCCGTTTACATCGGTGCGGACACACAGAAGATCATCGAGCATCTGCAGCCAGACAGTTCCAAACACACAGTCGTCTTGGCTATGCCTGGAATCAGGAGTCCAATTCTGGAAATGGACGGCTCACCGCTGCCCGACGCGTTCAATACACCTTTCATTCCGGACCTCAATCCGATTGTTGCCGGATTCGCCGGCGTTTACTCTTATGCTGGGCATTGGAGCGAAACGCCTGACTATGGCCGCCGCCACGACGATTCGTTGCGATTTTTCCTGCCAACCACGAAAGATGGTTTTCGACGCGAGTTGATCAAGCGTGTCAAGCCTGATTTCATCGTGGCGCCGATGCCCAAGACATTTCCGGGCGTCGCGGACGTGTCATCGATGGGCCAGGTGGTCGTGCCGGGGGATCAGTTCGAGCTGATTAAGGTGCGACCCGTCGGCTAACTGGGTCGTTGGTCAATTCTGTCACGATTTTAGGACGCCGATCACATCCCGACTGCGGTGTAATGCTTAAGACCTTTCGCCCAAAAAACGCGGTAGAGCGAATAGCTCACAACAACCCAAGCGCCTTGAATGGCTATGTTGTGGATTGCAGCGGCTCCTGACACTCGACCGATGAGGATTTCGGTGGGACAGCCGGTTGTGTAGTAGAACGGGAAGAGTGGAACAAGTGAGCGGGCCCAACCCGGCATCACGGATACCGGGAACAGTTGGCCGGACAGGAACATCATCGGCACGTAATACAGCTCAAAGATCGCCTGCGATTCTTGGACGAAAAGGGCCAGCATGGCCATCATGATCACGAACGTGAAGCTGACGAGGTGTCCGAGTATCAGGGACGCCCAAAATTCCCAACCCAGATAGACGTGTGCGCCGCCCAGATAGCCCCGGTAAACGAACAGCAAGATGATGAACATCGGGGCGAAGAGCGACATGCGGATGACTCGCCAAGAGATGTTGCGCAGGAACGTGTACTGAAAGAAGGAAACGGGTCGCAGCAGTGCCGTCGTAAAGTTGCCTTCCTTGATCTCGATTGCGAGGTCCCACATGATGTGGCTCGTGATGAAGCTTTGGAGCAACAGGAGGCACAGGTAGTAGAGCACGAAGTCGCTCGTCGTAAAGCCCGCGATGACTTTTCCGGCCGTCGCATGGGCCCACACGAGAGGCATCGTAACGGCCGTAACTAGGTCCGTCATGATCCAAATGATCCCGCTTGCCCGATAGGCGATACCGTCCTGGAAGAATACGGTGAACACCGCCTTCCATTTACGCAGGGCCGAGGTCATGGGGTGATATTATTGCGCCTCTGAGTCACCGTCTGATTTAATTGTTCGCGTGGCCTTATGCACTTCAGTTTGCAGATGAAGGTGATAGCGGGGTATATCACCGTTATGCGACCTCATTGCGGCCACAGCATTGGAGCGACAGTTAGAA
>CAZUCK010000011.1:10166-47741 GCA_964619505.1 uncultured Fimbriimonas sp. | reverse complement strand
AGATCACCTTTTTGCGGCAGCCTTCGGGCTAAGTCATTGGAACGACGCTGAACAGCCGCAAAGCACCTTACTGTGCGATTAACTGGGTGCCGTGGCCATACGAGCAAAAAAACTACCTCTCTCCTTGACAACATACCGCTCGGTATGTATAATGCATACCATTCGGTATGGAACAGCAAAGATCTCGGGATTCACAAGAGAAAATCCTGTCCTCAGCCATTGACGTCATTCGGTCGCAGGGTTATGCTTCGGCGACCGTCGCAGATGTTTGTGACAGAGCAGGGGTGACGAAGGGCAGTTTCTTTCACCATTACGGCTCCAAAGACGAGATGACCCTCGCCGCAGTTGATTTGTGGAGTCGTCGGGCTGAGTCGTTGTTTGCCTCAGCTCCTTACCACGACCTTGAAGATCCCTTTGACCGATTGCTCGGTTACATTGATTTTCGGAGGCAGCTCGTTCGCGGTGAGCTCGCTGAGTACACGTGCCTTTTGGGCACCCTTGCGCAAGAGGTCCATGAGACGCATGCCGACATCAGAGAGGCATGCGATCAAGGAATTGGCGAGCACATCAACGTTCTCGCGGTCGAAATTGAGGCTGCTCGAGAGAAGTATTGCCCAAACGCTCGTTGGAGTTCTGCAAGTGTGGCCCGCTTCATTCAAACCGTTTTGCAAGGCTCTTTTGTCCTTGCGAAGATGACCCAGAGCCCCGAAGCTGCTCTTGAGGCGCTAGATCATCTCGAGCGCTACTTCACTTCCCTATTCGAAGGACCGCGAGGAGGTCCGATTTTGGAACCCATAAACTCATGAACACAGAAACTGACACCATCGATCCCCTTACCTTGCCCGCTCAGCTCAAGGCACGCGCGCTCAAGGACCTCAAGGGTGCCTTCTATCTCTATCTGACGGACTTACAGACGACGCCTGAAGAAGCTTTCACCCGCGACTTTGGGGGCAAGTCCAGAACCATATCAGACATGACCTACGAAGTCAATTTGGTCCTCGACCACGTTGGATTGACCATCCGAGGGGAAGAACTGTTCGAGTGGCCCGAAGGTTGGGTCAAAGCGCCGCCAGATTATAAGACTAAAGATGCTGTCATCGCAGCGTTCACGAAGTCTTCCGATCGGATCGTTGAGACAGTGGAGGCGTTGTCGGAATCGGCATTGTTCGGCATCGTCAACACCGAGCGCGGGGAGACCACTCGATTCGAAAGATGTCAATTTATGGCCCTCCACACCTGGTATCACAGCGGGCAGCTGAACTTCATCCAAACGCTGCTCGGGGACGACAACCTTCATTGGTAAGGAGTGTCTGGGCGCGCGTCGTTTCGGCTGCACATACGGAGATGTTGGGCACGCTCCCTGACTATGCGCGGCGTGACGGCGCACTTGGAACCATGGTCTTCCGAGTTCAAAGCCGTATGGCGTGAAACGGGGTTCCAGCTTGGCCCCGGGATGACAAATCGCCAGGTTGGCACTAAAGTCGTTAGATTCCCTAACGGCTTACGAATGCGAAATTGGCTCCAGGCGGCGTTTGGATGAAGCAAAAACGAAAAGGGCTGACACGGTGGTCAGCCCTTCTAGGTCGAATGGATACTTACTTCTCGCGAAGCGGCAGGCCCATGGCCTTTAGAAACACTCTGGCTTCGTCGTCGGTCTTGGCAGTCGTGCAGATGATGATGTCCATTCCCCGGATTCTGTCGAAAGTGTCGTACGGAATTTCAGGAAACACGAGCTGTTCTTTGAGGCCGAGCGCGTAGTTGCCGCGTCCGTCGAACGATTTGGGAGAAAGACCCTGGAAGTCCCTAATTCTTGGGAGGACGACTGTCGAGAGCTTGTCGAAGAAGTGATACATTCGGTTGCCGCGAAGGGTGACCTTGCATCCAACTTTCATGCCTTCTCTGAGCTTAAAGTTCGAGATGGCCTTTTTCGCGGAGGTGACGACCGGCTTCTGGCCGGAGATCAGCGTCATGTCGCGCACGGAGTTCTCAAGGTGCTTGGGATCTTTCTCCCCCGTTCCGGTTCCCATGTTGATGACAATTTTGTCCAGCTTGGGAAGCTGCATCGCGGACGTGTAGCCAAACTGCTCTTTGAGCTTGGGTGCCACCGTTTCCGTATAGACCTTCTTCAGACGAGGCGTCGGCAATGTCACCGTCCCAGTCTGGGTCTCCATCTTTTCTGTTGGTTCTTTATCTTTCCGTGCCATGGTTCTTCCTTGTTGGCTGATTGCTGACCAGCCCCTTTTTCGTTCCCCTGAGGGCGGGCGCTATTACTTCTCTATGACGACTTTCGGCAATGTGGTCCCCGACTTCTTCGCGTAGCGGACGAGCTTGCCATCCTCGATGCGACGGCCGACTCTCGTCGGCTCTCCCGTGTTGGGATCGAGGAGCATCACGTTGCTGACATGAATCGGCATTGGCATCCGAATTCGGGCAGATTTCTGACCTTGCTGCTTGGCCTTTTGGTGCTTGATTGCGGCGTTCAAAGGCAGCGGCTGATCAGGGTTTTCCGGATTCTCCTTCAGGACGACGACCCGTTGCTTGGCGGTGAACACTCTGGCCACAAACCCTTTCTCGCCCTTGTCCTTACCCGAGATGATGATCACGGGATCGCCAAGGCGGACCTTCAGTTTGATCTTCTGGGCTTTGGCTTTCAGTTCAGCTTTGGTAGGCATTACAACACCTCCGGAGCGAGGGAAACAATCTTCATGAAATTGCTGTCACGGAGTTCGCGGGCGACCGGTCCGAAGATGCGAGTGCCGCGGGGCTCCATGTTCTGGGGGTTGATGACGACGCACGCGTTGTCGTCGAAGCGGAGTGTCGATCCATCGGTTCTGCGGACCGCATGTTTAGTGCGGACGATCACAGCTTTGATGACATCTCCCTTCTTAACAGGCATGTTAGGCGTAGCCACCTTGACCGAAGCCACGATCACGTCACCGATGCCTCCGTATCGCGGTTGCGAACCCTTGAGTACGCGGATGCACATGACTTCTCGCGCTCCAGAGTTGTCGGCCACTTTGAGCCTTGTAAATTGCTGTACCATTGCTTTTCTTTTCTATCCTTAATCCGTTGCTGCTCTTACTTGACCTTCTCTAAGATCTGGCTTACGCGCCATCGTTTTTCTTTGCTGAGAGGTCGAGTTTCCACGATCTCGACTCGGTCACCGATGTCGCAGGCCATGATGTCGTGCGCCTTAAACTTGTTGGACCTCAACACAACTTTGCCGTAGAGCGGGTGCTGTACGCGTCGCTCAACTTTCACAACCACTGTCTTGTCCATCTTGTTGGAGACGACGATGCCCTGTCGTGTCTTGCGAAAGGCTCTTTCGTTTGCCGTTTGTTCGCTCACGCGTTGCTCCCCTTCTTCTTCTCGCTGATAAGCGTCAACATTCGGGCGATGTTATGTCGCCGAACTTTGAGGCTCTTCACGTCGGTGATTTGGCGGAAAACGAGGTCGCGTCGCGCTTTATAGAGCGCCGCCCTCTCTCGGAGAACGAGTTCTTCGAGTTCGGGAACCGTCTTGTCCCTCAATTCATTCGTTTTGGTGTCTTTCATCTTTTCTTAAGCGACCTCCGCGGTCTCTTTGGCGCTGGCCGACAAGTGCGTTTCCGCCTTGGACATGAACTTACACTTTATCGGCATTTTGAAAGAAGCGAGCCGCATGGCTTCTCGGGCTACGCTCTCTTCAACGCCGTTCATTTCAAACATCACTCGACCGGGTTTTACGACGGCCACCCAGCCGTCGATCGGCGCCTTACCTTTACCCATACGGGTTTCGAGCGGCTTCTTCGTATAGGATTTGTCTGGGAAGATTCGAATCCAAACTTTTCCGCCGCGCTTGATGTGCCGCGTCATGGCGATACGTGCGGCTTCTATTTGTCGGCTGGTTATCCAGCCCGGATCCATGGCGACAAGGCCGAAATCTCCAAAGGAGATGGTGTTGCCTTGCGTCGCCTTGCCCTTCATGCGGCCGCGGTGCATCTTACGGTGGTCGTTCTTGACCCTCTTAGGCATTAACATTTTCGGGTGCCTCCTCTGTTCGCTCGCGTCGTCGGGGAGCAGCCTCAGGTGCTGGAGCCATTCTGCGCTCCGGAAGCACTTCGCCCTTATAGATCCAGACCTTGCAACCTATCGAGCCATACATGGTTCTGGCGGTGGCAAATCCATAGTCGATGTCAGCGCGAAGGGTATGGAGGGGTATCTTGCCAACTTTGTCTCCTTCTCTTCGGGCGATTTCAGCTCCACCGAGTCGGCCAGAGACCTGGACTTTGATTCCACGTCCGTTCATTCGCATCGCGCGGGTCATAGCCTGCCGCATCGCTCGGCGGTGGGAAATTCGCTTCTCCAGCTGCATGCAGATGTTTTCTGCGACGAGCTGTGCGTCAAGCTCCGGCTGTCGGATCTCGGTGACGTTGACCTGAACGACCGACGTTGGGTCGAGCTTTCGAACCTTTCGGTTCAACGTGTCGGTCAGTTCGTCGATGCCTCGCCCTCCACGGCCAATGATCGCACCGGGACGCGCCGTGAAGATGGTGACCTTCACTCGATTGGCCGCTCGCTCGATTTCAACTCGAGAGACGTTGCCAAGGCCAACACGCGTCTTAATGAACTCGCGGATCTCGTGATCCTGAGTGAGCGCGGGGCCGTAACCCTTTTTGTTGTAGTACCAGTGGCTGTCAAAGCCACGGATCACTCCAACGCGAAATCCAACTGGATGAATCTTTTGACCCAAGTTATTCTGCTCCCTTGTCTTCTGAGGCTTCCGCCTCTACCACTTCTGGCTCAGCCGACGCTTCTGCCGAGACGGCTTCTTCTTGCGCTTCCCCTTCTATCACGGGAGTCGCCACTTCAATCGCTTCTACTTCGGCTTTTGCAGCCTTCTTCTTGCCTTTGGCGGTCGGCGCAGCGAGCGTAGGTCGCGGCTTTGCCTTGGTGCCGTGGGGTTTGACTCGGGCGGTCGGCTCGGCATCTTGGACGACCACGGTGATATGGCTCGTCTTCTTTTCGATGCGGGCGCCTCGGCCCATGGACTTCTGAGTCACTCGCTTTTGCTTTGGCCCGGCATCCACCTTGATGATGTGGATCTTCAAGAGGTCAGCCGCAAGGCCGTGATTCGCTTCGGCGTTTGCAACCGCACTCATTAAGGTCTTGCGGAGCTCTCGAGCTCCCTTGCTCGGGTGATATCGCAAAAGTGCCGACGCATGCATGGCGTACTTGCCTCGCATTTCGTCCGCGATGATGCGAACCTTTCGGGGTTGCACCTTCACATATTTCGTAATCGCTTTTACTTCCATTTCGTTTCTTTAGCCTTTGTCACCCTTGGGCCGAAGCCGTATATTCTACCGCCTCGGCACCTAAGCATCAGCGCAGTTTGGTGCCCCTTTCAGCAAGCTGGCCGCCGTGGCCGCGGAACGTTCTTGTGGGGGCGAATTCTCCCAGCTTGTGGCCGATCATGTTTTCCGTGACGAAGACGGGCACATGCTTTCGTCCGTCATGCACGGCGAAGGTGTGACCCACCATGTCCGGCGTGATCGTGGACCTTCGGCTCCATGTCTTCACCAGTTTCTTGTCGCCTTTAGCATTCATGTCGAGCACCTTCTTCATAAGGTGCTCGTCCACGAAAAACCCTTTCTTTAAGCTTCTTGCCATAGTTTTCCTGACCGCGTGGGCTAACCCTTACTTCGCGCCCCTCCGTCGCACGATGTACTTATCCGTGCGTTTATTGCTTCTTGTGTGGTGGCCCAGAGACTTATTGCCCCATCGGTCAACGGGTCCCTTCTTTCGCCCAACCGGCGACTTCGCCTCACCGCCACCATGTGGGTGATCTCGCGGGCTCATGACGACGCCACGGACGTGTGGTTTCCTTCCCAGGCCTCGATTCTTGCCCGCCTTACCGATCGATTCGTTCTCGTGGTCCGAGTTTCCGACCTCTCCTACGGTGGCGCGGCAGGTGTTGTGCACCATGCGCATTTCGCCGCTGGGCAGGCGCAAAGTCACGTAGTTGCCCTCTTTGGCCATAACCTGTGCCGAGGCTCCTGCTGAGCGAACCATCTGACCGCCCTTTTTGGGCTGCAACTCGATGTTGTGCACGAGAGTTCCAAGCGGGATGTTCTTCAACGGCAACGCGTTGCCGGGGAGAATGTCGGCGCCTTCGCCGCTCTCGACGCGAGTGCCGACCTCGAGGCCCTTGGGAGCCAAGATGTATCGCTTCTCACCGTCAAGGTAGTGGAGCAGGGCAATGCGGCAGGTGCGGTTCGGATCGTATTCGATTGCCGCGACCTTCGCTTGGATCGTGTCCTTGTCCCGCTTGAAATCCACCATTCGATAGCGCGTCTTATTGCCGCCTCCACGGTTGGCGATGGTCTTGCGGCCGGTGCCGTTTCGACCGCCATGCTTCGGTTTGGCGCTTACGAGCGTCTTTTCCGGCTTGCTCTTTGTCACTTCCGAATAAGTGGAAGTGATCATGAAGCGCCGGCCAGGCGATGTCGGTTTGTACTGTTTTGTAGCCATTAGACTCCGTAATCCTCCAGCATCTGGCCCTTGGCGAGCGTGATGATGGCTTTGCGCCGTACTTTGGTGTAACCGGAGACGCGCATGCCTCGTCGCTTCTTTTTGCCAGGGAGCTTCACGGTGTTCACCGATGTCACCTGCAGCAAGTCATCCGTCTTCTTCTTGCCGGCGTTGTAGATCGACTCGAATGCCTGCTTGATCTCAAGCTTGTTTGCATCCTCCGCGACGATGAACGTGTACTTTCGCACAAGGTCCTTTTCATCGCGAATCTTTGAATCGCCGTAGCTCATCGCTACGGACTTCTCTGTGATATGCGGCTTTACAATAATGTTGTGCGGGTCTTTCACTTAGCCCACACCTCCTCAATTTGGGTCAGCGCATCTTTTGCGATGAGAATCTTTGTCGCAACGAGAATGTCGCGAACGGAGAATGTCGACGTCTTGGCGCCCTCAGCTCCCTCTGCCTGGCTTGAAGGCGCTGTTCGCACCGTCACGTTGGGCACGTTGCGGAAGCACTTGTATGTGTTCGCATCGTTCTGAGGCAGAACGACCAGGAGCCTTCGAGCATCCAAAAGGTCCAGAGCCTTCAGCATTTCGGTTGCCTGCTTCGTTTTCGGCTCGGCGAAGAAGATCTTGTCGGCCACCGTCACGTCGCCTGCGTCGACTCGCTGCACGAGCGTACTCAGAATCGCGGCACGCCGCTCCTTCTTGTTCACCTTCTTGTCGTAATCGCGAGGCTTCACGGCAAACGCTTGACCACCGTGCGTATAGTGCGGCGCACTGACCGTTCCTTGGCGGGCATTGCCCGTCTTCTTCTGCTTGTATGGTTTCCTACCGCCGCCTCGCACTTCCGCCCTTGTCAGAGCGGATTGCGTACCTTGCCGAGCATTGGCCTCTTCAGCAACGACTGCGCGATGCACGGTTGTGGACGAGGCAACGATCTTTGTCAGCGCCTCGCTGAGCGTGTGTTTGCCAACGCTCTTGCCGTCCTTGGACTTGATATCGATGTTGGTCGCCATATCTCTTACCTCGCCGCCTTGTTGATGACTACGAGCGCGCCGTTCGGACCGGCTACGCTTCCGTCGACGAGAATCAGGTTGCGCTCGGCATCCACCTTAACGACCTTAAGTCCTTTCTGAGTGACGGTGTCTCCGCCCATGCGACCAGGTCGCCGCGAGCCTTTGAAGACTCTCTGAGGACCCGTTGCGCCGTTTGAAAGGGGTCGACGGTGCGTCATGTAGCCGTGGGTCATGTGCTGACCCTTGAAGTGGTACCTCTTCACGCCACCTTGAAAACCCTTTCCTTTGCTGGTTCCGGTGACCGTGATCTTCTCGCCTTCAGTAAAGATGTCGGCGTTGATTTCTTGGCCAAGTTCAATCCCATCGGTGTCGCCGACGCGAAACTCGCGAAGCGTGCGAACGTTATGGGTGAGACCTGCCTTCTTCAGATGTCCGGCCTTCGGAAACGTGAGGTGCTTTTGGCTGACGTCGCCAAAGCCGACCTGCACGGCTTTGTAGCCGTCCTTTTCCTCCGTCTTGATCTGTGTAACGTATACCGGGCCGGCCTGTATGACCGTAACCGGCACCATTTTGCCCTCCTCGGTGAAGAGGTGCGTCATTCCAACTTTCGTGCCCAGAATTCCTGGCAGCATTCAACGCTCCTTTAGGCGCTCCCGCGCCGTCCTTTTAGGTTAAAGCTTCCACCGCAGCGTTTGCCAATCAACCGTTGCCCTGCGTCAGCGGGTCGGGGGCATCTGCTGCTTGAAGCCTTACTTCGCAAATCCTTGCGGATTGCAAACCCTCGGAATATACCCGCTCTTACTCGGGTTGGTCAAGCCGATTGCCAAAAACCGCTCCTAGACCGCGGCGGCCCGCGCCGGCGGCAGAAGCGCCTCGGCGATCTGCACCGCATCCAACGCGGCCCCTTTTAGGAGCTGATCTCCGCAGGCAAACAGCGAGATCGCTGAAGGATGGGAAACATCTCTTCGAATTCGCCCTACGAGGATATCGTCCCTGCCGGAGGCCTCAAGCGGAGTCGGGAAATGGTTAGCGGCGCGGTCGTCTACGACTTGAACACCCGGGGCGTCTGCGAGAACTTTGCGCACGTCATCCTCACTCGGGGCGGCACCCGCAAACTCGACCGTGATTGACTGGCTGTGCGCACGAAGGACGGGCACTCTTATGCAAGTCACATTGATTTTGAGATCGGGCATCTCGAGGATCTTCCGACTCTCTTCAATAACCTTCCATTCTTCTTCGTTATAGCCGTGCTCGTTGATCGCTGTGTTGTGGCTGAAAAGATTGAATGCGTACGGCTGGTTTAAAAGCTTTGGAATGGCAGGACGCCCTGCGATCACATCAGCCGTTTGACTTTCCAATTCCCGCATCATGGCTGCTCCGCCCCCGCTAGCGCTTTGGTAGGTGCTGACGATGATTCGCTGAATCTTGCCAAGCTCGCGGAGCGGTGAGACCGCCATCAGAAGAATGATTGCCGAACAATTGGGCACCGCAACGAGGCGATCGGTCGGTTTGACCGAGTGAAGATTAATTTCGGGAATAACAAGCGGCACTTTCGGATCCATGCGGAAAGCGCTCGAATTGTCGACCACCAATGCACCCGATGCGATCGCCGCTGGAACAAACTCTCTCGACCTTGACGCGCCCGCGCTGAAGAATGCGATATCCACTCCTTCGAACGCCGTCTGAGAGGTTTCCTCGACGCGATACTCCGATCCTTGAAAGTCCAGGCGCTTTCCAATTGAACGAGCGCTTGCGAAGAGTTTGAGACTTGAAACAGGGAACCGGCGCTTGGAAAACAGCTTTAAAAATTCTCCGCCGACGGCACCTGTGGCGCCGACCACGGCCACGCTCAGACCATCGCTCACGGTTGAATCTTACCTGTGAGTTCCACTGCGAACAGCGTCCAAGCGCTGAAGCGCCTGCGCAGCAAACTGCTGGATGGCGGAAAGCCGAACGCACATTCGCGAAAGGTCGCTGTCGCCCCTGACGTCGAGCACCAGCAAAGCAGCTTGCTCGCCGATGTCCTTTGCTGCTTTCAAGGCGCATCCACATTCGGACGTTTTATCGAATTGCACGAGAACTCCCAAACCGCATCAATCACCGCCTGATTTTCGTCAAAGACATTTACAGAGGCGACTTTAGTTTCCGCCAGTTTTAGGGAGATCTAGGCTGCAGGTTTTGCGGCTTTACCAGCAATCTCAATGGGAACTTAAGTTGATGTACACTTTCGACTTGGAGCAAAGTTAGCTTGCGAACTGGCGATCCCGAATCGCAAATTGACGTCACATTCGACTGTGGCATCGGTGTTGCTGGTCTCAAACGGCTGGAAGCACCGGAGTTTAGACACATTCGTGTTGAGGCTCTATCCGGCTCGGTTTCAAAAACGGCCACAGGACAAGTCGTCGTCCCCTCGGGTGTGAACTTACTTTGTTTCAATTTGACGGGCGCCTTGTTGGTGCGTGCAGGTTCCCAAGGTGGGCTCATCGTGGTTCCGCCCCGAAGCGCGACCTTTATTCGGGGCAGCATGCGGATGATCGTGCAGGCTGCGAGAGGCGACCATTTGACTGAGATGATCAGTTGGCCCGGGATCATCACCCCTTTGCTGGACAGTTGGGTTGCCAATAAAGCGGCAGGGCGCTTGAGTCAAGGGCATCGCTCCATCGGCTGCAAGCCGATTGACCCCCAACTCAGCGAGATCACGAACAGGCTTGACAAAGCCAGGACCAGTGGAGATGCTTCGGAGCCCCTGATCCTTTCGGCCGCCTATGAGTTGGTAGCAAAGCTAATGACAGGTTCAGATCAAGTTCAGTTGGCTCCGATACCATTGGATTTGCCCGACACCATCAAGGAACTGACGAGACGCGTTCGTGAATCCCCCGCTTTACCTTGGCCCTTAAAGGACGCGGCTGAAGCGGCCGGTTACTCGCCTTTCCATTTCAGCAGGGTCTTCAAGTCCCTGGTGGGGTACGGGTTCCACGAATACGTCGATAGGTGTCGCACGGAGATTTCCGTGGAGATGCTGTGCAATACGGACAATCCGGTCGATCTCGTCGCTTCGACGTGCGGCTTCGGCACTACCCAAGGATTGCGGGAATCGGTCAAAGAGTATTTGGGACTTGTGCCCTCAGAACTTCGATCCGTACCCGATCTTTTTGAATCTCGTCGGGGTTAAACGACGAAAGGGTGGACGATACCGCCCACCCTTCAATCTGTCAGACAGTTCCGCCGTTACGGGAGAACGTGGCCTGCTTGGTCGCAGGTCGGCAGGGTGCCAACTGCGTTGATCGTGTACGTGCCGCCAGCCGGGCAGACGGGCTGAGTTCGGACGTAGGTCGGCGTGAGGTCTCCCCAAACCGGCGTGTCGCCCGTGTTCTTCCTGTTGTCCATCGCCCACTGCTCCTTCGCAGCGTCAATTTGCTTGAGCGAAGCGATGCAGCTGTTCTGGCGGCTCTGCGTTCGAGCTTTGACAAAGTTGGGCACCGCAATCGCCATTAAGATGCCGATGATCAGCACGACGATCATGATTTCGATCAGCGTGAAACCTTTCTTTCTGTTGACTTTATTCATCCGATTCGAGTCCTCCTATTAGAGGGCAGCACCCCCATAGCCTGTCCATTCCATTGCGGATCAAGTCTCATACACAGCAATTGTCACGGTTTGCGCTTCGAGCCCCACATATGAAGCTCTGTTCCGGGCGCGACACCCACAGTTCGAGAGGCTTGTTCAAAAAATATCCCCCAGCCGATGTTCAACTGGGGGATATGTCCTGCCGTAGACAGTCAGCAGAAGCCTGAATTGTTAAGGCAGGACGTGGCCGGCCTGATTACACACGGGCAAAGTGCCAATTGCGTTGATCGTATACGTGCCGCCAGCTGGGCAGACTGGCTGAGTTCGGACATAGGTCGGCGTGAGATCTCCCCAAACAGGCGTGTCGCCGGTGTTCTTTCGGTTGTCCATGGCCCACTGCTCCTTTGCGGCGTCGACCTGCTTAAGTGACGCGATGCAGCTGTTCTGCCGGCTCTGCGTGCGAGCCTTGACGAAGTTGGGCACCGCGATGGCCATAAGGATTCCTATGATCAGCACGACGATCATGATTTCGATGAGCGTGAAACCCCTCTTTCTGTTGACATTAAGCATATGAAATTCGTTTCCTCCGGTTTCCGAGGGCGGACCCCTCGTTGCCCTGTTGATTCCATCGTCTCGCAAAAATATCCACAGGCATTTTTCACCGGTTTTTCCTTAGTTCTCATTCAGAATCCAGGCCAAGTCTTGAATGGCATCTAAGCCTTGCTTGTTGCAACGACCTCACGGGGACGGGACAAATGCAGAGTCCGCGCATGCCCTGGGGGGAATGACGCGGACTTATTCGGCTTTAGGGACCGCTATTGAAGCAAGTGGCCGCCGATCGTGCAGGTCGGTAGAGTGCCCATCGGCTGGATTGTATACGTACCGCTCGTTGGGCAAACAGGCTGTTCCCGAATGTATCCCGGCGCCAGATCGGCCCACGTCGGTGTAGACCCATTGGTCTTGTTCAGGTCCATAGCCCATTGCTCTTTGGCCGAGTCTATTTGTTTGAGGCTCGCAATGCAGCTGTTCGTCTGACTCTTTTGACGCGAGGTGACAAAGTTAGGCACCGCAATTGCCATCAAAATTCCAATGATCAAGACTACGATCATGATTTCGATCAAGGTGAATGCTCTGCAGGTTCGTCTCATAGTTCAAAGGTGCTCCTATCGACGTTACGCCTGTCATCGTTCTTCCACGCGAGCCACTGGTCTGCGCTCGTAGCAAGACTGGTTAAATCAAAGGGACAGGAGGTCTGTGCTTTGTCAAGTTTGGGGCAACGAGCTTGACTCCCTAAACGTCGAAATAGACATATCTATGAAATTTCTTGTGCCTATAGCGATAGCCTTCCTTGGCGTCACAGCTTTGTCTCGGGCCGATATGTTCAAGCCGAGTCCACAACAACAGGTGGACTTGGGGCGTCGAGCGGGCGATGACCTCCGGAAGAAAGAAAAGGTTCTTCCCGCCACGGATGCCAGAGTGAAGCTCGTGCGCAGAGTTGGACAGCGGCTGCTCGATACCTTCCACGACAACAAGCCCTGGGCGTTCACCTTCGACGTGATCGAAAGCAAGCAAGTCAACGCCTTCGCGCTCCCAGGCGGCCCAACCTTCATTTACACCGGCTTGCTGGAAAAATTGAAGACTGAGGATGAGTTGGCCGGTGTCATGGGCCACGAGTTGACGCACGTGAGAAAGGAACATTGGGCCTACGCATACAGGGACAGCCAGCAACGTGGTTTGGGCCTTACGGCGCTCTTGATGGTGCTGCGAGCAAATTCCAGTCTTTCAAACCTGGCGAGCATCGGTGACGACGTGATCTTCAACCTGCCCTTTTCAAGAAAACACGAAAGTGAGGCCGACGCGGGTGGCTTAAAGATGATGATCGCCGCTAAGTTCAACCCCCAGGGCATCGTGGACGTCTTCAAGTTGCTCGCTGAATTGGGGGGGAAGGGAAAGCCTCCAGAGATTCTAAGCGACCACCCCAGCGACGCCAAAAGAATCCAAGTCATGCAAGCAGACATCAACGCGATGGACCGAACCTTTCCAGCTCAGACGCCATTGGATTTGCCTCAAGTGAAGAAACCCACAAGATCCACGGCGGGTTGAGAAGAGGGTTCCAAAGAGTGGCTTTCTTGCATGGAAGCATCCGCTGCTGAGCGGATAAAATGCTCTTGAGCATGACCCTAAACAAGAAAACCATTCGAAACATCGACTTAAAGGGCAAACGCGTCCTCGTCAGATGCGATTTCAACGTGCCGATGGTGGATGGGGCCATCGCTGACGACCGCCGCATTCGTGAGGCCATCGGGACACTCAAATACTTGCGCAATAGGGATGCGGCGATCATCCTTTGCAGCCACCTCGGCCGACCTAACGGTGCAACACCTGAATTGACCTTGGCCCCTGTGGCAGAGCGGCTCTCCCAACTCCTTGGCACGCAGGTGCGCTTGTTGCCCGATTGTGTCGGACCGGTCGTCGAAGAAGCTAGCAGGGAGCTGAAATGTGGGCAGATTGTGCTGCTGGAGAACTTGCGTTTCCATCCCGAAGAGGAGGAGAACGATCCGACGTTCGCCAAGGAATTGGCATCACTTGCCGATGTTTACGTGAATGACGCTTTCGGTACCGCTCATCGAGCGCACGCTTCGACGGAGGGAGTTGCCCACATCATCCCCGGAGTCGCGGGGCTTTTGATCGAGAAGGAAGTCGAGTATTTGGGCCACGCGGTCGAAAATCCAAAGCGGCCGTTCGTCGCCATTATGGGCGGCTCTAAAGTCAAAGGCAAAATCGAGTTGATCAACAACCTGATACCGAAAGTCGATCGGCTCTTGATAGGGGGAGGCATGGTATTCACTTTCCTGAAGGCTCAGGGACTTGAGATCGGGAAGTCGCTCCTAGATGAGACCAACATTGATTATGCAAGGCGACTCTTGGATGAAAATTCCTCGAAGATCGTGCTGCCAACCGACATCATTTGCGGCAACGAATTAACCCAGAGTGCCATTACGTACGTCGCCCGCGCACATGCCCTTCCTGAAGATGAAATCGGCGCAGACATTGGGCCTGCGACTCAGCGCGCATTCGCAGACATCATCAGGCAGGCAGGCACGGTGCTTTGGAATGGCCCCATGGGTGTTTTCGAGTTGAAGCCGTTTGAAGCTGGAACTGAAGCGATCGCACAAGCTCTTTCCGAATGTGAGGGTTCGACCATCGTCGGTGGCGGCGACTCTGCGGCTGCGATGGAGAAGTTTGGACTTGCCGATGACGTCAGCCACGTAAGTACGGGCGGCGGGGCAAGTCTTGAATTCCTCGAGGGGAAGGTCTTGCCCGGAATTGCAGCGTTGCAAGACTTGTGAGAGATTCTTGAAGGCTTCCGTTCAGCTCTTCAACAACGACCAGAATGTCCGGACTTTGTCCTTCCAATCGACGGATCCGCCTGCGGTGCCCAATTCATCATCGCTGCATTGGATTGCAAAGCGCGCCATTCCCATGGAAGTTGCGAAGCTGTGGCCATTGCTTAAGTGGTTATGCAGATCCGGCTCGGCGGATCTGACGCGGGCATGTTTGAGCACGTCTTCGAAAAGTTGGTCCGTGCCATTCAGCATCGCACCACCGCCCGTCAAGACTAGGCCGCCGGGCAACAGGCCGTTGAACCCGCTCCGTTCAATCTGCTGCCTTACCATGACAGCGACTTCCCGCATACGGCTCTCGATGATTTCGCACAGAACTTTCCGTTGCAACGGCCGGGACTCAGTTTGACCCAGCTGCATCACGCTCACGGATTCCTTATCCGTCGCCAACCGAGCCGCGGCGGCGCCATGCTCCATTTTGAGCCGCTCCGCTTCCTCGGGAGTAGTCTTTAAAAGCTTGCTGATGTCTGAAGTTACGAGCTGGCCCCCGACTGGAATTGAGGCGCTGTACGCGATGGATCCGCCAAGAAAGACTGCCACATCAGTCGTGCCTCCTCCGATGTCGACGATGACGGTTCCAAGTTCCAATTCTTCCGGAGTGAGAACTCCTAGGCCAGAGGCAAGCGATTGCAGAACCATTTGGTCCACTTTCTTACCTGCCATCGTTACTGCCCGCTCCAAGTTCTGAACCTGAGCTGTTTGGCCAGTAATGATGTACGTGGTCACTTCGAGTCTGCTGCCGCTCATTCCGATCGGCCTCTGGATACCTCTCTGGCCGTCGATTCTAAACTCACGCGGTATGGCCTGGATTTGTTCGCGGTCAGGTGGCAGAACCGTTTGACGACTGTGATTGATCACCTGGAGCACGTCTTCCCGGGTGACTGAACGTGATCGAGGATAGATTGGTACAAACCCTTGGGCGTTGATCCCTTCAATGTGAGCACCTGTCATGCCCACCACAACCGAATCGATTTCTTCGCCCGTGACCTGCTGTGCCCGACGCAGTACCGCGTCGACGGCCCTGGAAGTCTCTTCGAGGTCGCTGACGACACCTCTGCGGATGCCTTTGCATTCCACGGTTACGGCCGCATGCACTTGAAGGTCACCAGATTCGCCCTCTGACGCAACGAGGCAGGCAGCCTTTGTCGAACCGAGATCGAGAACCGAGACGAGGTCACTCTTCATTGGAGGGTCTTAGGCGATATTGCCGCTGGCCTCCGCACCGGCCGTTTGCTTCTGGGCCTGTTCCTGGAGTCGCTGCCGTTCTCGCGCGTCTTGCCATTTTGTCAGAAGAAAGCGTCGAATGAGACTCAAATTTGTAAAGATTCTTGCGCCGAGGACCAAAGCTACCGCCAAGAACAAGTTAATGTATATTTGGTCCCCGAGCCAAGCCAGGAAGAAGGCGATGATCATGTTTGAGATGAAGCCGGTGATAAATACGTCGCTGTGAAACTTCCCCTCCAGGCCGCTGCGCATGCCTCCACACACAGTATCAAGACCAGCAAGGCATGCCACGGCGAGATACTGGCCGCTGGTGCCCGTCACCGGCCCGACGAATTTGAGCGCAATGATTGCGCCAAGGATGAGTGCGAAAACGGGCAGTAGGAGAATCACTTTTTAACCTTGGGAACTACGCTGTACTTCTTGCTTGTGGGGCCGGAATATGCTGGCAGACGCATCGTCTTGGCCATTTCTATTTGAACCATGTTAGCGTCGGTCTGTCGAATTTCGCTCAAGACGCCGCCTGGTAGGTTCAGACCTCCCTGCAACGTCTCTGAATCTCCCAACGCTCTTATCACAACGGGCGACGCAATCGGCACTGCGTCAACATGGATTACTGGTCCAACACATCGAAAGGATGTGGAGGCTCCCACCCTGTGGTTGTTGACCGAAATGGCTTCCGCACCGGAGGCCCATAACTCGTTGACCACCTTCAGCACGTCAGTGTCGTGAATGGTGTCGTTCGTCGCCAGTCCCCCAAGTTTCTGACTGTCGCGCAGGGTGATCACGATTCCAGGTCCCTCAAGATCACTCAAGCCTGCGTAAGCCTTGACGTCCTGCAGATTGTCGTTCAGGACCTTTGCCGTGCCGGTCTGGGTGGCCAGGGCGTTCTCGAGCTTCGTCTTCTCGGCTTGAAGCTTGGTCACATCGGACGAGAGGCTGGCATATTTTTGTTGAATGTCTATGGGGCCATTGGCGACACGATCATATTGATCACCCGCAATGAAGCTCATCCGACTCTGGCGACTGACGCCGGCCGTTACACGGGCCATTGCGATCATGAAGCCTAGGACGAGGCACATGAGGCTTACGGGCATCACCCATGAGTTATGGGAAATTCGGGAGACGAACACATTCATGGATTCCGCTCCATGGTCAGCGGTTTCATGACGGGTTTACTGGGCGCCGTGAGGTTAATCTCTTTGATTTCTGTGACTAATTGAGGGTTCCCTTTTAGCAGCGTTTCAAGCCTGTTGAGCTTCTCGTCGAGCTGCCCCGTCGAACCGAAAACGACGCGTCCCGACTGCCCTATATTTAAGCATAATCCGCCCTTCGAAAGGACCTCCACCACGCAAGTTTCACGGGGCAATTGGCGAGGTATGCGCTTGCACAACGTAGCAACGGCCTGCGAGGGCCAACTGTTGACTAAGCTTAAGCTCGGTTGGGAATCTTCCTCTGGCAGATGCAACGTTGGCAAACCCTGAACCACCTGACGGCTTGCATAAATCGAACCATCCTCGTCCATCAGTTGGTCGGGATGCCCATCGAGGCGAGCAACCGGGACTCGATAGCGCATTTTCAACTCCGCCCGACCAAAGATGTTTCTAGCAAAGTCGGCGTCGAGCGCCTCAGGGATCTTCAGGGCTTCCGTCTCCACGCGTCTTGGACTCACGCCGCCAACTGGGCGATCCGCCATCCTTTTCATGATTTCTTCCAGACGGGGCCGGTCAAAGGGCGCTGCGCCCACCACTCTTGCTCGCGTGGCACTTGTAATGCGCGAGTAGGAAAACCCCAGACCGATGTTGGCCAGCAGCAAGAAGGCAAGTACCGGGGCAGGCTTCAGGGTCCTCCTCTTACGCTTTCTCGCCATGACACCTCAATGCATCTTTCACGATCCAATCAACGAGTTCTTCAAAACCGATGCCCGCCGCCCTAGCGCTGTTCGGAAGGATGGAGGTGCCGGTAAGCCCAGGAAGCGTATTGACTTCCAGGATTAGTGGCTCACTCATACGGACGATCATGTCGGTACGAGTGGCGCCGGCGCACCCAAGTATTTTGTGCGCCTGCAGAGCATAACTCTGTGCCCTAGCCAAAACTTCCTCGGGAAGTCGAGCCGGGATGATTTCCTCGGTGGCTCCCGGGAGATATTTCGATGCGTAGTCGTATTTGCCGCTCGTTGGCGCAATCTCTACCACGGGCAATGCCTTATCCCCGAGAACGGGCACCGATATTTCAATTCCCTTCACCCATTCCTCTACGAGCACAGCATCGTCGTAGACGAAGGCTCTCGCAATCGCCGGCAGCAATTGATCTTTGCCGTCGACGTAACTCAGTCCCACCGTTGAGCCCTGGGCGTTCGGTTTGACGATCAGGGGGAGTGGCAAGCTCACTGATTCGCCAGAGGTTCTCAACAATTCCCCTTTGGGAACCGGCAGGCCATGGTGTGAGAGGATCTCCTTTGTCAACTGCTTATCCATGCAGATCGCGCTTGCTTTCAAATTCGACCCTGTGTATGGGATTCGCAGCGTCTGCAGGAGACCCTGGGTCGTCCCATCTTCGGCATTCGTGCCATGTACGGCTAGGAACGCAATATCGGGTCGGTCCTCTCCCAAAAGGCACTTCAAATTCCCACCCGTCATAAGGACCTCTGTTAGGTCAAGGAGTCGACTCTCGTACCCTTTGTTGAGAAGCGCTCTATGGACAGCTCGTCCCGACTGGATCGATATCTCGCGTTCGGCGCTGTCCGCACCGAAAATAACCACCACCCTTGTCTTACGACCTGGTTTTGACCGATCTTCGATCAACCTCACTAATGAGGGGGCAAATTCGCCGATGTTCCCTGCGCCCATTCCAACCACCACGTCTCCCGGCTCTGCCAAACGCAACAAAGCTTCCGGTAAGAAGTGGCGGGATGGATAATAGAAAGTGGGCTTTGCGATCAGTTCAGCGATGCGAGAACTACTGATTCCCGCCATTGGTTCTTCGCGGGCCGGATAAATGTCAGTCAGGACGATGACATCAGCGTCAGTGAGGGCGTTAGCGAATTCCTCTATGAGGCCAGCAGTGCGGCTGTACAGGTGCGGCTGATAAACCACCACCAGTCTTTGGCCCTGGAACTTTTCGCGTAGGGCCTGAATACTGGCAGCTATCTCGCTTGGGTGATGAGCATAGTCGTCGACGACCGAGATGCCTCTCGAATTTTCCCTAAGAATCTGTAGGCGGCGTTCGGCCCCTGTAAACCGCTCGATGCCCTGTTTGGCCGCTTCACGATCCGCCCCTGCTGAGACGGCGGCCATCAAAGCCCCTGCGGCATCCAAGAGATTGTGACGACCCGACAGTGCCGGCTTCCCGTCAAAGTGCTCCTGGCGATAGTCGGTCGCCGTGACCCCGGCCAAGCTGGCCACTTCTCTGGCGCCGTCATCCGAGCCGCAATAAATGAGGCAATCAGCTTTACTCACAAACTTGACGACGCTGTCCCGAAGCCTCTCGTAGTTGCCATGAAAGTCGACATGGTCCAACTCAAGGTTCGTGAGCACGACGATCTTCGGATCAAGATCATGGAAGCTATCGTAAGCCTCACACGCCTCGACGACGGCCCATGTTCCCTGTCCCTCTACAACGGGACCTCCCCATGCCGGGATGTTTGCCCCAACGACAACTGTCGGGTCCAAACCAGCCTCAATCAATGCGGCTCCCAACATGCCGGTGGTCGTCGTCTTGCCATGCGTTCCAGTCACCGCAATGACATTGGCTCCCTTCAGCAACCACCCCAGCGCCTGGGACCTTCTGAACAGTGGGCATTCAAGATGTCTTGCTGCAGAGACTTCGGGTGAGGCGGCCAAATCGATCGCGTCGGAGAGGATAACGGCATCGCCTTTGTGGATGCCTTCTTCGGAGTGGCCAATACTGACTGGGATGCCTTCCAGCTCGAGAGCGGACGTAACATCCGATGGCGTCGAATCTGTGCCCCGAACGTTGTGGCCGCGATGCTTCAGCATCCGTGCGAGGGCACTCATGCCAGCTCCGCCAATGCCCACGAGAAAGAACGAATCGCGACCGTCCAAAGTATCGCGGTCGGCAAAGGCGAACGAGATTTCCGCAGCGGTTCTCACTTGCCGGCCTCTTCGATCAGGGTCATGATTTGTTCCGTGGCATCGGGCGCATCGAAAGCTCGCGTAGCTTGCGATGCCCTATCTCGTTTCGGTGCGTCGACCAACCACTCCTCGATTTCTTTCGCCAGCCGAGCAGAAGTTGAAGTCTCTTGCCGGTGTATGGTTGCCGCGCCCATTTCGACAAACTCTTCGGCGTTACGGGTTTGATGATTCCCTGCCGCTGTCGGCAAGGGAACCAGAACGGAAGGCAATCCAAATAGCGCCACTTCTGCCAGGCTACCGCCGCTTCTTCCTACGACCAAAGTGGCCCTTGCATAAGCCTGCGCCATTTCGTCCGCGCCTAGGAATGGCACCACTTCATAGTCCTTGAGGCCCCGCCTGAGAACGTCCTTCAAGACAGCCTCTACGTGCGCTTTGCCAGCGACGTGCCTCCAGTGCACATTCGGCCCCCTGTATTCAGATGCCGCTTCGGGCAATCTCGAATTCAGGAATTCGGAGCCTTGGGAGCCACCGATGATCAATACGTTCTGCATATCGGATGAGCACTTGGTTGCAGCGGCATCTCTCAGTGCCTTTCGGACCGGCATGCCTGTCCGGACGATCTTACTTCCCAGTAGGTACTTCTCGGTGGCGCGAAAGACGGTGGCCACCGCTTTTGCCTGTTTAGCAAATATGGCATTGGAGCGCCCCGGCACAGAATTGGCCTCAAGCAATACGTATGGTATATGGAGCGATCTGGCTGCGTTGATAACTGGCGCGGCCGAATAGCCACCCGTAGAAAATACGACGTCGGGTTTCCAATGTCTGAGGACTTTCTTCGCGCCCGACATCGCCGACAGCAACTTGAACGCCGCTTTGACGCCCTTGAATGTCCGGATGCTGTACAGTGGTTCCGATGGGAAACCTTGGAACGCTATGCCTTCGCTGGCGCAGGCTGCTCCCTCTTGCCCTCGCAGTGATCCCAAGTAAAGCAACTCGTGCCCGCGCGCTTGCGCGGCCCGACCGACTTCAAGCGCGGGATAAACGTGGCCGCCGGTGCCCCCACCGGTGATGATTAGGCGCACACAGAGCCTCCTTTTCCACCCGCGGTGCAAGCACCGACTGACAAAGACCCAACGCCAGCCACAGGGCGATCAAACTTGAGCCACCCGAACTGATGAACGGCAGGGGTATGCCGATGGCAGGAAGGAACCCATTTGCCATCATCACGTTCACGCACGTTTGAATTCCGAACCACACAGCCGTACCGCTAAGCACCATCTTCGCAAATGGCGTCTGCGCTTTCCTGACCAATGCAAGCAACCTCATGACAAGGGCACCCAGCCCTGCCAGAACTATCCCCCACCCGATGGGGCGAAACCCTCCCACGACCGTGACCATGATGAAGTCCGTTGTGGTGGCGGGAAGTACATGCTTGGACCGGCCGGCTCCTATCCCAACTCCCATAGCGCCTCCGCTTGCCATGGCCAACTCGGACTGAACGGTCTGGTAACCGGTGTCATCCATGTTTTCATCGTCCCAGCGGCGGGTGTGATTGATGATGCGAACCCATCGGTAAGGCTCCTCTTTGACCAAAACGCCCAAGCCGATCCCTGAAATCAGCAGTGCCGCGATCAACGATTGTTTGCTTGCGCCTCCGACCGCGAACATCGCGAAGGCGCTCGCTCCTATCACGGCGGCGGTGCCCAAGTCGGGTTCTTTCGCAATTAGAATTACGGAAGCAAGTATCCAAAGACCCGGAAGAACACGACCCAGTTTGGGAATCACGATACGATCCATGCGATCCGCGAAGTGCTTCGGAGGCTTGATCTTCTTCGGCCATGCCTTGCGGGTGGCAAACACGCCAGCCACATAGAGCACGGCCGTGATCTTTGCAAATTCAGCGGGCTGTAGGATCAATGGGCCGACCTTGATCCATCGATGTGCGCCGTTCATTGCGTAGCGCAATCCCGGCAAGGTCACCGCGACAAGAAGAACCAAAGTCACCAACCAAAGCCCTTTCGACCACCTCATCCATTTGTCTTGCGATATGGAACCGAAGATGAACGAACCTAGGACTGCGAAGGGGATGAAAGCCAGTTGGGAGAGGAACTCCCTGGGAATCACCCCCCGTTGGCTCTGCAGGGACCTGGCAAAACCGGCGTCGAAGATCACGATCAAGCCTATGGCCGTAGCCAGCGTTGCCAAGAGAAGCAGTGCCGGGTCTTGGATCTTGGAAAAGCGAAAGCGAGCTCGTCGCCCTACGAGTTTGAGGATTGACGTCATGATTCCAGCCAGTTCTTGGCGATGTGCTTAAAGACGTTGCCACGGTCACGGAAGTCTTCAAATTGATCCATGCTTGCGCAACCGGGCGCAAGCATGATGGTCTCGCCCACCGTAGCGACCGCAGCGGCCGCGTCAAACGCCTCCTCCATCGACTCGAACATGGGCCACCCGCCCAACATTTCGCTGATTTCAACTCTGTCCCGCCCATAAATGTAGACGTGATTTTGTCGATTTGAAAGGTAGTTTCTGAGCGGTTTGAAATCCAACCTCTTGTTGATGCCGCCAATGAGCAAGTGCTTTGGCCCTCGGACGCTCATTGAAGATTTGATGACGGCGTCGGGGTTCGTGCACATTGAATTGTTGATGACATGCACTCCGTTCTTCTCGCCAACGGGTTCCATCCGATGTGACAAACCCTTGAACTGCTTCAGGCCCTCAAGGATCGCCTGTGGAAGGGCCATAGGTGCGGTCGCTGCTACCTTCCGGTTGTAAGCGGACTGACGAGACGCCCGGACCGTCAACGCATGCTCCTCAGCTTGGTTCAGGAGCTCGGCGGCATGGCAATCTGAATCAATCACTGCCTTATGGCGCAGCAACCCGAACGCCAAGAGACCGGCCATGGCACCGTTCAACAAATTGTGCGGCTCGGCAAACGAGAGGTCCCGAATGGCTATGGTTCGCCCAAGAATCGTAAGCGTGTCATCTGAAACTTGAGCGTGCTCACCGTTGGCGCCGAAGGTCAACACTTGCGGCGACCCATGCCCATGTGGCGCTTTGACGGCAGGGTCGTTCGCTTTCACGACGGCGTAATCCGAGGGCCCTTGGGCGGCAAAGATTCTTTGCTTGGTCGCGGCATAATCTGCGAAGGAACCATCATAACGATCCAGATGATCCGGCCAAATGTTCGTAATGCCGGCCGCAACCGGCTTAAAGAGCTTCACCCACTCCAACTGGAACGAACTGACTTCGGCCACCAGCACCTGTCCATCGACTGCGTGAGCCGCCGCCTCCGTGAGGGGCACTTCATCGTATCCGGAACCATAGATGTTTCCGCACAGCACGGCGTCTTCGCCGCATGCACGCAGGCACTGGTAGGTCATCACAGTCGTCGTGCTCTTGCCATTGGTTCCGGTGATAGCCACAATGGGCGCATTCGATATCCGATAGGCGTATTCAACCTCGGAGATCACATTCTTACCGGCGGCTACGGCCTCCACGAGTTGAGGGTTGGTCCGCGAAACGCCCGGGGACGCAATGATGGTCTTCTCCGGGAACGCGTCCTTCCAACCGTCTTCCACCTGAATCCCGAGAGCACTCAATTCAGCTTTTGCTGCGATCCTGGATGGAGAATCAGCCGTATTCTGATCGTAGACGACGGGCTCATCGCCAACTTTGGTGGCCGCTTTCGCCGCAGAAAGCCCGGAGCGGCCGAGGCCGACGACGGCGACCTTCACTGAACGATCACCGGTTGAGCAATCGCTATGGCCAACGCCAGGGCCACCAGGAGCAGTTGGAACAGGCTGAATAACCAAACAACCCTGGATTCGGGCCAACCCGCCTTTTCGAAGGCGTGATGGATGGGGGTCATTGGAAACAACCGTTTCTTTCTCAGCTTGACGGAAGCAACTTGCAGGGGCACCGGAACCAACTCAATGATCAACAAGATGCTGAGCACGAAGAGCGGAAGCGCCGTCTGCCAAACACCCATCAAAGGACGCGGCGGAAAGATGCCAAGTGAGGAGACGGAGTGAGGCGGCAACTTCATGCGGCCGGGTCTTAAAAAGTCATTGACGATAAGGCCCAAGACTGCCCCGATCGGTAACGCACCTACGTCGCCCATAAAGATTTTTGCGGGGGGAGCGTTCAGGAAGAGAAACGGGATGACCGCGCCAAGTAGCGCCAAGCTGAGCAGTTGGTAGACATCAGGCCTCATTTGGAGGAGCCCCAAAGCGCAAAGGCCGCCTCCGAACAGAATGAGTACAGAACCGGCGAGTCCGTCCATTCCATCGACAAAGTTGTAGGCATTCGCAAAAAACAAGATGACGATCGTGGTCAAAACGACAGCAGTACCAAGATGGCCATGCCGCAACCACAGGGCCGCCGCGCCGGCAATCGCGATTTCAAGAAAAAGCTTCTGCTTCCACCCCAACCCCCTTTTGCCTGCATCCATTCTAGGCACGACAAAGTCGTCAAGGAAGCCGATGCAGGCGAAGCCAACGCAGAGCGCTACGGCTACCGGCAAGACGGGCCCGGGAGCAAGGTCCATAAAAGTTGCATACAAGCATGCCAGCGTGAAGCCAATCACAACGATGAGGCCGCCCATGGTCGGCGTTCCCTGCTTCTTTGCATGCTCGGGAACAAATTCGCTGATGACTTGTCTGGACTTCAAGGCAAGCAGAGCCCTGTAGATTGGCAAGGCGAAAGCCGCAGCGAAGACCAAAGAGACCCAAAAGATTGCGGACATGTTTCCTAGGGCAGTAGGGGCCGGTATCAAGTGACCACCCCTGTCAACGGTTCCAGTGCCCTCTCAAGTTCCATCGCGCGGCTCCCTTTAATAAGCACCACGTCCCCTGGGGCCAATTTCCGAAGGAACAGCGTGACATCCGCCAGGTTCTTTGCCATCGATCTCTCTACACCTTGGCAAGCGTCATAGCAATGGCTTGTCTCCTCTCCAAGGAAGATTGCCCCATCAATTTGATGCTTGACAAGCGCCTCCCCTACGAGCCGATGAGCTTCCGCCGAAAAGGCGCCCAGTTCTTTCATTTCCGCGATGACCGCCAGCCGCCTGCCGGACGCAGGCAGTTCCGCGAGCGCTTCTATCGCCGCGATCGTACTCGAGGGACTGGCATTGTATGCGTCCAAGACTACGGTTGCCCCGTTGAGTTCTTGTACCTCCATGCGCATGGGTGGAAGAGCAGCACCTTTGATCCGCGACGCGGCTTCCTGCGGATTGACTCCAAGCTCAGCGGCGACAAGGACTGCCGCAGCAACGTTGAGCGCTACGTGCCGTCCGACGGTAGGCAATTCGGCACGCCATGATTGACCACCAACCGTGCCGACGACGGTGCATCCGCTCCAGCTTTTAGCGACGTAGTCAACGACCTGACAATCAGCTCCTTTAGAAAAACCGAACGTCCTGACAGGGCCCTTGGCCTTTTCCCTGAGAAATGCGTAGAAGGCGTCGTCGCGCCACAGCACCGACAGCTCATGGGCGGACAAAGCTTCCAGCAATTCACTTTTCGCTCGAGCGACCGCCTCACGCGAACCGACGAGATCGATGTGCGAATAACCGACGTTCGTGATGACTCCAACGGTGGGCTTGGAAAATGAAGCCAAATGGCTGATTTGCCCCAAGCCCCTCATGGCCATCTCAACGACTACGGCCTTATGCTCTGGCTTCAATTCAGCCCACATCAGCGGCGCAGAATATTCGGTATTGCGATTCGCTTCCGTTTTGAGCACCGATCCCAAGGGCGAGAGCGCCACGGCCAAGAACTCCTTGGTCATCGTCTTACCTGCGCTGCCCGTCACACCGACGACCGGACCCATAAACTTTGACCGGAAGTGGGTGCCGATCTTGGCAAGGGCTGCAACCAGGTTGTGCACGAGAATGTGTGGCCCCTCAACCTCGCGTTCGACGAGGGACGCGACCGCTCCGAGCTTCAAAGCGTCAGCAACGAATTCGTGGCCGTCAACACGATTTCCCCTAATTGCAAGGAAGATGTCACCCGGTTTCACGGTGCGATTGTCCAATGCGAACCCTGTCACCGTCATTCCAGGACTGCCGACCAATTCTCCACCTGTGATGACAGCCAGGTCGCCCAGGAGCATCGGGCTCATGGATGAAGCTCCAGCGCAGCCCTCGCTAGGTCACGGTCATCCATTGGGTATTTAGTGCGCCCGATAATCTGATAGTTCTCGTGACCCTTGCCTGCAATCACGACTACGTCGCCCGGGACCGCTTCAAGGATCGCCCGTTCAATGGCTTCCCTTCGATCGATGATTGCGACCGCTTTTGCGCCTGGTTTGAGTCCCTTCACAACATCACCCATGATCGATTGAGGATCCTCAGTTCTCGGGTTGTCGCTTGTAACCACAGTCAAGTCTGAATACTCACTGACCGCCCCAGCCATTTTCGGCCGCTTGCCGGCATCTCGATCGCCGCCGCATCCGAATACGGTAATCAGCCTGCGGTGTTTGAGCATTTTGGTCGACTCAAGCAATTTCACTAACGCGTCGGGCGTGTGGGCGTAGTCAACGATCACACCTATGCCTTTGTCATTCACCACGGATTCGAATCGACCTGGGATCGGGCGAACCTTCTCAAGCGCATCGGCTGCGGATTCCAGGTCATGCCCGATGCACATAAAACCTGCCGCCGCACTGAGGCAATTCTGCACATTGAACTTCCCGCCCAGCGGAACGGTTGTCTCAACAGGCTTCCCGTGGTATTCAAGGCGAAGTCTAATCTTATCAAGG
Source organism: uncultured Fimbriimonas sp. (assembly GCA_964619505.1). GTDB lineage: Bacteria > Armatimonadota > Fimbriimonadia > Fimbriimonadales > Fimbriimonadaceae > JBBQMJ01. Next base: position 21,166 of record CAZUCK010000011.1, on the reverse strand, counting down.
GAAACCTCCATCGGCTCCCCTCGCAGTTCTCCCGATCTCAGCCCATAGGTCAAGGTCTTACAGCCGAGTCCGTCAGCCCATCTGGCTCCTACCGGATCGTCGGTGTTAAGCGCGGCAACACAGGGCTTTTTGGTTTGTGCCGGGAGGTCTTCGAACAGGCGACGTTTGGACGACTCGTAGTCCTCCATCGTGCCGTGATAGTCCAAGTGGTCTTGCGTCAAGTTCGTGAACACGACGGCATCAAACTCAACTCCGTCAGACCTACGCTCCTTGAGCGCGTGGCTGCTCACTTCCATCGCGACTGAACCGATACCGCTGTCGCGAGCTTCGGCGAGCATTCGGTTCAATTCGATGGGAAAGGGAGTCGTATTTTCAAGGGTTCTTGCTTCACCCCGCAGATGAAATCCAAGCGTTCCAATATAGGCGGAGCGTACGCCGGTTGACGCAAACATGTCGCGCAGCATCCAAGCGGTGGTTGTCTTGCCATTGGTACCTGTGACGCCGACGACTTGCATGGCGACGGTCGGATTACCGAAGAACGATTTAGCGATCTTCCACAAGGCTTCGTTAAACATTCCCCGCTCAATTGGGACGAAGATCGCACATGCGGACAACCTACATGCCGCCACATACCCCTCCCTCGTGTGGGCCAGGACGGCCACGGATCCGTTACTGACGGCTTGCTCGATGAAGAGATGGGAATCGGTCGTACCGCTTGGCATGCACACAAACAAAGATCCAGCAGTTGCGCTTCTCGAATCCGAGATCAGATCAGTAACATTGGCGTCCCCCTGCAATGCCTCTGGGCGAACGCCCGAATCCTCCAACAACTGCGTGACCGTCATTCCTTGGCCGCGACCTCATTTTGAGTCGCCATCTTGTCAACTTGCGCACCCTGAGGGGGCCGGACCCGTACCGATGCTCCTTCCGTTGGAGCCAGGTTATACCGTCGAATGACGCCTTTTGCCAGCTTTACGAAGCATGGGCCAGCAACTGTTGCACCGTAGAATCCTCCTGCTTTCGGATTGTTGATCATGACGAGAACCACTGCCTTCGGGTCAACTGCGGGTACAAATCCAACGAAATTTGCGACATGCCCCGATTGCCCCCGACCGACTTTCTGGGCGGTACCTGTTTTGCCGGCAAGGCGATAGCCAGGAATTCGAAGCGCTTTGCCTGTCCCCGCATCGGTTTCGATCACTCCTTCCATACACTTTCGCACAAATTCCGCGCTTTCTGGTTTCACCATGGGACCGAGCGAGTGAATCGGATTCTGGTCCTTGCCGATCTTCTGAACGAGTCTGGGCTGCATCCTAACGCCACCGTTCGCTATCATCGAAAAGGCGCTGCAGAGACCCAACGGAGTAGCCGTTATCGATTGTCCAAAGCCGACGTGGGCCAATTGAAGTTGGCGCGCGGGTTCGTTTTCGCGGAATTGCCCATGAACTTCTCCCGGCAATCCGACTTTCGTCGGCTTCAGCAGCCCAAGTTCCTTGATGTAGCCAAGCATGTCCTCGTAGCCGATCCTGAGTGACCAGTTCGCTGCCGCGATATTGCAACTCTTGGAAATGGCCAATGCTGGGGTCACTCGACCATGGGATTCGTGTTTGTCGCAGTGGAAGGGTTTGCTGCCGCCCACGGACATTTGACCTCCGCAATAGATGGCGTCGTTTGGGGTGGTAACTCCGTTGTCGATCGCTTTCGCCAAGGTCAAAATCTTGAACATCGACCCCGGTTCGAACCTCTCCTGAATGGTGGCATTAATGTCTGTCGTGCGTTGCTCGGCACTTGCCACGTTAGTTTCTACGGCGGGATCGAACGTGGGATAGCTTGCCATTGACAAAATATCCCCGGACTTCGGATCCATGAGGATCGCCACTCCGCTGTCCGCCTTATTTTTCGTCACGGCGTCCTTCACAACCTCCGCCGACAATTCTTGAAGGCCGCTGTCGATTGTGGTCAGGATCGGCAACCCGTCCTGTTTGGCGATGCTTCCAGCCTCCACGCGCATCGGAAGGAACGCACCCGTCCGATCCAGAAGCCCGACCGTTTTTCCGTCGCTGCCCGAGAGCACCTTGTTCTCTGCGGCCTCAAGGCCAAAGACAGGAGATCCCTCTCGGATCGCTCCCACGACAACCGCAGCCGAAGAACCGAGTTCGTAGCTGCGTTTGGCTGTTCGCGAGAGCGAAACGCCATCTGCGCGCCAGTCATTCTTGACTTGAGCGATCACCTTCGCTTGCTCAGGGCTCATCTCCTGCTTCCAGATGCGGCTCTTGACGCCGGACGCTGCCAACTCCGAGAATTCAGGCGCCGGTATGCCGCTGGCGGCGCTCAAGTCCATGAAGAATGCATCGCTCTGAGGAACTTTTCCAAAATTGATCCCCAACTCATATGCGTCCTGATCTTGCGCCAGGGCTTTGCCGTCGGCGGAAAGAATGGCTCCTCGGCGGGCATACTCGACTCGGGACATTTCGAAACGCTGGGTCTGCCTAGCTCGAGCAAGGGTATGTCCACGGTCAATGACTTGCACTTTGGCCTGACTGAAAGCTGCCAGGATGAACAAAGCAAGGACGCCGTTGCTTAGGAGGCGGACTCGGTCCCGCTTACCGTAGCGTGGCAACCGTGCTCTCCGGGCCAGTCGGCAGCGCGTCTTCTGGCGCCCTGAACCCGTGCTGCAGGGCCCAGGCTTGCACCGCCTCCACGTTGTTCAAAGCATAAACCTGTTCTTGAAGCACAGATTCCACTTTTGATGCATCTCTCAAACGAGCGAGGGCCGCGAGTCCATCACGCCGCGATTTTTCCACCATCACATGACCGACGAGGCTGCTCACCATGAAAGTCGCAATTGCGACGCAGCAAAATTTGAGCGCGCGCGCAGCGAGGACTTCGATGGCCCGAACCTGCGGCCGAGGCATGGGCCTTGGGCGGACTACTGTTGGTGTTTGCCGGCGACGTTGCGGCGCCACGCCAGAGCGTTGAACGGGCCCTTGCGGACGGACTGTCGGTTCGAGTAGAGGTAGTGCGCTCATCCTTGAGACTCCTTAGCTTCATGACCATCCTGGTCTTGCTTTGCTTCTTCAAATTCTCCTGATTGCCCGCAACTTGGCGCTGCGGCTCCGAGGGTTTCGCCGAATTTCATCCTCGCTCGGCGTCACCGGTTTCTTCGTCAATTCTTCATATCCTTGCTGGTTCAAATCCTTAAATGCGCGCTTTACGGAACGGTCTTCACCAGAGTGATAGCTAAGCACGACGAGAACCCCTTGATGCCTCAGGCAGCTTGCGGCTTTATGCATTGCTTCCTCAAGTTCCTCAAGCTCACCGTTAACGACGATCCGAACAGCTTGAAAGGAGCGTGTGGCGGGATGAATGCGCTTATCCCTTGCACCTGGGGGAATCGCCTCAAGGACGCACTCAACCAAATCTGTTGTCCGCCTCAATGGCCTCGCCTTTCTCCTCTCTACGATGCGCTTGGCGATTGCCCGCGCCCAACGCTCGTCCCCGAAATCGAAGAGCAGTTGCTCAATCTGAGCTGGCGTCATCCGATTCAACAGGGCGGAGGCAGGTTCACCGACGCTCCGATCCATGCGCATGTCGAGGGGGCCATCTACCAAAAAACTGAGTCCGCGCTCGGGGTCGTCCACCTGAGCGCTGTTCAAACCGAGGTCCAACAAGATTCCGTCTGCCTGCATGCCCAACCCTTCCATGATCGCTTTCATGTTGCGGAAATCGTCGTGGATGAGGTTTAAATCAACGCCGCGGACGCCCACTAAGCGCTCTTCTGCCCTCTGAAGCATGGATTGGTCCCAGTCCAAACCCACCAAACAGCCTCCAGGTGCCACCTTTTCGGCGAAATGGACAGAGTGACCACCCAACCCGAGGGTGCCATCCACCACAACCGCGCCCGCCTTCAAGGGGAGAGTCTCAAGGATCTCGGCCAACATGACGGGCTCGTGCTTATGTTTGACCATTGGAATTGCCTCTTGATGATGCATCGCGGCTAAGCGCTGGCAGCGAGCTGCACGAATGAGAACGGCGGGCTCTCGCGTCATCACGCCTTAGCCACCATCCTGTTATACGCCGATTCGAATTTAACGCGGCGGTCTTTGTTGTAACCCTCGCGATCCTGTTCGAATTTCTCATATTCGTCGAGGGGCCAGATTTCCAGCCGATTTCCGCAGCCCACGAGAAGCACCGAAGTGTCAAGTTCAATGTTGGCCTGAGTCCTCAGGCTGGCCGGAATCACGACACGGCCCTGGGGATCGAATTCCAGGCCGTCTTCCGATGATCCGTTGAGGAGACGCGAGTAATCGCTTCGGCCAGCGTTGATCATGGGGTAGCTGTCGATCTCGTCATTCAGACGCTCCCAGACCAAACGAGGATAAGCCACCAAGCAGCCGGTCTCACTGATGGCCATCGCGAAACGATCACCGAGACGCTCTCGGTTCTTCTTTGCAATCATGACGCGACCCTTCTTGTCGCACAAGGCTTTGTCAGTCCCCCCCAAGGGCTCCTGACGCTGTCGTTCCGGTTGCGACGAAAGGTTTGACACGGCGTTGCTTTTGGGATTTGCGCGGGCGGCTGAGGCGTCCGTGCCGCCGCCCGCAAAACCAGAGAAGGACCCCCGCCCTCGCCCCGGATCCTCGGTTTGAAACCACTCCGTGTTTCGCTCCCAGGACATCGAGAATTATAAATGGAATTCCACAAAATATAGGGAAATTTATGGGAAATTTATGTGAATTGTAATGAATGTCTACCAGTATTTTGGCTATGGTTTAGGGATGTCTACTTAATATGGAGGGTTTCTGCTTGACCTGGCGATGACTTCCGATACAATCAGCGTAATAAATCGAAATGGCCAGCAACTCTTTTCGTACGGATCCGTCGCCCGCGAGGGCCGCGCATCGCCTCAGATCGTGGGCAAAGTCATTGCCCGGCTTCACGCTCATCGAGCTGTTGGTCGTGATCGCAATCATTGCGATCTTGGCGGCCATCCTTTTTCCTGTTTTTGCTCAGGTGAAGGCGACGGCAAAGAAGGCCGTTTGCCTTTCGAACATGAAGCAGGTCGGGACCGCGGTGGAAATGTACATGCAGGATTACGACTCCACTTACCCTCAGACAAAGGGAAAGACCACGCCCCAGCCCCAGATCGATGACTTGGACGGAAGCATTGAGGAGCCGGACATCGGCTCACTCTTCACCATGATCCTTCCGTATGCCGGCGGCGGCCGCAAGCTGACGGATGAGGCGATGCTCAATCACAAACTGTACGCTTGCCCGACAGATCCCAATCCTTTCGATCCAAAATGCCCGACCGAAGTCAATCCAGGAGGGCCGAACGTCAATTCTTACTTGGTCAACGGATATTTTGTTTGGGGGCTGCAGGAAGCGGGCGTCAACCACGTCACGAGCACGATTTATCTTGCTGAAAGACGGAGCGTGGCGACTGACACTTCGCCCCAGTACTGTGACGACATTTACCATCCTTGGTGGAACGAGACCACATTCCCTTCAGTCGCTCCCGCCAATGACATGGATCCCCATGACGGGGCAATCGCAGCCTTAAGGCACAATGAAGGAGCAAACTACGTGTTCGCGGACACTCACGCGGGATGGAGAATGTTGAGCCAGACGTATGCCCCCGGCGGGGTCAATTTGCACGACCCCTTCGCACCCTAACGTTGAAACTATTTCTTGGCGGGCTTAGCGGGAGCGGCTTTAGCGAGCTTGGTTGTTTTGGCCGAGGCGCGAGCAGGAACAAGCTTGGCCGTTGGCGGCATCTGGCTCAAAACTAGAACGTTGGAGTTTGTCCCCACGCTGCCTCCGGTGTTCACCGCGGGTGCCGCATATGAAGCAAACGACGTTTGGGGCTGGGTTCCCCCGGACGCCATTGCCGTTCCGCCGTATGTGTATGGATCCAGGGTGGCACCGGTCGCCTTCGGGTTCGGGGTCATCGTGGATTCGAAGCTTTCAACGCTTTTGATGCGTGGCTGGCAACCGCCGACGAAGGAAACGCAAAAAAGGACGGCGAGAGGAGTGAGCGGGTAGACGGCTTTCATGGATCGCTCCCACTTTACCATCCGTTACAAATTTGAGGCACCCGGCGGCAAAGGACAGAATTTTTGTCCGCCTTAGTCCTGGACAACTACCATAACCGTTCGAATTCCAGCAACAATGAGATTTTGGAATGCTAAACAATTCACGCAAGGTCATCTGCGCCCTGGACACAGGGGATCTCGACGAAGCCATTCGAATCACCAAGAAACTCGCCCCCCACGTTGGGGCTTTCAAAATCGGACATGCGCTCACGCTGCCCAATGGCATCAGTGTGGTCGATCGTCTTAGGGACGCCGGAGCCAATCGGATCTTCCTCGACCTCAAGTTTCATGACATCCCAAGTTCAGTTGCCTTGGCCGTACGAGAAGCTGCAAAGCGAGGAGTTTGGATGATGACCCTCCACATCTCCGGCGGGCCCGCGATGCTTTCCGCCTCGGTCGAGCAAGCGAGAGCCTTCGCCGAAGAAGAGGCGCCATTGCTCATCGGCGTCTCGGTCCTCACCTCGCTCGACCAGCATGTGCTCACAGACCATATTGGCGTTAACCGATCCATTGAGGAGCACATGGTCTACCTTTCTGAGTTGGCCATCAATGAAGGATTGGACGGGGTTGTTTGCTCAGCGGAAGAGATCAAACCCATTCGAGCCGCCATCGGGCACTCGGGAATCATCGTCACTCCTGGCATTCGTCTCGCTCACAGCGAGACTCATGACCAGAAGCGAGTGGGCGATGCCATGCAAGCGCTGGACGATGGGGCCGACTATCTGGTGATCGGGCGCATTCTCACGGCCAGCGACGAGCCAGAGAAAGTTCTGGACGAGTTGGGATTTCAGCCGGTTGGATAAACTCTTAGCCTGGTTCGACTTGAACCGCCGTGACCTCCCTTGGCGGGTGTCACGAGATCCGTACGCGGTTTGGGTCAGCGAGGTCATGCTCCAGCAGACTCAGGTGCAAACCGTCATTCCCTTTTACGTGAGGTGGATGGAGCGCTTCCCCACCGTCGACTCGCTTGCCGCAGCTGATGAACAAGAAGCGCTTAGTCTGTGGCAGGGGTTGGGCTATTATCGGCGTTGCAGACTGCTCTTGAATGGAGCTAGATTCGTCGCTCTTTCGGGGATGCCAACGACAGCCGCCGATTGGCGCAAGGTTCCTGGCGTCGGCCGATACACCGCTGCGGCAATCGCCTCTATTGCATTCGACGAGCCGGCCCCCTTGGCTGACGGCAATGTCGAACGAGTCTTCGCGCGTGTGACAGGCTGTGACGCCTGCGGTCCGAAATTGACCTCGGAGGCATGGGGTTGGGCTGCAAAGGTTCTCAATGCGGCACGTCCGGGCAATCACAACGAGGCACTTATGGAACTTGGTGCAACGGTGTGCAAGCCAAGCAAGCCTCTCTGCGAAAGATGTCCACTCAGCGAAACGTGTTTCGCCTACCTAACTTCCTGCCAAGGCTCCCTTCCCTCTCCGAAACCCCGACGGGGCGTGGTTTCGTTGGAGCGACATGTTCGAATTCCTTATTGCGCATTGAAGTTCGGTGTCCGACAAATTCCCGAAGGCGAGTGGTGGCAGGGTATGTGGGAATTCCCTCGAGAGCCGGTAGTCGACTCGCGAGACCTTCACCTGGGAACGATCAAGCACGTCGTGACCCACCACAAAATTCGATTGGACATTTGTTTGGCGGAAGTCGGGACTCAAGACCCTGCCTTGCGTTGGCTGACGAGCCAGGAACTGGACGATCTGCCGATGCCGGCCGCTGAGCGTCGCGCTTTGAGACTGGCGCAGAGGCACCTTATTGCACGGTCTGGGGCCGGGCTTCTCCTAGCGGGGCTTTCTCATCAGCAGTGAAAACGTCTGCGGAAGCCTTTTGATCAGATCGGCGGGTATGCGGGGGAACTGATCCCAATACTGGTCAGGATGTTCGCCGAGTTCTTCAAGTGCCAAGCCCGCACGAACGCAAGCCGTTAAAAGCGTGCCAAGAGTCCACTGTTTCTCGTACTTTACTGCGTGTTCTTCCTTTGGCTTGCCCAAGTCGCCGATGTAGGTGGTCGGCCAACCGGAATCGGCCATGACGCGCTCCGTGAAATAGTCGCCGTACGCACGGTCAAAGCGATATTCCGGTGCCTCGGAATCCCACACCCAGGTTATCGGGTGGCCTTCAAATACGTAAAGCTTGCCGCCAGGCTTCAAGAGTCTCACGACGACGGCCGCCCAGGCATCGATGTCCATGATCCAGCAGAGGGCACCGCGGCCGGTGTATACGAGGTCTGCGGTTCCGTCCAGGTCGTGAGGCGTTTCCAAAACGTCGCTTCGGTACCACGTCGCTTTTGCTCCGAGCGCTTCAGTTTTTTGCCTTGCGCAGGTCAGCATCGACTCGCTTATGTCGACGCCCGCAACCTCAGTCGCCCCTAAATTGAGCAGCGACAGAGTGTCCGTGCCTCCAGCGCATTGCAGGTGAACCGCCCGATGGCACCATGAGTTCAAGTCCTTCAAGTAATGAAACTCGGGAGGGCAGAAATTCTTTCCTCCCTCTCGCAGAAACTCGATTTGCTCGGGTACGGACTCCGCGTAGTGAACCGCTCCTTCATTCCAGCCCTTGCGGTTGGCTTCGTGAATCGCTTTGATGTCCATTGACCGCTTCGTCTATTCGATTTCAAGCGAGCGGAACCGCTTTTCGGTTGCGTCGACATTCTCGGTGAGCGTTTGGTATGCCCATTGCACGCGGCGTTGAATCTCCGAAGCTTGGCTGCGTTCAGTGGAGCCTTCCGGAAAGTTCGTTGGATCGCTTCGCTTGTTCAATGTTTCGTAGCACTTGCGGATTTCTTCGAAAGTGGCACTTGGCGTCACACCGAGAATCCGCGCGGCATGCGCTTTGGGATCGACCGGTTCTCTCGGCTCAACCCTCTTACTCTCGGTGTGTGTGAAGGCTCGATTGGCACCGAGTGCTGGATCGTTCATCGCTTGCTCGAGCTCCATTTCCGCCGAGATGCGGCTGACGCTCTGCAAACGGTCGTATTCGCGGCCCACGTAGCCGCGCAGGAGGTCGTAGGCGCGGCGTCCGGTGCTCATCTTCTATAAGGTACCTCTGGCGGCTTGGAGCCGGGTGGGACTACCCACGTATGAGTTGCTCCGCTTCATCGACGCTCAACGTTACGGCTCTTACCCGAATGAGACTCTCCCTCAGTTCCGACGAGTCAGCCTCCGCTTGACTCACTCCACTGGCGCTCAATGCCAGCCTCGCCTTCATTTCGGCCAAGGCGGCCTCCGCCTGCTTCAGGTCGGAATCGATTTTTTCGAGGGCGGATTCGATTTTAGCGTAGTGGCCCAATTCCGATTGGCGCGCTGCGATAGTGGTCTCCATTGCAGCGCGCTCCTCAGGTGACGTTGCGGTGGCCATCGCCGCCTGCACTCGGTCGATCTCTTTCGTGGCCTCGAATCTGCCGCGTGACAATCTCCTGAGATCGTCGTGCACGGTCAGTGATGCAGCACATTGCCGTACAACCCGATCACATTCGGACAGCACTTCCTTGCCGACCATTGCGACGGCGCTGTCGACGGGTCTGGATTCCACGAGTTCATGCATCTCGGCGGCTAGGCGCTTAATCGGTTTCAGGAGCAATTGGCTCTCCGGTCTGAGGTTTTCGCCGATTACCAGGTCTTCGTGTCGATGTTGGGTGCTGCGCATCAGGGACCACGCGCTCGTGACGATCCACGCCAGTCCCAGAACCAATGCCAGCGGCATGTTCAAGAACGCGAGTACGACCGCGCAGGCCAGAATTGCCAAGGAGATGGGGCTTAAGACCGCTTTCATCGTCTACAGCTTAAGACGCAGAGAAAGGCCGAAATCAAAAAGTCTCCCATCTTTGAATCGGACCGCCGGCTCAACCATTGCGCCGCGGTATGCGACAAAGCTACCGCTCAACCGCATGACGTCCGTCGACTGTTCGAAGGCACGCGTAAAGCCGAGGGTGAGTGCCCGGTACTTGTCGGGCTTCAGGGTGGCGCTGACGTCCAAGACATTCTCATCGAGGTCGGTCGCAGTTTCCCCTTGGCGTTGAGCGACGAATTCGACAGTGGAGCTGATTTCTCGAGCTCCATTCGTATAATCAATGCCGAACATTTGTTTGAACCCCCGTCCGACACCGGGTGCGTCTTCGGGTTTTCTGAGAGCGACCAGCGAGGATGACGAGATGCCGAAATGATCGCCAATTTCGGCGCTGACCCCCAACCTGGTGCCGAAGCGCACAACGACGCCACGCTGTCTGCCTGGACCGGCGTCACATACCGCCACAAGCATGGGAATCTGGGCGATGAAGAAACTCGTATCGGTCCGCGCCGCCAATGCGTTCTCACGGCTTAGGAACCTGGGGCCGAAAGGGAGGGCTTGCTTTCCCACCCGCCAGTTGCCTTCATCTTCCACGTAATACTCGTCCAATTGGTCCGGGTCGCCGTCGTGGGGGATACGTTCCAATCGCTGAGAAACGAGGGCTTTTAGGCCGGGTTCCAACGTGAAAGCGAGGCCGACCGTGCTTTGCCCACCGAGGGTGTCGTACCACCGGATGGAGGTGCCACCGTCATTCAAGGCGCGATAGTTCAGTTTGATGTCCAAATGGACGAGGACGTCAGGAACCTGAGCGAGGGCGTGAGCCGAGGAAAATGCGGCCGCAACGACCAGCGCCGCTCGAAAGGTGCGATGGGGCCTTGCCAGGCCGCTTTGGTTGGGGCGGTGGCCGGGATTCAGGGCAAGATGGAGCGTAGTGAGCTTGACATGCTCGAGAACGATGCCGCCCTGCGAATGCACGATGGGCTTGGGCAGGCCGGTGGTGCCCGAGGAGTAGACGATCCAGAGCGGATGGTCGAAGGGCACGAGCTCGGGTTCGAGCACGACGTTCATGGCGGTGGCTTCCGCCCACGTCATGCCGCCGCGGAAGTCGTAGCTGGCCGCTTGCT
>CAZUCK010000011.1:0-10156 GCA_964619505.1 uncultured Fimbriimonas sp. | reverse complement strand
GCGGTGGAATGGCCTGCAGAATGGCCACGGGTGGTAGGAAAGGGGCGGGGGGGCCTTGCACGGGGCCTTGGGTTGGGTTTAGAATCGACCGAGTTTGGGATCAAATCCTGGCCCTCAAAGCGTCGACGATTCCCACTCTTGGCGTCTCGGCTTGTTCGCTGCTCTTGAGATCACGCAGTTGCACGACGTTCTTGGCCAATTCGTCCGATCCGATGATGAGGGCGAATCGTGCCCCCGCCTTGTCCGCTTGTCCAAGCTGTGATTTGAGGCTCTTGCCGTCGATGTCGGCAAGACAAGAGATGCCGGCAATTCGCAGTTCGCGGGTGAGGGTGATGACCTCATTATCGGCGTCCGGGGTGGCTCTGACGACGTAGGCATCGACGGTGGGAGGCGACGTTGCCTTACCCATTTCTTCCAAGACCAAGAGGGCCCTTTCAATGCCCATGGCGACGCCGACGCTGGGCGTTGGCGGACCGCCGAGTTCTTTCACAAGGCCGTCATATCGACCGCCGCCGCATAGGGCGCTTTGGGCGCCGAGTTTGTCGGTCTGCACTTCGAAGACGGTTTCTGTGTAGTAATCCAGACCCCTAACGACGCTGGGATCGAGTTCGAACGGCACGCCCGCTCCCTTCAGGAGGGCTTGCAGTTTCTCGAAGTTGACGCGGGATTCTGGCTCCAAGAAATCGGTGATGACGGGCGCGTCTTTCATCAGCGCTTGGACGTCGGGTGCCTTGGAATCCATGAGCCTCAGGGGATTTTTTGCGATTTTGGCTCTCGCTTCTTCGCTTTCACCTTTCAGATACGGTTCTGCGTATTTGAGCAACGCATCGCGGTAGGATCGCCGGCAATCGCTTTGGCCAAGCGAGTTGAGACGGGCCATGGCTCCGTCTATGCCGATGGCTTCATAGAACCGAATCGTCATTTCGATGATTTCGGCGTCAGCTTCCGGCGAACCGCTGCCGACCAGTTCAAGGCCGAATTGGTGCGCTTGACGATAGCGGCCCTTTTGGGGTCGGTCGTAGCGGAAGATTGGCGTGATGTAACTCATCCTGAGGATCGTCCCGGGTGGGCACAGGCTGTGTTCGACGACGGACCGGATAATGGGGGCGGTTCCTTCGGGTTTTAGTGGGAGTTTGCGTTCGGCCTTGTTTTGAAAGTCATCCAGTTCTTTCGGGACGAAATCGCTTGTTTCGCCCGAGGAGCGGACGAAGAGCTCGGTGTCTTCGAACCCAGGGGTGCGGATTTCTCGGTAGCCGTAGAGGGATGTGAGGGCTCGGAAGGCTGTCTCGAGCTCGATCCAACGATGCGATTCGCTGGGAAGGATGTCGTTGGTGCCGCGTGGAGCCTGGAATCGCATGGGTTCTATTCTGGCTGATCGCAGGTGGGCGCGTTGATCTTTGAGCTCGGGAGGAGTATGGGGCGTCCTCGCCGTTTCATTACCCTGTGATGGATGCCGTCACCTGGCCGAAGCACCCTTAGCCTCTTTTCGCTTTGGTTGGGGCTTCGGACGCGCAGACTTCATCGGCGGCTTCTCGTTGAAGAGGTCTTCCGCAAATTGGTAAAGGGCAACGAAGCCGCGAGGGCTCAGTTGGAACTGCCTGGTTGGTGTCCACACGTTGCCGTTAGTGTCAACGACATAGCTCAACTTGCCGTCAACTTCGATGATCAGGCGCACGTTCTCCCTCGCATCAAACTTGGTTTCCGTCGTAAAGTCGGTCATCATGAACTGGAGTCCGCCATAGTCCAACGGCCCAATCCTGCCAACGAATGTCTTTGGATAATTCTTGGCGTCGTCGTATGAGACCGGACCAAAGGTATCCGACAAGAAACTAAAATACATGACCCGCAAGACGGGATTCGGACGAGGGGCGGAGCCCGTCGTCTGGCAAAGCCCGACTGATCGGAGGCCGCAGATGGCCAACGTAATCAGCAACACCCGAAGGGCCTTGCGGAACTCGCGAGCAACATACTGAATCGGGGGGCTGGTCAGCTCCATTTGACTCAATTCTCCCTCATTTCGACATAACTAGAGTTCGCGGCGGCCTGGGCCGGTAACTTCTTCGTCTCAAGAACTTGGAAGTGGAGGGCGCTCGGATGCTGGCGGTCATGGTAAATCGTTTGGCTGGCGGTGACCATTCGGACGGCGTCTTTGTCCTGCTCTCCGGTGTTCAGGTTTCGCGCGTAGGCTGGGAACATGGAGCTGGTGATGACGAGGACCATGCGATGGCCGGGGAGGAAGCAATGTGCGGTGTCCCACAGCTTTATCGTCGCGCGATAGACCTTGCCGGGGGTTAGGAGCGACCTCTTGAAGTGTGATTCGAGGAAGGAAGCCCGGACTTTGCCCGGCTGGTCAGCGAAATGCATTGCACCCCTTTCGTCTTCATCGACAAGTACGGCGAAAAAGTCGGTGTCTTTGGCGGTCGTTGAGAAGAAGAGGTCGAGCGAGATGGGACCTGAGACCGTTGTGGGTCTCTTCATGGCGGGCGTTCGGTAGATGAGAAAGTTGTCGGCACGGGCCACGGTCCTGAAGGCGAGGCTCTGGGACGTCAGGGATTCCGACTTTAGGATTTCGGGGACCTCTACGTTCGCCGGATTATAGGCGTACCGATCGGGCTCTTGTTCCTTGGGTACTTCATCGGCGAAGCCACCGACGCTTTTCAGGCCGTTGGCGGGACCTTCAGAGCTGAGGTACATCGTTGACGATGCGCTTGCTTCGTCATCAGGCCAGTCTCCGAGATCGTGCCATTTGTTTTCGCCAGCGACGAAAGCGCGCACCTTGGATTGCTTTTCGAGGGCCACCGATTTGCCTTTCAGCCAAGTGTCGAACCAGCGCAGGTAAAGGCTGTCCAGGTCTATGATGGCGTCAGGACCGTAATCGACGTCACCGATGCTGGTGGAGGTGTTGAAGGCGTGACTCCAAGGGCCGTAGACGAGCCATTGATTCTTCAACCCTGCCTCTCGGCGTGCTTGCCAGATCAGCTGGGTGCCGATTTCATCTCCGTCCCACCAGCCGCTGATGCTGAGGGTTGGAATCTTAACCTTGGCGACATCTTTGAGGGTGTTAAAACCGTTCCATTTGGCCATCGTGTCGCGGTCCAGCCATTCCTGGAAGAAGGGCACTTTGTAACCGAGCACCTTTGCGTCCAATGACGACAACGGCAGGGAGGTCAGGGCGTCGGGATTCTGCACGCCCTGAATGGCGCGTTCGAGGTGGGTTTCCTTGCCGCTTGTAATGTTCGACCACCAGAGAGCGCCCCACAGCATCGGAATGCCGTTGTCGTAGGGGATGTTGGTGAAGGCGTCTGGGGGTGAGACTTGGGGGATGATGCATTTCAGAGCCGGCGGCTGTTCCACCGCGGCTGCCCATTGCACATAACCCATGTAGCTGCCACCGATCATGCCGACGTTGCCATCGCACCAGGGTTGTTTGGCGATCCAATCGATGGTGTCGAAGCCATCTTTGCGCTCATTCACAAAGGGATCCCACTGGCCCTCGCTGTCATCCCTTCCCCGACAGTCTTGGCTGATGTAGACGTAACCTCGGCGGGCATAGAATTCGCCTTCTATGCCTCCGTTCGCCTTGCCGTAGGGGGTTCGAAACAGAATGACGGGATACTTGCCCTGCGCTTCAGGACGCATCATGTCGTGGACGAGCTTGACCCCGTCTCGCATCGGAATGGCGATCCCCTTCTCCGTTTTGACTCTTTGAGTCGGCTGGCTGAGTTCGGGAAATTTGCTGAGAGGGTCTTCAAAGACATCGCCATAGCCTTCGAGAGTTGCTACGACCTTCTGCGCCTGGACGTACTCGCCGACGACGACGCCCCTTTCGTCGAACGCGTATTGCAGCGAGACTGGGCCCAGGTTGAGCTCCACCTTTCTTACGGACACTTTGATGCCATCCTTGATGACGGGTGGAGCCGTCTTGAACCTTGCCTTGAGAGGCGAGACTGAGCCTGTGTCGATCAGCAGAAAGCTGATCGTTTGATCTTCGAGCACGTCGCTCTTCATTGCCATTAGGAGGGTTCTTGCAAGTTGTGGGTGATTGTTGGCGTAGACGGCGGCGAAGGCGCCTTTCACCTCCTTCACGACCAAGTTGTCTCCTACGGTTTGGGTGAGTTTGCTTCCGTCGAAGACTTCGGAGAACGCGGCTTGTGGGGTGTCTTGATGAAGCGTGAACGCGACCAACTTTCCGTCCACGATTTTGCCGTCGAGCTTGCTGACGAGGTGCCTGCCAACCACGTCGAATTCGCTGACGGATGAAAAGTATCCGTCAGGCTTTGCTTCGTAGACATTCGTGCCGATGGAGTTGCCCGAGATGGTGAAAGTGATCTTCTGGGAGTTCGCCTGGCAGAGTGACGCGACGAGGCTCAGGAGGAGGGCTAGGAGCATTCGGGCCATGCCCTTCGTTTTACTCTTTCTTGATGTGAGCTTCGGTTGTTAGGCCTGCTTCTTTGCGCACCTTTTCCAGCCACAGCCTTTCACCGAGGTCCGTGAGCATGAGGGGTGGTGCATCGATCGTCTTGGACAGCACTTCGTCATCGGGGAAAGTTCTCAGTCCCTCATCGGCCACTTCATGCAACGCTTTATGATCTCCCAAGTCGCGGTAGCAGAGGGCCAGCCATCGATACGCTTGTTCGAGGGCGTCGCGCTCTTCGTCATCGAGCTCCTTCGAATGAGTTCGCCCTGCGAAGCGGGCGCGTTCAAAATAGGCGGCTGCCGTTTTCAGGTCCTTCCTGCGCGTGAGATGGAGGTAGCCGATTTCGACGAGCATTTCGACGCTGGAGGGGTTTGCCTTTAGTCCATCATTCAAGAAATTGAGCGCTTCGAAAGTCGATCTCGTGTCCGGCTTGCGAGCGATGATGGTGGCGCCGGTGGTCCAGCCTTGGACAAACTCGGGATCCACCCAAGTCATCAGCTTGAACAGGGGCATCGCCGCAGCGGGATCGTTGTGATGGTGCTCGCGCATGTCCTTGTAGGTTGCGGTCGCCCGTTCCACGTCCCCGAATGAGCCGCGAAAGTCGTCGCGCTTGGAGGGCACCACGGTGACATCCGATTCACTGAACAGCTGCTCGTGACCATCGTTGGCGGCAGTTTGGGCGGCGACCCCTTTCCGCTTTTCCTCGTCGGTCAAAGGACGCATTTCGACGCCATTGTGAAGGTAGAGATCGGATTTGAGCCAGAGCCAGGACGATATGTTCGTCCGGGCTTGGCCCAACAGGGACATTGAAGCATGAGTTTCGTGGGCGTCGAGCCCTGCGTGGCGTCGATCCTTACCAAGTGTCTCGCTGAGGTCTGTGGCGTGGACTCCGAGGAAAAGGACCGAGGAGATCGCCAATGACACCGCCAGCGGCGTCTTCATATCGCCTTCTTCCTGAAGGCTGCCCAAGCGATGGTCAAGGAGGCTGCTCCATATACGGCGGCGTAGGCGACGAGGAAACCCATCACCCGCACCGGGACAGGTGCCCAGCCGACGTTTGAAACGCGACCACCAAAGTCAAATAGGCCATATTGGGGAATGAGGGCGTTGAGGACTTTGTACAGCCAGCCCATGGCGGGTGACGAGCCGTCATAAGCCATGACAAGGGCGCGGACGATCATGCTGCCACCGAAGGCGAGGATGAAGCTTAAGGTGGCTGCGGCGGCTGGAGTCAGGTAGAGGCTGAGCGCCAATGTGACGGCGCACAGGACGGCAAGACCAAGCATCTTGGCGACGACGTACTGGGCCATGATCACTTCGAAGTGGACGCCGAAGATGACGAGGGAGAGCGCGGTCGTCGTCGCGAGAATGGCAAATGCGATCCAAGTGGACAGCACGGCTCCGAGAAGCTTTCCAACCAGCAAGTCCATGCGGCTGATTGGTCTGGCGAGGAGTGGATACAGCGTTCGTTGCTTTATCTCCTCCGGGAGCAGCCGGCTGGAGTTCATAACGGCCAGGATCGTCGTAAACAGACCGAGCACGCTGACTGCCAGGTCTTTCGCAAACGACTCGAGGCCCTGCATGCCATAGAGCCCAAGAGCGCCGGCGGCGACCATGATGAGGAAACCCAGAATGGCGACAACCCAGAGGTCTTTGCGTCGCACCGACTCGAGGAGAACGCCCCGTGCCAAGGCTTTGTAGACTTGCAGTTTCACGCGGCCCTCCCGCGTGCAATGGCGTTGACGAAATAGTCTTCAAGTGAGCCTTCTTCAGCGAAGACGTCGAGAACGCGCGACTTGCTCTCATGGATCCGTTCCAGGCCGGCAAGAAGCCCCTTCTTGGACTGGAACCTGGCTCGATAGACGTCAAGTTCCAGTTCAACCCACTCTTGACAGAGGCCAATCATCGAGGCAGCGCCCGTGTAAGTGACCGAGTAATGTCGAAGCTCTTCCATCAAGTCTTGCATCTTGCGTTCATCAACCAGGATGCCTCCGTCGATGAGCATGATCCTGTCGCACAGCATTTCGACTTCGCTGAGCTCATGGCTTGAGAAGAAGAGGGTGCAGCCGTCCTTCTGGCGTTCTTTCAGCAGCGTACGCAGTTCCCTTCTTCCAACCGGGTCGAGGCCGCTTGTTACCTCGTCCAAAATGAGAAGTTCGGGTGAGCCTAGAAGGGCCTGGGCGATGCCGACTCTTTGAAGCATTCCCTTGCTGAGGTTTCGATTTTGTTTGTTTTGAGCGTCCCGCAGACCCACTGTTTCCAGGAGTTGCTCGGCCTCCACCTTCAAAGGTTTGCCACTCAGACCTTGGAGTTCGCCGTAGAGGGTCAGCGTTTCCATCGGCGTCAGGAAGGGATAGTACATGGCAACTTCGGGCAGGTAACCAATTAGGCTCTTGGCGCTGAGCGATCCCGCGGACAACCCGGTGACCTTACACGATCCGCCGGAAGGCTCCACGAAACCCATAAGGGCTTTCAGCGTTGAGCTTTTGCCGGCGCCGTTGGGTCCGAGGAAGCCGACGACTTCGCCCTGTTCCACCGAGAAGCTCAGGTCGCGAACGGCCTCATTCCACGGCCCTTTCTTGCTCCGGTATCGGACCTGCAGATTCTCGACTTCGATGGCGTAAGGCATTCCATCTTTGTATCGGACATTTAGCCTTAACCTTTGAGGGTGAAATGGCGCGCATGGAACGGGGCGGCTCGCGCACTCGTGTATCTTAGGTAAGAGTTGTGTGACCAGTTTCGGCCGGTTGCGACTTTTGACCCCATGAAAGAATCGATCAAAGGCGACGCGAACAAGAGACTTGCGCGGATGGCTGGCCAGCTCAACGGCATCCAAAAGATGGTCGACGACGAGCGTTACTGCGTCGACATCCTCACTCAAGTGTCGGCGTTGAGGGCAGCCTTGGACCAGTTTGGGCTGCTGATGCTGTCCATGCACCTCGAGACCTGCGTTTACGGTCAAAGCGAAGCCGACGAGCACTGCAAGTTGATGACTCCTGAGGAGCGGCTTGAGGAGATTCGCGTGACCTTGAACCGCTTCTTAAAGTAGGTCGGGGATTCAGGATGATTGACCGCAAACCTGTCCACTTCGAACACAGGCTATTCATCACTTACTTTGGGGCAGGTCTTGGACGCCTCGAGTCGATTGCAGACCTTTGACTGCGAATGCTTCCACGTCGTCCGCCCGGTAACATAGAGGTTCCGCTCGGAGGCAATTTCACGCATGGCAATTCTCGTCGACAAGAACACGCGCGTTGTGGTGACCGGCATGACCGGCCGCGAGGGCGCATTCCACACGCAGCAGATGATCGAATACGGCACGAACGTCGTCGCGGGCGTTACACCCGGTAAGGGCGGCACGGAGTTTCTTGGAGTGCCCATTTTCGATTCGGTCGAGAATGCAGTTGCAAAGACACGGGCCAATGCGGGACTCATCTTTGTCCCGCCTCCCTTCGCCGCTGATTCCGTACTGGAGTGTGAAGCGGCCGGTGTTCCCTTCGTAACGCTGATCACCGAGGGCATTCCGATTCAAGACATGGTGCGAGTGGTGAATCGAATCAAGGCAAACGGCACTACGCGGCTGCTGGGCGGCAACTGCGCGGGAATCATTTCTCCCGGGCAATGCAAGATGGGCATCATGCCCGGCCACATTTTTACGCCTGGCGAGGTTGGATTGGTCAGTCGGTCTGGAACGCTCACTTATGAAGTCGTTTGGGAAATGACGCGACATGGTATCGGCCAAACGACGTGCGTTGGCATTGGCGGCGACCCGCTTCCAGGCACCAGATTCATCGAAGTGCTCCAGATGTTCGAAGCCGATCCGGCGACGAAGGCGGTCATGATGATCGGTGAGATCGGCGGCTCGGATGAGGAGATTGCGGCCGATTACATCAAGGAGATGACAAAGCCTGTCGTCGCATTTATCAGTGGGCGGACAGCGCCCCCCGGAAAGCGCATGGGGCATGCTGGGGCGATCATCTCGGGCAACACGGGAACCGCAAAATCAAAAGTGGAAGCTTTGCAGGGCGCGGGAGTGCCTGTTGCGGATAGGACCAGCGATGTTACAGCTCTGCTGAACTCAGCCCTCGAAAAGCTGGCCGCTAGGACCTGAGCATTACAGTCGGGCACCTGATAGGGCAGGTGCCAAAAGGCTCCGACTCAGGCGTCGATCCACGAGCCGTCAAGCGGAAGAGGCAGAGTCAACATCGAACGCCAGTACCGGGTGCCGAGCGACTTGTGGCCGCGACGGATCTTTGCCAGTTAGTGACAACCCACTCCAGCATGAGTCGGATAGGCGTCGAGTCCTCGCGTAGAATCTAATCAACGTGATCGAGCGATACTTCGACAATGCGGCCACCACGCCCGTCGATCCCAGGGTTCTCGACGAGATGCTTCCCTATCTCCGAGATGGCTTTGGCAATGCCAACAGTCTTCACGAGATGGGTCGACGTGCCGAGAGCGCGGTTGAGTTGGCACGCGACCGCGTGGCAAAACTCATTGGGGCAGAGGACCCCTCCCAGATCACGTTCACATCCGGTGCCACCGAGGCGAACAACTGGGTTTTGAGGTCAGTTGGGTCTGCCTCGATCTCGCCCTTTGAGCACAGCTCTCTGTTTGAACCTGCGCGCTCCCTGGGAAGCCGACTCCTAAGAAACGATGGCTTGGAGATTCGCCCCGAGACAGAGGCGGTTGATTTAGTCAGCGTGATGGCGGTGAACAACGAGATTGGTACGAGGTGGGATGCAAGGCTTTGTAAGGGGAATGGTCTGGCGCTTCACAGCGACCTTACGCAAGCGGTCGGCAAGGTGCCCGTTGATCTGGGCGGGCTCGACTTTGGGAGCTTCAGCGGCCATAAGTTTTACGGCCCCAAGGGAATCGGTGCCTTGTACTCGAAGGAAACGCCGCCCGATTCTATGATTTTGGGTGGTGAGCAGGAGGGCGGCTTTCGGGCAGGCACGTTGAATGTCCCCGGCATCGTGGGAATGGGTGCGGCGGCGGCCATTGCGGAGGACGAGCTTCGAACAAACCTCACCAAGGCAGAGGGTCTTAGGGATTCAGTCCTAGGTGTCTTCAAGCATTGCTCGGACGTGCTAGTGAACGGCGGTGATCACGTTTCGCCCTATGTGTTGAGCCTTAGTTTCTTAGGATTGGAGGGTGAGACTCTCGTGATTGAAATGGATCGGAAGGGTTACGCGATTAGCGGAGGAGCGGCGTGCAGTTCGCGGTCAGCTGAGCCCAGCCATGTGCTCGAAGCAATCGGTTTGGAACCCGCTTGGTTACGGGGGACAATCCGCATCAGTTTTGGAAAATACAACGAGCAGAACACGGCGCGAGATCTGGCGCTGTCGATTTTGGATTGCGTCAACAATCTTCGCAAAATTCGATAGGTTCAAACGAATTTGAAACGGAAAGGACACTTGTAAGCGTCTGTATGAGCGGCTGGCACAAAACGTGCACCTAGTGACTCGGCGACATCTGGAGGCTCATGTCTCCGGTAGGAGCTTGACACTTCTTGCGCTCTGTGTTACTGTATTGGGGCTCCACGGAAGGGCCTAAGGTGAACGAAAGAATGGAATCTGTATCAGTTACACTACCTACCTTTTAAGCCTAGAAAACGATAAATAGAAAAAGAACGTAGGAAGTGTGGACCTTTCCGAGGTCTTCGGAGGTTATTAAAAGCATGGCATCAGAAAACGGGTTAGCAACGCAGCCGCGCAGGGGGAGAGCCATTACGGTTCG
>CAZUCK010000010.1:0-53832 GCA_964619505.1 uncultured Fimbriimonas sp. | reverse complement strand
CATCAGAAAACGGGTTAGCAACGCAGCCGCGCAGGGGGAGAGCCATTACGGTTCGAACGCCTGGGCGCCATCCATCATTTGTGGAGGCATCTGCGAACCCGATATTGGACGACGGAGCGGCGGAACCGGCAGACGATGATCTGTTGGAGTTGGACGCTGCCGAAGAGGAAGCTGAAGAAGGGGTAGAAGACGCCCCCGTTGTACACGACGATTCCGAAGAGCTTGAGATGTGGATGCGGCAGACTCGCCGTGCACAGCTTCTGACTCCGGAGCAGGAAGTCGACCTGGCCCGCAAGGTGCAGGCCGGAGACATGTATGCGAAGAAGGTTTTGATCGAATCCAACCTCCGGTTGGTCGTCAGTATCGCAAAAAAGTATAACGCACGCGGCATTCCGCTGGCTGACTTGATTCAGGAAGGCAACCTTGGCCTCATTCGCGCCGTCGAGAAGTTCGACTGGCGCAAGGGGTTCCGGTTCAGCACGTACGCTACTTGGTGGATTCGACGTGCCATCGCCCGAGCGATCATCAACCAAGGCCGCACCATCCGAATTCCGGTTTACGTCGCCGAACTGATCAACAAGGTTGTGAAGACGGCGTCTCGACTGCAGCAAGAGCTTCAACGAGAGGCGACTGAAGAGGAAATCTCACGCGAGGTTGGACTTTCGGTCGACCGTGTCCGCGAAATGATGCGGGTCGCCGTCGAGCCGATTTCGCTCGAGACCCCTGTCGGTGAGAAGGACAACAGTTCCATAGGCGACTTTGTGCACAGCACGAATATGCCAAACCCGGGCGACGTGACTTGGACGTTGATCCGCCGCGAGGAAATCGACGGTATCTTGGGCCGGCTCACGACTCGGGAGCGAGACGTGGTCCGACTTCGGTTTGGACTTGATGACGGCCGGTCGCGCACTTTGGAAGAGGTTGGTTCTGAGTTGAACGTGACTCGAGAGCGAGTTCGCCAGATCGAACTCCGTGCAATGAAGAAGTTGCGGCATATCGGTCAGGAACTGACCGCGCAGGGCTTCACCATCACGCCGACGCCGTTGCCTTAATCGCCTGCCTGAAAGAAAGGTTGGACCGGATTGACCAAAAGTTGATCCGGTCTTTTTCAATTTCCTGATCTTTCGATTCCCTCGTGGAGACGGGGGATGTGTGAGTGATCCGCTTCAAGCGGTCAGACTTCCGAGAGTGACTTCTTCAGCTGCTCAACGAAGGACAGGTGATCCCAGGACGCAATCGGCACCTTTGCCGCGCCTCGAATGATTGACTCGGGTTCTACCAAGGGTCTTCCTACCGGAATGCTGGCTTGAACCAGGATGGCCCTTTGTGTCAGGCGAAGGGCGCAGCCGCATACTTTGACGCCAGTGCGTTCATCGACGATATCGTTGGGCGAGATGTGAGCGAAGCAGTCGGCGACCCTCGGGCCCCGCTCCGCGAACTTCGTTTCAACCGCAAGCGCCGCAGGGAGCCCGCAACCCCGCAACGCCGCGATGAGCGGTTGGGTTATTTGCGTGTAGGCGGCCTTTATGGAGACCCTGGGACCCTCGAGGTTCAGCACGGAAAGGGGGACGGCGAGGCCAATCGTCACGTCGTGGCCATGGAGGACGGCCTTGCCGCCGGTGGGCCGGATCACCCAGGGCACAAATTGCGAGCTACCGAAGCCCTCCACTAACTTTTCATGCTCTGCAGCCGACGTGGGTGTCAGCAGTGCGTCCTCGGGGCGCTGGAAGCGGCCAAGGCTGACCCACGGGCCATCCCATGCATAGACTCGGCAACCTGCGACCCCCGACTCAGCGCCATCGAGCAGATCCACGTCTCGGGCCATGTTTAATGGGCCGTTCAGAGGGCAATCGTGGGCGAACGCGACAGCAACCGATTCCGGCTTAGGCATTGGCCGCGACCCGCGGCCGCCACCGGACGTCCAGGTTCTTCACCGCCGCCGTTTCGTCCAAGCGTCCAACGATTTGAGTTGAAGGGGCGTTGTGCAGCAAGTCTGGATCAGTCTCCGCCTCATTGCAGATGGCGATGAGGGCGTCGCAGAAGGCGTCCAGCGTCTCTTTGCACTCCGTTTCCGTCGGTTCGATCATGAACGCCTCATGGACGATCAGCGGAAAGTAGTTTGTGGGCGGGTGGAAGCCGTAGTCAATGAGACGCTTGCTCATATCCAAGGCGCGAACCCCATTTTCCTTTTTATATTTCTCCGCTGTGAGAACGCACTCATGCATACATGGCCGGTCGTGGGCGGAGGGCATGACGTCTTTGAGCCTTGCTTGGACATAGTTGGCATTCAGCACAGCGTGACGAGAGATGTCGGCCATCCTCTCCTTTCCATAAGCTCGCAGGTACGTATAGGCTCTGACCTCCATCAGAAATTGACCATAGAAGGCGGATACTCTGCCAATGGAGTGGGGCCGATGGTAATCGAGCGCCACACGATCGCCCTTGCGCCGCACAACGGGGACGGGCTGGAACGGATCAAGGTGCTTCTGGAGGCCGATAGCACCGCATCCGGGACCACCGCCGCCATGTGGAGTGCTGAACGTCTTGTGCAGGTTAAGATGCATGCAATCGAAACCATGATCTGCGGGGCGGGTGGTGCCCACCATGGCGTTCATGTTCGCACCGTCGCAAAAGACCTGCCCGCCCGCCGCGTGGACCATCTGGCAAATCATTTCGATGTTCGGTTCGAAGAGACCGAGGGTCGATGGATTGGTCATCATGAGGGCCGCGACATGTTCGTCGAGCGCTCCCGCAAGCGCTTCCAAATCGGTGTTGCCTGACGGTTCTGTAGGAATCGATCTCACGTCGTAGCCGCAGCGAGCAGCTGACGCTGGGTTGGTGCCGTGGGCGGAATCGGGGACGAGCACGATGTTTCGCTGCTTTCCTTCTCCACGCGATTCGTGGTACGCCTTGATGAGCATCAGGCAGGTCATTTCGCCATGAGCGCCGGCAAGGGGCTGTAGCGTGATCTCGTCAAATCCCGTGATCTCCATGAGCATGTCCTGCACGCCGGCGAGAATCTCCAGCGCGCCATCGATGGTCGAAGCGGGTTGCATTGGGTGAATCGATGCAAAGCCAGGAAGGCTGGCCGTGCGTTCGTTGATCTTGGGGTTGTACTTCATCGTGCAACTGCCCAGCGGGTAGAAGCCTGTTTCGATGCCGTAGTTCACATGGCTTAGGTTGGTGTAGTGGCGCAGAAGCTCCAGCTCCGAGATCTCGGGTAGATGAAGTTCGTCCCTCAGTTCCCCAAGGCATGCTTTGAGGTCAACCTCGGGGGTGTCGGCGTGAGGCAGGTTGCAGCCAACGCGTCCGGCACGGGACTTATCGAAGATCAACTTTTGCTGAGGAACTCCTTTGGTCGGATTGTTCATGCGAGGACCTCTTTGCCGGCCAAAACGTCACTGAGACAACTCGCATAATGGTCGATTTGATCCTTGCCGCGCATCTCGGTGACGGCGACGAGGAGGCAGTCGTCCATCCCCTTGTAGTAGTGACCAAGAGGCAATCCGGCAAGGATCCCCTCCTTGAGGAGACGTTCCTGGAACTCAGCCGCATCTTTGCCAGGAAGTCTCAGGACAAACTCTCCGAAGACTTTGCCTGAGAATTTCAGTTCAGCTCCTGCGGCCCTGAACTGCTTCATCGCGTACTGCGTGTTTCGGACCGTTGTGGTTGCGATCTCGCGCATTCCGTTCTTGCCAAGAGCTTCCATGTAGACAGTCGCGGCGAGAGCCATCAGTGCTTCGTTGGTACAGATATTGGAGGTGGCTTTTTCCCGCCGGATGTCCTGTTCCCGAGTGCGCAGAGTCATCACGTAGCCGTCGTTGCCGTGGTGGTCTTTCGTTCGGCCCACGATTCGGCCCGGCAGTTGTCGGACGAATTCCTGTTTGCAGGTGAAAAGACCCACGAGCGGTCCTCCGAGGCCCATGGCTACGCCCATAGGCTGGCCCTCGCCCACGACGATGTCGGCGTCAAATTCACCAGGCGGTTTCAGCAATGCCATCGCCACCGGGTCGGCAACGACGATGAACATCGCCCCTGACTTTCGAGCGGCGTCACGCGCGGAGGCGAGGTCCTCGATCGTGCCGAAGAAATTCGGATATTGGACGATAACGCAGGCGGCCTTTTCGTCCACAGCGCCGTAGCCGCCCGTCATCCCATCAGGTGCGGGAAGGGTTTCGACGGTGAGAGACATCGACCAGCAGTACGTTTCCAGAACCTGTCGATAATGCGGATGTACGGCCTCGCTGACGAAAATCTTGTCCCGTGACTTCACACCATGGGAAAGGATCGCCGCTTCCGCCATCGCGGTTGACCCGTCATACATGGAGGCGTTGGACACGTCCATGCCAAAGAGTTCCGAGATCATTGATTGGAACTCGTAGATGGTTTGGAGATAGCCCTGGGAAAGCTCCGGTTGGTACGGCGTGTAGGCCGTCAAGAATTCGCCGCGGGATATGATGGCACCGACCGAGCAGGGGATAAAGCGGTCATAGATTCCAGCGCCTAAAAAGCACGCCGTCTTGGCCAAATCCACGTTCTTCTTGCTGATCTCGCGGAGATGTCCCATGAGGCGGGCTTCATCCAGCGCGGGTGGCAAGTTCATCGAGCCCGGCTTGATGCGCAGGTTTTCCGGGATTTCTCGGAAGAGATCGTCGATGGTTTTGACACCGATCGTCGCCAGCATCTCCTTGCGGTCGGCGTCGGTATGGGGGATGTAGGGCATTAACCTCTCAGCCTATGAGTCCTTGGTAAGCGGCGGCATCTTTCAAACTCGCGACCTGCCCCGCATCGCTGACCCGGATCTTAACCATGAAACCCTTGCCGTAGGGGTCAGAGTTGACAAGATCTGAAGCACCGCCCAACGCGGCATTGACCTCCGTCACTTCGCCGGAAATCGGCGAGTAGACATCGGAAACCGTCTTTACGGACTCGACGCTTCCGATCGAGTCGCCAGCATTGACTTTTTTGCCCACTGCGGGCATATCTCCAACGAACACCACGTCGCCCAACTCGGACTGGGCGTAATCGGTGATGCCGACGGTGGCAACATCGCCATCGAGGCGCACCCATTCGTGCGAATCGGTGTATTTCAGATCGGATGGAACGTTCACTTTTGAAGGTCTCCTTCGAGCGGTTGGACTTGCCTAAAGAATACCTTTGGACACCCGCCCATGACACCAATTCTAGTGGCTCGGAAGGAGGAAGCATGACGTTGACCCACACCAAATCGGAAAAGTCCCTTCCCCTCTATTGCCAAGCGTGTTATCATACGCGGGAAGAGGTGAATTGAACTTGAAGAGGGTTTTCGGATGGATTTTGGCAATCATCGTGATCGGTGCGGTTCCTGTCGGCTACGTCGCTTATGGACTCTTCACCGAGTCAGGGCCCTTGGAAGCACAGTTGAAAGAAGACTTAAAGATTCATGCTCCCATGGCGGACGTGAAGAAACACATCACCGATGCCGGTTTTCAATTGATCGGTGACCCATACTCGGCGAGCATCAACGGCAAGGGTCAAAAGCATTCAGCCTATGTGTTGACTGGGTGGTTGACCGTGCAGGCCAAGTTCAACGAAGAAGGACACCTCACCGCTTATCAGATCGACAAGGCGAATTCCATACCCTAACTCGGAAACGTGCGCGGATCAGTGCACTTGCCAATCTTTGTACGTTTAGGCTTAGGGTGATTGTGTCTGGCCGACTCCAAATGGGGGGTCTCTCGTTTCATAATTTCTTCTCGATGCTCAAAGGCAGTTCCATCACTCTGCGCACCGCCCGGGAAAAGGATTTGCCGGAAATGCTGGGCCTGATGTCCGACATGGACAATCGCGGCCCGTACTTTCCGATGAACATGCCAACCGAGACTTCGTTGAGGACTCGCTACAACAAGGATGGGTTCTGGTCTGCCGATTTCTCAACCTTGCTGATCGTTGACAAGGAGTCGGATCGAATTCTCGGCAGCGTGGCGTTCTTCAAACCGGTCTTCTACCTCGACACGATCGAGATTGGATACATTCTTTACGACAAGGAGAGCCGCGGAAAGGGGATCATGCCCCAGGCGGTCAGGCTGCTGTCGAGGTACCTTTTTGGAGCGACCGCCACTCCCCGTTTACAGCTTCAGATTGACAAGGAAAATGCTGCGTCTCGGAGAGTTGCGGAAAAGTGCGGGTTCAAGTATGAGGGAACGGCCCGCGAAGCGATGATGCACCGAGGTGCGTTGTGTGACATGGACACCTTTGCCCTGCTGAGAAGCGATTGGGAACGTGAACGGCCCAGCTCGCATCGGAAATGAACCCTCCTTTGATAATTGCCAACACAAGAGCGACCCTTGATTCGTCGGATTAGCTGAGGACTTTCTTAGGTTCTCACCATTTTAGAGATTCAAGTTAGGAGGGTAAGGATGAGCCTCAGCTGGCATCCATTTGTTTCGATTCTCGTCGCTCTGACGGCGGCCAACGTTGGCGCTGCGCAGGGCAATCCGACACCGATGACGATGCGTCGCGTGACGCCCCCGCCCGTGCCACAAGTGGTCGGGCCCGACAGAATCCCTCGCTTAAGCGAGCCCATGCAGGTTCTTAAGTTGACCGTTCAGGCACCCCCCACGGTCTATCTCAAGAGTCTATTGAAGATCTCGGCGCCGCTTGCAACGGACTTAGTGCCGCATGCCCAAAGCAATTTCATCATCAAGAGGAAGGTTACGGTTCCTCAGCAAGTCTTCAGTTCTCAAGAAGGCGACCGAATCGCCGCTTTCACTCACCAAGGAACTGGGGAAGCCCAACTGTTTCCGAACTTCGACCACATCAAGCCCGTTGCATTGAATCAGATGGATGGGTTGAAAGCGAATGCGTTGGCGGTCGCCAAACTGGCGTTCGCCCGACCCGACCTTCTCAGCAAGGACGACACTCGGTTTGAGCTTGCGTCTCCGTTGGCACTTGTGGGTCAGAGCTTCACCAAGGGCTCTGCGGCCGCCCAGCCTGGTCCACGTCCCTTCCTGGGCTACGTTCCCGTTCGCAGACTGGTCGGGTCATTTGCCGTCAGCGGTCCGGGATCCCAGGCGGTGATCGCGGTGGACAATGAGAGCAAAGTCCACGGATTCATGCAGCGCTGGAAGAAAGCGAACTTCATCGGGACGGTGAAGGAGACGCGATCCCAGGCACAGGTGGCCAGCCTTATCAACGCGACTCTGGCCCCTTATTCCCAGCACGGAAAAGTCTCGGTCGACTCCATTGACCTCGCCTACTACGACGGTAACGGCGAATTCATGCAACCGGTTTATCGCTACGGGGTCACCATCAAGGCGCCTCAAGGGCGAGGCAAGACGGCGGATGACGCACACTTGCTTGGTTACATCCCGATTGGACAGCCTCGGGAGCGACTTCCAGTGATTGGCAAGGCCGAAGGCGAAATGCCTAAGTCATTGCCGGCGTTCCAGAACTTTAAGCCCGGCACGGTGAACAAGGGAACCCTTGTCGCTCCGGGAGAGAACACCAACACACCTCCTCCTGGCGACCCCACAGTGGGGCGCTATGTGGTGCGAAACGACGACCCGGACTGGGTCAACGACGCCAACGAGTTCTGGAGCGGTCTGACGTCTTTCGGCGGCGGCGGACTGTTTACGAACAGCCAATATTATTGGGCTGAACCCAGACTGTTCACGACGCAAAAGAACTCTTTCATCAACAGCGTCCAAGTCGCATTGAATGAAGTGCACGGCAACTGGTGGTACTACACAACCTACCAAAACTATGGCGACGGGGTTCAAATTTCCGACATCCCGTATCCAGGTTATGGTTCGTCAGCAGGTGGCCATCTGTGCTATTGGATCATTCACTCTTGTGAAGTGATTCCCTCGCCCGATGACGTTCCAAGCAGTACGGATCCCGGCTATGCGACTTCCCACTGGTGGGACTACTGGTTCAACGTCTTCGGCGGCGTCCACAGCGTGGTGGGCTACCGGACAGTCATGTATATCGACGACGACGCCGGCTACCCATACGGTCAGGCGCTGCGATTGGGGCTCCCGGTCGTCAGTTCTTGGCTGAATACGGTGTCGGGGCTCTCGGCCTACTCCGGACGGCCGACGTACGACACTCACGGCTCGACGAATAAACCGATGGGACGGGCGTGCACGATCAGCGACAGTGGCCACGTGAACGATTCCGTTTACGATACTGCACCGTTGCCTCGATCAGGCTCGCTGACGATGTTCTGGTTCCCCAACTAGGATGCATCACCGCAAGGCGGCTCGGTGACCGGGCCGCCTTGTTCTTTACCGGTCACCTTTCTGGTAGATTCGACCTTTCCCAATTGGCCCCGGAGGGCATTGCAGCAGCATGCCGACCATAAAAATAAACAGAATAGAAACCGTGGACCAAAGCTTGACGCCGGGGCTTTGCGATCTTCTCATGGACGGCGTGCGGGACGGGGCGGTGGGCTTTCTACATCCTCTGCGGCGGCAGGTCGCTGAAGCCTATTGGCAGGGTGTGTTTGCGGCGTTGGGAACGGATACGGTCCTCTGGGTGGCGCAAATTGACGGGGAGATCGCCGGTTCGGTGCAGTTGGCTCTGTGCCAAAAGGAAAATGGCAAACACCGCGGTGAAGTGCAGAAACTGATCGTATCATCGAAGCATCGTGGCCGGGGCATCGCTTCCAAGCTGTTGGACAGGTTGGAAGGGTTCGCTAAGAGCCATGGACGAACGCTTCTCTTTTTGGACACTCAAGCGGGTTGGCACGCGGACAAGGTTTACTCACACCTCGGCTGGCAGCGCGTAGGTGAAATTCCGGACTTTGCGCTGAATCCAAGCGGCGTGCTGCAAGCGACAGCCATTTACTTCAAGCGGCTTTAGGTCATCGACTTTGCGAGGTGCCCCAATTCGTTCTGGACTGCGGGCACGGCGGGCCTTACTACGAACCGGATTTACCATCTCACTTTTCCGAGAAAGCCTCGAAGCATT
The DNA here is from genome assembly GCA_964619505.1 of uncultured Fimbriimonas sp. GTDB lineage: Bacteria > Armatimonadota > Fimbriimonadia > Fimbriimonadales > Fimbriimonadaceae > JBBQMJ01. Next base: position 44,880 of record CAZUCK010000010.1, on the reverse strand, counting down.
AATCTGCACTTTTTGGTATAGTTTCAATACGTGTTCCTTATGAAACCACTCCTCAAGCCATCCATTCTCTTGCTCAGCCTCAGCGCCAGCGCAATTTCGCTTTCCCAAGACACCCGATTCGCCCAAACTTACACCTGGCTCACAGAAGCTAAGGGCGAGCACGAAATAGAAGTCAAGATGACCCGGGTCGACAGAGACAATTGGGTTTCAGAGAACGAGTTTGAGACAGGCATCACCGATCGGCTGACGATCGCTCCTTACGTGAACTTAGAATTCGGCAAGAACAGCCACGCATTGGGCGGATGGGCTTTGGAAGCGCGCTACCGGTTTGGCGACCTCAAGGCAAGAACTCTGTTACCTGCCTTGTATCTCGAGCCGCAGCAAGTCGCGAGCGATCCTGCCGCCACGTTGGAGAGTCGACTCATCGGGACCTACTATCCGACGGATCGGTTTGACACACTGCTTTCAGGCAACTTAGTCATGACGCGACTGATGGCTCGCGATGAAGCGGTGAATTACGGCTATTCCGTGGGTGGAGTCAAGATGAAACCTAAAGATTGGTTCGGGATAGAAGCCTACGGCAGTTGGACTGATCGATCTCATTTCATGGGGCCGACAGCTGGATTAAAGATGCAGGGTTCGTCGGTGATCATCTTTCATTTCGGCTTTTCGCTGAACAAAGAAGACAATCAGTTGAAGGTCATTTATGCTCGCGACTTTTGAGAGGAATCGATGATGAGCGTGTACCTCTGCATGGCCCGTGTCCTTATTGCGATCCTGGCGCGATCCGAAGCGACGTTGCCCAAAACGATAGCCTGCCCTGTGATGCCGATGAACATGGTCGACATTGCGTCAGCGACGAAGCGCCACCAATACGCGGATTACAAGGGGCGCCGATACTTCTTTTGTTGCGGGGCTTGTCCAGCGGCTTTCAAGAACAATCCGGATAAGTTTGCCAAAGGGAACAGCATTCCAATTCCTAAATAGGCCAAGCATTTGTTGCCTTGCGTCGTGTGATCCGCTGTTTTGCGCCGTTTACGAACCGCAGATCGTCCCTAAGGCAAAAGAGGTGAGCCATGGATTTTCTTGCGCATTTGTGGATGCCAATCCTCGTTTCCGCGGTGCTAGTCTGGATCGCCAGCTTCTTCATGCACATGGTGTTTCCCCATCACAAGAACGAATGGAAGGGGCACCCTGATGAAGCGAAGCTGATGACCGCCTTGGAAGGAGTTTCACCAGGACAGTACATGTTTCCGTTTGGTTCGATGGCCGACATGAAGGATCCGGAGTTTGTCGCGAAGCAGCGCAATGGCCCCAACGGCACGCTCACGATTTGGCCCGGGCCGGTGAATATGGGGCGCAACTTGTTGTTGACGTTTCTCTTCTACACCGTGGTCGGCGTGTTCGTGGGGTACTTGGGATCGCACGCGCTACAGGCGGGTGCACCCTATCTGAAGGTGTTTCAGGTTTGCGGAACGGCCGCGTTCATGGCGCACGGCCTCGGCTGGATCTCGTTCATGATCTGGTTCGGTGGGAGAGGTTTCTGGGCGAACCTGTTCGACAGCCTCGTGTATGCCTGCGTGACCGCAGGAACGTTCGGTTGGCTCTGGAATCGGTAGGCGTCCGATTATTGCTTGCCCATGGCACGTCGCTGTTCATACGCCTTAAGGTGGACGTCGATGATAACGTGCAGCGTTGAATCGAGACGGTGTTGCAACGCCTTCCGCAGCATGAAGCCGGTGATGTGATCGCCTTCAACCCGTTTACCCTGCTCGATGTCGTGGAGCATGGATGGGATGAATCGATAGGGGGGATTTGCTAGAAATGTTCGCGAGTCCTCCAAGTCTGTGTCGGCGAGCGGGTATCCCTCTCGGGCGGCGATTTCTGCATTAACTGCAAGCAATTGGAGAACCAGTTGGGATCCTCCTGGAACTTGTGAGATTTCCAAAACACTTGTGCGCATGAGGCAGGCCATACCTGCGGCGGTCGAAAGGGGCACGACTTTTCTCCACATCCTGTAGATGATGTTCGGCACCGCTTCCGCCGTCACGGACGTTTCGGGAAACAAACTGTGGAGGGTACGCACCCGTTCACTCATTTCGCCGTTCTGCTCGCCAAAAATGATTGACGCTTGATCGCTTCGATGGAGGATCGATCCATCTTCGTCGATGATTGCGCTGATCATGGCGACACCGCCGAGGACGCGATGTGCCCCGAACTCATCGTTCAACCGCTCGATGTGTTCCATTCCGTTGAGGAGCGGCAGCACGGCCGTATTTGGACCGACCGCCGGGCGGATGGCATCGATTGCTGAATCGAGATCGTACGACTTGCAGGTGAGGAGAACCACGTCAAAGTGTCCACCCAGCTCTTCTTGCGTGACGGCAATGGCGTTCACTTTGGAACTGCCGAGTGGGCTGACGATGCGCAGGCCGTCTCGTGCCAGTACGTCTTTGCGGGCATTCCTGACCAGAAATGTGACATTCGCCCCCGCTTCGGCCAGCCTTCCTCCGAAATATCCCCCGACCCCTCCGGCACCAAGGACAAGAATTCTCATAGCTTTTTCGTTGGGACCTCAAACTGTTCGACGTGTTTCAGACAGCACGCCCTGACACGGGCACGAATCCTGTTGATGTACTGAGCGCGCTGTGCGACACCAACGACGCCGCGGGCATCAAGTACGTTAAATACATGCGAGCATTTTAGTGCCAGATCCAACGCCGGATAGACCAGGGCCATCGGAGTATCGACCGCGTCAGGGTGCGCATTGGCTCCCTTGGAGGAAAGGATTCCCTGCTCTGTGTCCCAAAACACAGGCGTTTCGATCACACGCCTCGATTCCTTCTCATAGACATCGAACAGGGTGAACAGCATCTCCGTGTCCGCGACCTCAAAGTTGTAAACGTTGTTTTGCATTTCCAGTTGGTACTCGGCCTGACGGTAGGAGATCTTCTCGTTCCATTGAAGGTCCGTCCAAAAGGATTGGCTCTGATCCAGCATGAGGCATAGGCGCTCGGGGCCGTAGGTGATTTCGGCGCATACGGGGTCGCATTCGATGCCACCCATTTGCTGAAAGAACGTAAATTGGGTGATTTCTGCGCCATTCACCCAGACTTCCCAGCCGACGCCGGCAGCGCCGGCAGCCTGAGACTCCCAATCGTCTTCCACCAGACGGACATCGTTCTTGGTAGTGTCAAAACCCAGTGCATCCAGCGAACCCATGTAGAGGTCCACGATGTTTTCGGGGCTCGGCTTCATGACGACCTGATATTGGTAGTAGCGCTGACTTCGCTGTGGGTTGCGGGTGTAACGGCCGTCAGCGGGCCTTCGCGAAGGTTGGACGTAGGCGACGTTCCAAGGTTCCGGACCGAGGCATCGTAAGGTGGTTGCCGGGTGCATGGTTCCCGCCCCAACCTCTGTGTCGTAGGGCTGAAGGATGGCGCATCCTTGTTTCGACCAATAGTCGTTCAACCGGAAAATCAGCTCTTGAAGAGTCATGTTGAGGTAGCGAGTCTACCTTTGGAGATCGCGTCTCAGGCGCGTCTTGGCACTCAAGCCTCGCCGGGTCCAAGGACCTGAATTTGGGTCGCGTTCGTCCGGAACCTGCCGCAAAAGTCGTATCGTATAGCGAAGAGGAGCTGAGGATGAACAAACAGAACGCAATCGGTTTAGCGGCATTGGGACTCGCCTTGGCGGGTTGCGACGACGTCCATGTAACCATTGGCCAACAAGACGTCTTAGGAGAACATGTGAACGGGTCGGGGCGGCTCAAGTCCGAAACCCGACCCATCGGCAATTTCCATGCGGTGAACGCTGGAAGTTGCGTTCACGTACAACTTGAGGTTGGTCCGGAGCCTTCGTTCAAGATCGAAGCCGAGGACAACTTGCTCAGCCGCATAAAGTCTGAAGTGCGAAGCGACGGGACTTTGAAGATCTGGTCGAGAGGCATTAACCCATCGAAAGAGATTCGGATCACGTTGACGACACCGAAGATTGACGCCCTGGATATTTCAGGCGCTTCCGAAATGGCTGCGAAAGGCGTCTCGGCTTCCAAATTGGCCCTCAACTGCTCTGGAGCGAGTCGGTTGGACCTCTATGGGACGGGCGATAACGTTTCGGTCGATTTTTCGGGTGCCTCGCAAGCGCATCTTTTCGGCATTCATGCGAAGACTTTGTCAGGTGAGATCAATGGTGCTTCGAACCTTACTGCCGAGGGTGCCATCGACGCGATCAACTTGACTGTGAGCGGAGCGGGCCAGGCGGATCTGGCCAAAGCGCCCGGAAGCAAGGCTAAAGTGGACCTCAGCGGGGCTTCCAACATGACGGTGATCGCCTTGGACGGCATCGATGCCGAAGTCTCAGGTTCCAGCAATCTCCGGTACAAAGCCAATCGAGACGTTCATGTGTCCACCTCAGGCGTCGGAAGTGCGCATTCGATGAATTGACCTTACGACACGGGCTGAATCAACGGCTGGACTTGAAGGAAGGCTTCAACGACCTCGGGATCAAACTGTGATCCCGAGGCTTTCCTCATTTCGGCCAGTGCGGTTTCTTCCTCCATCGGCTTTCGCCAGCCTACGTAGTTGGCGATGACATCAAAGGTCTCGGCGACCGCCAGTACACGCGCTCCAATTGGAATGGCTACTCCGGCCAAGCCAGACGGATAACCGGCTCCATCCCAACGTTCATGGTGGTGCCGAATGATCGGAATGCATGATTCAAACAGGTTGGAATTCAGCGCGTGAATTGCCAGCATCGAGTGCTGTCGCAGGAGGTTCAGCCCCTCTTCAGACAAGGGAATGTTCGAAGAAAGGATCGCACGGTCAACGAGCAGTTTCCCTAAGTCGTGAAGCAAAGCGGCTTCTTTGACGGTCAACAAGTCGCCATCTCGAATTCCCATTCGATGGGCGGTTGCGACGGCGTAAACAGCGACTCTTTGAGCGTGAGCCTCTTCTCCTGGAGCGTGGGCCTCCAGCGAGCTAAGGAGCGACCTGATCCCATCGCTTCGCGTCTTTTGAGCGCCCACATCCATCAAGTCGTCATCTCCCCAAGCGACGCAGCCACGGCCAAGACCTCGCTTTCTTCGGCAGTTCTGGGATCCAGCCAGACTGCGCCTTCTTGAATCCTTCCGATCACAGGCGGATTCGAAGATCTAAGTGCGCCGCAGATTTCATCGGGTCGTGCACCCATAAGGACTGCTGCGAAACTGGGAACACCTGTACCAGGCACTGAACCGCCGCCAACCTCGGTGAGACATGCACGAGTCTCCGCTTTGCCCGGATAAGCATTGACCAGTTGCTCGGCCAATACCCTGACCTGGGCCACGGTTCTGGCCAGGTACTTCAACGTTGGAATTTCAAGTTCACGACCTTCTCTATAAAGTTGAAGGGTCGCCTGCAATGCGGTCAGCGTGAGTTTATCAACGCGGAGGGCTCTCGCCAGGGGATGGGATTTTATAGTCTGAATGGCATCCTTCTTACCAAGAATGAGGCCCGCTTGAGGCCCTCCCAACATCTTGTCACCGCTCGCGATAACCACGTCCGGGTTGGCGCGGAGGCTTTCTTGAATGGTGGCCTCCTTAGGCAGGTCGAATTGGGTCGTGTCCACGAGGCAACCAGAACCCATGTCGTCGATGCACAGCAGCCCCTTTTCGTGAGCCAGGATGGCCAGATCCTTCAGAGAGGGTTCCTCTGTGAATCCAATGATTTTGAAATTGCTTGGATGACACCTCAAAAAGGCGGCAGAAAGCTCGGTGATGGCCGCACTATAGTCGCGAAGCCGCGTTTTGTTCGTGCAGCCGACCTCTACGAGCACGCATCCACTTGCGCCGACGATGTCAGGCATTCGGAACGAGCCTCCAATCTCGACCATTTGGCCCCGCGAGAGGATGACCTCCCGGCCCTGAGCCAAGGCGGCAAGAGCCAGGACGACACCTGCCGCAGCGTTGTTGACGACAAGGGCATCTTCAGCGCCCGTTAAGTCTTTCAGGAGCCCAGTAACGTGGACCTGACGGTCGCCGCGTGTGCCCATCCCTTCTTCAATTTCCAACATCGAATGGCTCGACGCGACTCCTTGCACTTTTTCGACGACTGAGGGAGCCAGGCGGGCTCGGCCAAGGCCAGTGTGCAGGATGACTCCCGACATGTTGATCGCTCCCTTTAGGCTATGCGCGGAGAGCGTCCGCGCTGCAGAAAGAGCTGCCGCTTCGACGTCGAACGAGTCTGACTTGGCCCCCTTGCGCAGCGCTCGACGCATTTCGGCGACGGCGGACCGCGCCGCGGCAACTTGAACAGGGCGCGGGAAGCCCTTGAGCGCTGGCGCACCAAGGAGAGAATCGATCTTAGGAACATTTCTTAATTCGCTCATGTTCTGCCACAGTTTAGCGTCGAATCGTGGACCAATGACCCAGCGATGCCGCTGACCGCTTGCGACTACTGTACAATTCTGGACATGCAGACGCCGCCCCCGTTTAGTCCGCCTTCGGCGCCGCCGCCGAAGAAAAGCAACACGGGCCTGATCGTCGCACTCGTTCTTTGTTTTCTGGCGGTGTGTTGCGTCCTTCCGGTTGTGGTCGCAGGATTCTTTGGGTTCAGCTTCTTCAACAAGATGTCCCCCTTGATCAGCTGCGAGATCGGTTTCGAGGAGGCCCAGCAGGCGATCACGATGTATTCAAGCGAACACGGCGGCAAGTTACCGAAGGCGGCCACTTGGCAGGACGACATTCGCCCTTACTTCGCGAAAATGGAAAAGAAATTCGACTCGGCCAAGGGTCCTTTCAAGAATCTGAAGACGTTCCCTCCTCAAGGCGACTGGGTATGCACGGACGATCAAAGCAGGAAGACGGGAATCGCGTTCAACTCTGAACTGTCTGGAAGAAACATCAACGACATCAAGAATCCCTACGCCACCCCGATGTTGTTCGAGGTTGAGCGAACGGGAACCAACCTTTCTGAAGCTTATAAGGAGAGGCCCCGGAGTACGAGCCCCCGATTCATGGGCTCTCCGCGAGATTGGATCGTTCGTTACGTGAAAGGTTCCAAGAGCAAGAAGGGGGATTTCACGTTCGGGGATTCGGATTCCAAGGACGGTGTAGACTCAAAGGGAAAGTCGAATGATAACTCAGACGACAATTGAACGTCTATTTAGCAGGCCGCCGCTGACGTGATGGCGGATGGGGACTGGCGTATACTAAGAGCGTAGTCCCGAGAATCAAAATATGCTGAACACCCTTGCAATGTTTAATTCAGGCCAAGACCTGATCATTATTCTCGTAATCGTTCTCATCCTCTTCGGGGGCAAGAAGATTCCCGAGTTGCTCAGGGGCGTAGGCAAAGGTGTCGGAGAACTTCAAAAGGGGTTAGAAGAAGGCAAGAAGACGATTTACAGCGCGGCTGAAGAGCACAAGGAGCCCGAGACAAAGCCGGGAGACGGCACCGCCGCTAAAGCTTAGGACTGAGTAAACCTTTCTTTGGGAGCCAGCATCCGGAGATCCGGTTCTGTTGGCTCCCCTTTTCGTTTACAACGGCCTGTGGGGCCCGGACTCATTTCTCGACAGGGTTTCTCAAGAACTGCCTGACGGAATCCGTGATCGGGTCCGCCCAACAGTTGAGGTTTGGCTTATCGTCGTCAAAGCCTCCGCCAAAGACTAATTGGAGGGCTCCCGCAACGCCTCCCCCTTGATCTGTCTTGCCTTCGAGGATACGCTCGATCTGTTTCCGACTGTCGTCTAGGTGTTCCGTCGTAATCAGGTTCCCCGACTTCGGAAGGGCCCGGTCAATTTGTTTCGCCAGCAGTTTCAGATTGTGCCTTGCGATGCCTTTCAGGTCGGAAGCGGTTGCTCCGTCGCCGTTGACGCGGGCATCCATCATATCCAGGTATGACCTCTGCAGTGAACGACGATAGGGGTCGATGGCGGGTTTAGGTGCAGCAAGCTCCGACCAGATTCCGCTCTGGACGTCCAAAACCATGTGATCGACGGAATAAGCTTTCCGCCCATTGACGGCCTCGTTGTCGAACATGCGCTGCACCCGAGCAGAGTTGAAAAGGCTTCTGATGATGCTTGCTTGGAGGCTCACGGAAAGGCGCACGGCGCCGGAAGGCGAGATCTTGTTCAATATCTCAGGGGTCGACAGTTCGGGGGGCATCTTCATGTTGTCCATCAGGAAGCGCACAGCCTGCTCTTGTTTTGCCGCCGGTACAGGGGAGAAGACGTCCTTTCCTCTTCCGGCGTGATAGTCCGTCGTCACGACGCCGCCCACGAGGCGAATCACGTGTCCTAACTCCAATGCACGCTGGCCAAGCAGGGCAGCGTAAGTGTCGAGAAGTAGATCGTAATCTTCACCATAAGGAGTTGTCGCCGGCACCAGCAAGCGTGAAATCCTACGTATGTTCTCAAGGCCCAACCGCGTAGCTTCCACAGGATCATCGCCGATATCTTCCATCTGAGCGGTAGGGTCGACTCCTCTGATTCCGGCCAAATCGCCATCGAATCTCAGTTCCGGCGATGATACTTGCCGTGACGCTATGAGGTCCAAAGCGGCAGTCTCATCCTCCGGTTTAATCGCACCGGGAATGGGTTTGTAGCCCCATTCGATGGCAAACCGATCGTACGGACCGAGTCGCCCAACGAGAGCTGCTCCGTCGCCTGGCTGAGCAACGTAATTGAAACGCGCGTAGTCCATGATCGAAGCGGCGAGGCCATTCGCCTTGGTGAATTCTGGGTCACGCAGCTGTTTGGTCGTGTATGCGGAACTGGCCTTAAAGTTGTGCATCAGTCCAAGCGTATGGCCCACCTCGTGGGTGATGACGACCTCGACCAATTTGGACATCACTTCATCCGGCAATGGCAGCTTCTGGGCTCGGATGTCCGTCGCCCCCGCCTGGCAAAAATACCATTCTTCCGCGAGCTGCAAGAGGTTGTGCCAGACGATGACGTGAGCCGATATGACTTCGCCACTCCGCGGGTCGACGATGTGCGGGCCCATTGCGTTGGCGGTCTGCGACGGTGCCCAGCGAACGACCGAATACCGGGCATCTTCCGGATCCCAAGATGGATCTTCCGCTGCTGTCGGTGCATCTCTACAGACAATCGCGTTGCTGAATCCTGCCTTAAGAAAAGCCTCGTTCCAATTCTCGATTCCTTTCTTCATCGCCGGCCGATAAGCTTCGGGTACCTCCCGACTCAGATAAAAGGTGATCGGTTTGACGGGGTCGCTAACCTCAGCGGCTGGATCCTTCTTTTCCAATCGGAATCGCTCGATGAGTTCCTTGTCTTCAACCCGATGCTTTGGGCTGCCATAGAGTTCAAAGGATGTGCTGAAATACCCGACCCGAGAATCCGCATAGCGACCGGTCATCGGTTTGTCCGGAAGGAGCACTAAGCTGGCATCCACCAATATCGTCGCGCTGACAGTTCGCCCTGTGCGGAGACCACCGCTTGACGTGACGGTCAAGAACGAGCGGGTCTCAATGTTCGTGGGAAAGGCGGTGACCTTTTCAATGTAACTGCGCGATGGGTCGACGCCTGTGCCGACCCTGGGACCGGCTACAAAGTCCGATTGATCGGTCAGAAAGACGCTCGTCACTTCTATGACGGCACTCTTGTCTGGACCCTCCGCTTCGATGTTGAAGGCGGCCACGATCGGCGGCAACGAAGCAGCTGCAACTCCTTCTGCCAGAGCACCGCTTCCTTCCGACCTCATGGCGTAGCTCGGAGCACGAACAAAGATCTTCTTCTCGTGCCGTTCGAACCTCACGATTCGATAGCCGAGTGGGAAACCAATGAAGCCGAGTCCTTGAGGAGCCTCAGCGATCTCCGTCTGCCAAAGCATGTCACGACCAAAGAGGGTCTTGGGTATCTCCCAGTAAATTCGATCATCGATCCGATGGACCTTAAAGAGGCCTTCTTGCGTCTTTGCCTCAGCGGTGATGACTTCCTTGTAAGGTTTTATCTCCGGTTTCGGTGGGCCGAAGGAAGGTCGCGGCCGGATCGCACTGGCAGGCGCATCCACAGGTTTCTGTGTCGGAGGCGTTGGTGTCTGCGCGTTGGCAAAACTTACGACTGCCGCGCAGGCGGTGACCGACAAGAGCGAAGTAATTCGAAGATTTGCTCGATGCATACTTTCTCCTAGCATGTGCCTAACTGGGATGTACTCCGGAGAGGCAAGGGTGGTTCCGATCGTAGCCATGGTAAGCAATCGCACGGCCACGGAAGAATTCGACTGTTTTCGTGCGATCTCGGTTACATTTCCGCAAGTACTTGCTCTGTCGATCGAATTTTGCCGATCCTCGGAAAGATGTTCTTAAGGGCAAACTCGTGGGCTTCGGCGGACATTCCAGCCATTGCATCCTCTACAAATATAAGCAAGTAGCCGAGTTCGAAAGCGGTTCGTGCGGTGGATTCCACGCCAAAATTTGTGGATATCCCCCCGATGACGATCGTTTTGACATTCCTCCTTCGCAGCTGAAGGTCCAACTCCGTGCCGTAAAACGCTCCCCATTGATGCTTGGTAATGACGATGTCACCGTCGCGGGGACCCACCTCGGGCAGTAAATCGGACCAGTTTGGCGGTCGTTCAAAACTTTGCGGAGTTGCATCCGTCTGGGGTCGCAACATGTCCTTACCGTCTGCGGAGAATGCGACCCTCACTAAGACAATGGTGCCGCCCAGGTCCCGGAATCGCTCCGCGAGTCGCACGCCTCGTTTGACGACGTCGGAGGAAGCATGAGGCGCCGTCGAATTGCTGACGATTCCGTGTTGAAGGTCGATCAATACGAGGGCGGATGTTGCGACATCAATCATCATTCCAGTTTGCACGAGAGGCGGCGGTTTCGCGGCGAGTAGACTGGAAAGCGATGGCCACCGCCGCTCTTGAAAGTACCAATCTTGATACGATTGCCGAAAAGGTCTATGCCGGCGAGCGCATTTCTCAAGAGGACGCTGTGTACTTGTTCCGGCATCCAGAGATGCTCGACCTTGCGGCATTGGCCAATTTTCAGCGACAACGCAAAGTGCCGGGCCGCCAGATCACTTACATCATTGGCCGTATTCTGAACTACACCAACGTCTGTTGGGTTCGTTGTAAGTTTTGCGCCTTTTACCGTGTGCCTGGCCACGATGAGGGGTACCTGCATTCCGCAGACGAAATTCTCGCGAAGGTCCAGGATACGGTGGATCACGGGGGCGTTGAGATTCTGTTCCAAGGCGGGTTGAATCCGAAGCTGAAGATCGATTATTACGAAGAGACCTTCGCAAACATCAAGGAGCGGTTTCCGGGCGTCATCCTGCACGCGCTGAGCCCGGCTGAAATAATCTACATTGCTCACATTTCGCGGCTGTCACTCAGGGACGCCCTTGTTCGGCTCAATGCGGCAGGCCTGCATTCGATTCCGGGCGCCGGAGGCGAAATCCTAGTCGATCGAGTTCGCAAGATCATCGCGCCCTACAAGGACACGACCGACGAGTGGCTCGAGTGCATGCGAACGGCTTCGTCCCTGGGTATTCGTTCCACCGCGTCCATGATGTTCGGGCACGTTGAGACGATCGAGGACCGAGTTGAACACCTTGGCCGCATTCGCGACCTTCAAGATGAGTGCTCGCCGTTCCGCGCCTTTATCGCGTGGAGCTTTCAGCCCGAGGATACGATGCTCCAGATCGCCCAAAAGTCGAGCAGCTTCGATTATTTGCGCACCGCGGCGGTCTCCCGTCTGTTCTTGGACAACATCGACAATCTTCAAGTGTCCATCCTCACCCAGGGTCCCAAGATTGCGCAATTGGCATTGAGCTATGGCGCCAACGATCTGGGTTCAGTGATGATCGAAGAGAACGTCGTCTCAGCGGCTGGCAACAAGTTCATCGTTGATGCCAACGAATTCGAACGCCTGATCGTCGGGGCGGGCTACGAACCGCGCCGACGCAACACTCGATATGAGCTAATTTAGCGTTTTCGCATCAGACGTCGAGCGCTTAAGCCACGGCTGAATCCGACCCCGCCCGATCCTGCCGCACCCGATGCGCCTGCAACCATGGGTCCTGCGCCGCCAAGGATCCAAGATACGCCTGAATTAATGGCGGCGGAGGCGTACAACTGTGTGTTGCCAGTTCCGTTGACATTGATGAGGTACAGGCCCGAATTGAGGGTGCTTGAGGCGAGCAGGCTGTAAGCGATCTGGGTGCCGTCCGGGCTGAATGCGGCGCCGATCGCATCGGATGATGTGGAGAAGTTGGTGACGTTCGTGACAGACGCGCCGGCGGAAGTCATGGTATACACATCTTCTTGCGGGCCAGCGGCCACGAAACCGCAGAAGACGATCTTCTTGCCGTCTACTGAGTATTGGGGTCCGGCTTTGTCGATGGTCCCGTCGCTCGTCAACTGGGTCATGCCCTTGCCATCCACTCCGATCCTCCAAATTTCAGCAAGGGTTGCGCCGAGCTTAGAGTAAACAAGAAACTCGCCAGTTGGATCCAGAGCCATGTCCTCGGCCGCAGTATCCAACGTGACCACAGTTCCCCCAGGTGCGATCTCAGCCAAGCTGTTGATCGTGCCGCTACTGTCGGTGGCCGTGTAATACACCGTGCTTTGATCGTTTGCGAAATGTACGCTCCCAACCGCAGAGTATAGGTCCGCCGTAAGGCGAGTACCATGTGCGGGAACAAAATCAGGGCCCTCCCAGATGCCATAGATCGGGGTGCTGATGCTCGCCGAATAGCCATAGGCGACCTTGGATCCGTTATAGGACCAGGCAAAACCCTGCACATTCGCAGGAAGCGCAGCCACCATCGCCGGGCCCACGCCCGTCGGGGGCACCTTCTCCACTGTCGTGCCAGATCCAGTAAGGAACGAAAAATAGATTGTGGGCGCTCCCGACTGAACGGGAGGCGGTACTCCGCCGCCCGTTGTCGTCCCTCCGGTGGTACCGGTTGTGCCCGTTGTCCCGGTAGTTCCCGTTGTTCCCGTTGTCCCCGTGGTGCCGGTCGTTCCCGTTGTGCCCGTAGTCGAAGAACCGCCGCCCCCACCTCCACCACAACCAATCACGATTGCAGCTGCAAGGGCTATTGACAGACCCCAAGCGATCTGGCTGCGAACATCCGAGTGTTTAAAAATTGGCTGCATAGGGACTAGAGGTGTGACGTGGTGCTCCGAGAGATTGGTTCAGTTTACGGCATCCACGGAACCACAATCCCAAGGTTGGCGAGCGAACCCAGGCAAACTCCATGAAGTCCGCGAGACATCGATCTGATGCTTGCTTTGATCGACCCTGCATGCCCCAAGGAGATGGGGCTCAATGATATAAAATAGCTTCTGATCACAAATTGAGGGCACACCAAGATTGCCGCTTCGTTGTAAAATGGCACTAAGACCCCGTCGTGGGTGCCTCCCGGGATGACTATTGCGGAGACTGGCGACTTCGGGACGCGCGGGAATTCTTTCGATGATGCTAAGTGCCAATTTGTGCCGCCGATCTAATACGGATGACGTCCGGCGTCCGAAAAGCACAACGAGTAGCGACCAGCCCGCGTTTTTTCGCATTTCGGCCACTCTCCTGGCAACGGCTGTTGGGTCAGCGGCTCACGCCTTCCCTCGTCAAGGCACGATCGATGTCACCGTCTTCCGCTCCGATGCGCCCTTTAGTATTCCCATTCCTGTAAACGATCTCTTTGGAGGCTGGTTCAAGGTAATCCAGGGCATGTCCGTCGACGGATACGGCTATGGGTTGATTGCTTTCCTTGCCGTCATGATCTCGCTGCGCCTTTGCAGGCCTCCCATGAATCAACGGGTGTGGGAATGGACATCCATTACGGGCGTGTTCCTTGCGTCAGCTCTTTTCTCGTTGAAGATGGCTCAAGGTTGGGACGAACTCTTCATTGGGGCAAAGCACGCTGAAGCGGTGATGCAGGCGAACCGCTTCAGCTACAACCTGCACAACTGGCAAGAAGGCAACACCGAATTTCTGCCTTTGTTGTTGACCGGACTCTTAGCGAAACTGCGGCTGCCGCTTCTCGAAACGCTGATGAGTGTGGGCTTGTTAGGCAACCTTTGGCTCATCCTGGCGACCTACAAGCTTTTTGCCAAGTTGACCGCGAGCTCTTCTGCAGGTCTCATCTATGCGGCCGGGGTAGGTGTCTTCCCATGCGTCGTAATCACGTCGATGAGCGGCTTCTATTGCTGCCTTTTCACTGCTGCCGCGCTCACCTCGATCCTTTTGATTTTTTATGGTGACACGTCAAAAGCGCAACGGGCGGGATGGCTCCTCCTTGCATTTCTGACGCTGTTTCGCCTTGAAGGTGCCCTCCTCGCATGCTTGGTTTGGCTCTATGTTTGCGTCATCGCCAAGATAGGATCGCCCCTGAAGTGGCCCGATCTTAGTCGACACGCTCGGAATGCGGTCACAACCGGACTTTTATTGGCGGCACCCTTCGCCGTAGCTAGTTTAGTACGCTACTTGGCATTCGGCCACATCATCCCACCTGCGGTGGCCCTGAAAGACGCCAAGGGTGACCCCTCTTACGTCTTGAGAGGGCAGGACTACTTTATTGGGGTGGTGTATGCGTACAACTTGCAGTGGGTTGCACTCGCGGCTTTGCCCGCCGTTCTCATTGGATTCTTCCGGGCTAAGCAGATTCGTAAGTTGCTCATTGCTTGGATCCTCATCTGTGTATTCAGTGTCCCCTATCTGGTAGGCGGGGGTGATTGGTTTCCGACTTCATGGGCCAGGTATCTGATGCCGCTCATACTTCTCACCTATTTTGTTCTATGGGCAAATTGGTCGCTGTTCGCAAAGAGCTTTCGTGCAGGGGGGCGGGTCCTCCAGCCCCTGATGGCATTGCTGCTAGTGATTGCGCCCTTCGCCACGGCTTTCAGCTCGCCTCAATCGAGAGTCGTTGACTCCGCCCTCCTTACCAGCAGATTCAGCACTCAAAATGCCTTCTTCTTTACACGATCAACGCTCGAAGGAGGATTCTTGGGGTCTTCACCCCAAGGCAATCCAACCGTAAACATGCCTTACGGCTGGCAATGGGATCGCATTCAAATGCTGGCATTCTTGGGCACATTTCTGAAGGCAACGACACCAGAGAGTGGCTCGATCGCAAGCTCTGAGGAAGCGACGATCATGTACTACGCGCACCGAGACGTGGTGGACCTCACCGGATTCTCGTCGCCAGAGATTGCCTTTGGAAAGCTGGACCCATTGTGGCAGGGTGATGCTATGCATCGCAAGAGGAATCCGGTGGTCATCGCTGAGTACAAGCCGGATATCATCGCGTTATGGGAGCCCGCCTATTTGGAAGGCGAACCGACCGACTTTAAGACCGATGAAGCGGCCCTACGTCATTACTTAGACATCTATCACAGGATTGGCTTCTCACATTGGAATTGGGACATCGGTTACTTCCGTGCGGGTTCGTATGAATACCTGCGCAAACTGGGATACCGGCCCATCGTGGTCGGCGGTCCGCAGGCGGTGATGTTCTATTGGGTTTCTAATCGGATCTTTGACCGACATGTCGCGGCGCTTCAAAGTTTGGGGTGTCATGCGATTGGCAAAAAGACCCTTCGATATGAGGTGACGCCGTATCTTCGATACCACTACGCCTCGGGCGAGGAACTTGTACCGAAGCTGGGCCATCTTGCCCGCATGCGTTTTCGCTGATGGCTGCGCTCATCGATGAGTGACTAGGAGTTGCTTCAGGAATTCATGGCTCTGCCCTCGCGGATATCCCTTCCCGGTTTGCGTTGCCGCACAGCCTAACAATAGGCGAATCCTCAAGAGTGGCCACTTCAAAGTCTCATCGTGACGGACGGACGGATCGTGCGTCCTCACTTGGACTGTGGAAACAAGGATCACATGGGCTCTGTGATCGGGCCGTAAAGCTCTGGGCGACGGGAGTCGAATACCGTCGTTTCATATTTTCCTGGGATGATCACGGTTCGTTTATTTCGGGCGGTGGCGAGCTCAACCTCCGCAATGATCGTCCCTTCGCCGTCGCCCGCCGACGCCAGAACGGTACCGCCAGCATCGATGATCTTACTCCTGCCGATGAAAGTGAACCCGTTTTCTGTACCCACCCTGTTGCAGGTTGCCACGACCACCCTATTCTCGGCTGCGCGGGCGATGGCGATGTAATCCGCGGACACCTCGGCGCCTTCGGGCCAATTCGTCGGCAATGCCACCAATTCTGCCCCTTTAAGGGTCAGACTGCGCATGGCTTCGGGAGCTCGAAGATCGAAGCAAATGAGGATGCCGATACTGCCGAGCCTTGTTTCGAAAACGGGCAATTCGCTGCCAGCGCTCACGTAGTTGTCGAGTCCAAGTTCGGGTAGATGAGTCTTTCTATAGAACCGCGGGCCCTCCCCTGGCTCTAGAAGCACTGCCGTGTTGTACAAGTTCGCACCGTCTGTTTCAGCAAAACCGACGATGGCCAAGAGGTTATATTCCTCACAAGCTTGAGCCAGTTCGTCGAAAATCCCTGAATTGCGATCAAGGGCGATTGTTGAAGCGGCGGTGGCGTCGTCTACGCAATAGCCTGTGAGGAATGCCTCTGGAAAGAGGGCGAGCTCAACGTTGTGCTCCGTGGAGAGCCGCTCAAGTTCTCGCACGACTCGCTCCGCGTTTGTCAACGGGTCACCGAATTGGACGTTGGCTTGTACGCATGCAACCTTCATAGGTGTCGCTCGATCATCCGATGTAAAGCAACGCCTCTCCGGGCTGGACCAACTGCCCGGTTTCGGCGACGACTTTGACGACGTTGCCGCTCATTGGGGCGACAATCTCGTTGAAGACTTTCATGGCTTCAATGAGGCCCACAACTTGGCCCGCGGTGACACTTTCGCCTTCTCTTACAAAGGGAGGTGCTGAGGGACTCGGGGAACTGTAATAGATCCCGTTCATAGGACTGGTCACCGGCGTACCCGTTGGAACCACCGGTACGGCTGGTTCGGGTGCAAGGATCTGTTCAGCACCCTCTTCGCCCAGGTGCTCTTCGACGTGCTCTTTCACGACGGTCTGCCTGCTGGAGCGTTTTTTGAAGGCGACTTTCCAACCCTCTCCCTGCAAGCTTGCTTCGGCGAGCTTGAAATCGTCGATGAGCCGAGCAAGGTCGTCGATCTTGGCGCGTATGTCCTCCACGGCTTGCATTATGGCTCACGTGAATGTGTAGCTCAGCAAACTAAGCACCAGCCTCCTTTCCCGTGCTGATACAATGACTCCACTGACCTGGAGTTAAGACCATGAATCTCACAAAAAACGCTTCCCTCGCCGCCGTCTTGGCCATCAGCACAATCTGCTCCGCTTCAACACCTGCTAAGGCGGCTGCCATTACTTCTCAGGGAATTTCGTTCGCCTCCCTGCTGAAAGGGTCGGGGTATCCCCTTACGATGAAACCTGCGGACCTGCCCACCGACTTCGTCGCCGCAAAAATCACGGCCGATGGCGGCGGCGCTGGCGGCGGCTTCATGGACATGTTCATGAGCCCAATGATGATGATGATGGGTGCCTTGGGCGGGTCCAGCGGGGGCCCGGGTGACGAGGCCATGGCCGCCATAGGAGCGCTGGACTTGAGTTGGTCTAAGGGTGAAGTGACCAACGTGGATGGGCTCAACTTCCTTGTCACCTATAAGGGTGGCCTCGACATGAAGGATCTGTCTGGAATGGACAAGAAAGACACCCTCGCAGACACCGTGCTTAGGCTGAATTTGATCAGGGTGGACTCAATCAAGACCCTTGTGCCGCGACCAGACATGACGAAGGAGGACTTCGTGAAGATGATGAACACGAAGTTCCCTAAGAAGGTGGCCAAGCCGGCTGAAAAGGTTGCGGAATCTGGAGCCTAAGGTTAGCAACTGCGCTGAATATTGAGGCGACCGGCAATCCACGTCACCTTCGTCATCGATCTACGATCTACAATCATCAGTTAGTTTGGGCGAGTGGCGAAATTGGTAGACGCGCTGGATTTAGGTTCCAGTCCTTCACGGGGTGAGAGTTCGAGTCTCTCCTTGCCCACCATTCAAGACAGGGCTCTTGACTACCATCTGAGTCCAAACTAGCCTTCAGCCGTCAAAGCGTTCAGGCAGTCATTAGCATCGTCGATCCATGCGCCCATATGGCTTCGATTTGGATTCTTCGTCGCCATAAAGTAGAATTAGTCATGCTCGGCGTTGAACGACCGACAGGCACGGTCACCTTCCTGTTCACCGACATTGAGGGCAGTACGAAGCTTTGGGAGACGCATCCGAGCCAGATGCGAACCGCCTTAGCGCGTCATGACGCTCTGATGCGTCAGGCTTTTGACCGTGCGGGCGGCTACGTCTTCAAGACGATGGGCGACGCTTTTTGTGTGGCCTTTGCTATGGCGCCCGACGCTCTGTCGGCGGCAACGGCGGCCCAAGTTTCCCTTTACTCGGAACCGTGGCCGACTGAGACGCCGATCAAGGTTCGGATGGCGATGCACACGGGTGCCGTCGAGAGTCGAGATGACGACTATTTTGGGCATCCGCTGAGCCGCGTAGCGCGGCTCCTTGCGGTGGGACATGGCGATCAGGTGCTTATGTCGCAAACCACGCACGAGTTGGTTCGCGATTTGTTGCCCGACGGCACCGACATGCGCCCAATGGGCCAACATCGCCTCAAGGACCTTGGACGCCCTGAAAGCATCTACCAATTGCTTCACCCCACTTTGCCCTCAGAGTTTCCTGCTTTGCGTTCTCTCGACAATCCGGAACTGAAGCACAATCTGCCACAACAGATCACCAGCTTTGTTGGAAGGGAGAAGCAGATTGAAGACGTTCTGGCACTGCTGGGTAAAACCCGGCTCTTAACTCTGACCGGCGCCGGAGGCGGCGGAAAGACAAGGTTGAGTTTGCAGGTTGCCGCCGACCGCCTCAATGATTCAGATGACGGCGTGTGGCTGGTCGAACTTGCCCCTTTGTCCGACCCCGAACTTGTGCCGCAAACTGTGGCCAACGTCTTGGGGCTAAAGGAGGAGGCTGGGCGGTCTCTCGTTCAAACGCTCGTCGAGTACTTGAGGCACAAGCGGTTATTGCTGATTTTGGACAGTTGCGAGCACTTGCTCGATGCGTCGGCGCGAATTGCCGATACGTTGATTCGACATTGCCCAGAAGTTCAAATTCTGGCAAGCAGCCGCGAGGGTCTGGGAATTGCGGGAGAATTGACCTACCGCGTACCCACGCTTTCTTCGCCTGATCCGAAGCGGGACAAGACGGCTGAATCGCTATCGCAGTTCGAGGCGGTTCGGCTTTTCATCGAGCGGGCTCAATTCCACCGACCCTCCTTTGCAGTCGACAACAGCAATGCCCCTGCTCTTGCTTCCATTTGCTTCAGGCTGGATGGCATACCGCTCGCCATTGAGTTGGCCGCAGCCCGTGTCAGATCACTCTCTGTCGAAGAGATCGACCACAAGCTCGACTATCGGTTTGGATTGCTAACCGGGGGTTCGAGAACGGCGCTTCCCCGCCAGCAGACGTTGCGCTCGCTCATTGACTGGAGCTACGACTTGCTTAACGAGGCGGAAAAGCTGTTGTTCAGAAGGTTATCGATCTTCGCCGGCGGTTGGACTCTGGCGGCGGCTGAAGGAGTTTGCTCGGGCGAAGGCGTCGAGGAATCGCGAGTTCTCGACCTCTTGACTTCACTAACGGACAAGAGTTTGGTGGTAGCCGACCAAAGGGACGGACATTCCCGATACCGTTACCTCGAGTCGGTCAGGCAATATGCCAAAGACAGACTGGACGAAATCGGCCGGCCGGGCGAAAAGCCCGGGCCCATCGGAAACTATGCGATCGTTGATTTGGACCGACAGAGCCCGAATTGGCTGATTTGTCAGCGTCATGGCGCCTATTTCTTGGGACTCGCTGGCGAAGTTGAGGTGCAACTGACGCGGGACCAGGTTTCGGCTTTCACACGCTTTGCAGAGGATCATGACAATTTTCGCGCCGCCATCGAGTGGAACTTGCGTTCAGGAGACGCCCAAGACGCGCTGGCACTGGCAAGTGCGCTCGGCCGCTTTTGGGACACGCAAGGACATCTTAGCGAGGGGCGAAGTTGGCTCGGACAGACTCTCGAAGTCAACGGCGAGGCGCCGAGCAGGTTGCGCGCCGCGGCCCTCCGTTGGTTGGGAGCGCTGACCTGCAATCAAGCCGAGTATCAGTTGTCCACCGAGTATTTGGACGCCTGCTTGGGCCTTTACTTGGAGTTGGGGGACCGCCTCAATGTGGCAGCTGCGTTGGTCCACCTTGGCTGCCTGGCCCTAGAGCAAGGTCACCACAAGAAAGCGAAGGGGCTCTTCGAAGAGAGCCTTGAGATCAGCAGATCTCTCAATGACCTGGAAGGTCAAGCGATTTGCCTTGGCAATCTTGGAGCGATCGAGACGGCACACGGCAACAACGACGACGGCTACGAACTCTTATCTCAGGCGGTCGTGATTCTACGCGGTTCAAGCAACAAGCAGGATGGGGCGACGGCCCTCAATAACCTAGGAAATGCGGCCTACTCAAGGAAAGAGTTTGACAAGGCGCTGTCCCTCTATCACGAGGCCCTGGGCATTTACGAACGGCTGTCCGACCTCAAGGGCATTGCGGTGACAAAGGGAAACCTCGGGACCGTCGCCTTTGGACAAGGGAGTCTCGAGCAGGCTCGGGACTACCACCAACAGAGCCTGACGATCACGCGTGACCTATCTGACCAACGCGGCATCGCGACTGCGTTGACAAATCTTGGCGATGTGGCCTTCGCTATGGGTGATCAGGAAGCCGCGGACCGACTTCATGAAGAGGCATTAGCGGTGGTCAAAACTCTCGGAGATAAGAGCGAGGTGGCGACCGTTCTTAACAGCCTTGGCACGACGGCTTATGCTTGCGGTGATTCGAGGCTGGCCTTGAAGCGATATATTGAGAGTCTGAACGTGCTGGCAGAGATTGGTGACACTAATCGATTGACGGCCGGTCTTGCCGAAATTGCGCATGCGCTGTTGATGGATCACAACCACCGCCTCTCGGCTCAGATTCTAGGAGCCGTCTCGGGCTTCGCAGGCGAGGATTCCGCGGGGCTCTCGCCTTCTGAAATGAGGAATCTTGAGGCAGTTGCTTCATGTGCGATCGACGTCTTGGGAGCGGATGAATTCTCTGCGGCATACAACGAAGGCGAACATTTTTCCGTTGAAACAGTGCTCGCAGTGTTAGAATCGGCTGTCTCCCGGGCTTTGTAGAATTAGTGGTTAAGGTCAGGTTATGGTTGTTCGGCTCTGCTGACAGCAACATTTTCATTGCGTCAACTGCCCGAATGACTTACAATTTCCTTGGAGTTTGGCTGGACAGAAGTGGACTCCTTCGTGAGGATTTGAGATGATCAAACAACGGATCATTGCCGATCGCAAGTTTCTGAAGAGTTCGTCTTCGGATCCCACTTTCGTCGCAATTCGGTTCCTGATCGATCACATCAAGGCTTCGAAAAGCTTGATCACTTACACGATCAAGACTGACCCCGTTGTCAAGGAAATTCTCGACCAAGATGGTAAAGCCGGCCATTGGATCACGCTTCCAACCCCACCCGATGGTTTCACTCCTTTGCAGCGGGACAGGATTGAGTCGTATGCGGAAGCTTTGACCTATTGGCGCCGGTTGATCTTAGAGATCGACTGGCGCGAAAAGGAGGTCATGATCGCCTTCCGCGCCCCTCATGACGGGCGGGACGACATGGACGATGAACACGCTCCGCCACTCAAAGAGCGTCTGAGAGATCTGCTGAAGGAAAAGGACTACAAGGTGGCGCGAGAACTTGGACGAGGTTTCGTCAACCAGGGATTCAAAGTTCGAGAACCGGTGCCGGCAAGTTTGGTATCCATGGATTCCAAGGTGAACGGCCACGCAGTGTTGCTTCGATATCCCTATAAGGGAGAAGTCGATGAAGCGGGTATCGGAAAGGCCTACGACACGATGGTGCCGAGATTGGCGGACGTATATGCCCGCGAAAACGGGATGGCCTGCGAAACTGTGAAGGACGAGGAGTTCAGCACGGTTTTTGTGACCAAGAAACGAAAATTCATTTCGTCGCTTTACGAGTCAAGGCCCCAGTTTAGAATGATCACCCGCCGTCAATCCTTCCGGCAGACGACGGAGAGTTTCTTCACGATGTTCAAGACCTTACGGGCCTGCCGAATCATCAAGCGCAGGTACAAAAACGACTTTGTATTCTTTCGTCCTATGCCTGCTATGGGGCTCCATGGTCACACGTTAGCCATGATTTACAGGGACCGGGTGGCAGGGCACGTGGTCGAAGGTGCTTACTTGAAGACGATCACGAACATGACGGAAAAGTTGATGAATCAATACAACTTGCGTGCATCAATTCAACACCGGCCTGAGAGCCGAGCAATTCAAATCAGCTTTTACAGTGGCATCGACGAAACGGCCGGGCGGCCCCACGATGCCTTCTGGCATTGATGGTTAGTCGACCGATTTTGGGTTAGGATTAAGCCCGAGAATGGTTCGCGCCAGCACAAACTTGCCGTCGTCTAGTTCAGCCTGCAAGGGTTGTTTACCGTTCTTTGTTGGACCCTACTGTTTTCGAAGCCCAAAACATTCACTTGGTTTTTTCTAGTTCATTCGATCGACATTGCCACGGCGTCACCTGCTGCAGATCCCACGATCCTAGCCGGTGGCTCGTTGCTTACGGCGGTCGGCTTGTCGGAGGGCGCAACCTTGGGTTCGAGCGATCTCCCGTTGTCATGGCCTACGCAGCAACGGGTGGGTTCATGTGGAACCACTTCGCTCGACCATGGGAGGAACGGGACCTGGCTGCCCGTTTCGGACTCCAGTTCGAGGATTATCGAAAGCAAGTCCGTTGTTGGATACCGCGCCTGACTGCATATCCCGCGATCACGGCAGATGGTCAATCTGAAGATGCCCATAAGAGTTCGTCCGATAACTTGGTGAGCGGATGAAGTTCGCGACGACGTATTCAATTTGAAGACCTATGAAGCGTTACGCTCTTATCATCTTTGCTTTGGCGATTGTGATCATCCTCATCAGTGTCGGGAAAGGCTCCATGAGCAAAAAAGACGTCGTTTGGACGACGGATTTCGATCAAGCCATGATGGATGCCAAGGATGCCAACAAGTTAGTAATGATCGAGTTCGGCGCAACGTGGTGCAAGCCGTGCAAGGTTTATGAAAGCGATGTCTTTGGCACTCCGCAGTTCAGGGACAAGGCAAAAGATATGATCCTTGTGAACGTGGATGTGGATCAACATCCTGAGCTGGCGAAGCTGTTTCAGGTCCAGGGTCTCCCAAACGTTTACATCGTAAATGGCCAACAACAACTTGTAGGGCACGTCATGGGTTATCGGGGAGCCAAAGTCTTGTTCGATGAGATTGACAGAGCCAAAGCCCTTCGATGAATTTGCCCCTCAGTATCGCGATTTCAGGGCATCATTCTCGGCGGCATCGCCTCACCGCCCTTCTAGGGCTCTCAATGAAATGCTCTCTGCGGCTATGATGGAGGGCATGGAAGAGCAAGGCGGGATGTACGATCCCGTTACCGGCAAGATGTTAGCGCGAGGGGAGCGCCCTGCCCGACATGAAGGGGCTCAGCAAGGCGCCGAGCCTGTTGTGGCATGGCCACGCCTCATGCTTCTGAAAAAGAAGCACCCGCTGGCAATACGCTGGTTCCACTGGATCAATTTTCCTGTGCTGGCGATCATGGTGTGGAGCGGATTTCTGATTTACTGGGCGAACGACGTTTACGCAGTAAAGGTCTTTGGCTTTGAAATCCACTTCTTCCCGGACAGTTTCTATCACCCGACCATCGGCTGGCTTCGGCCGGGCTCACAAGGGCCAATCATTCCATACACATTGGATCACAGACTGGCGGAAGGCATGGCTTGGCATTTTGCTTTCATGTGGTTTTTCACGATCAACGGCGCGCTCTACGTCCTTTACCTGCTCTTCTCTGGAGAGTGGCGGCAAATCGTGCCCAACTTGAAATCATTTGGCCAGGCCATCCATGTCGTGATGCATGATCTGCACCTGTCGAAGAAGCCTCTTCCAGTCCAGAAGTTCAACGGCGCGCAGAAGTTCGCCTATACGGGGGTGATCCTGATGGGTTTTGGATCGCTAGTCACCGGTTTGGCGATATACAAACCCTGGGAGATCACCTGGCTGACCAACCTGCTCGGCGGCTATGAGTTCGCCCGGATTCTGCACTTTGCGCTGATGATTGGCTTCTGCCTATTCTTTGGTGTCCACGTGCTTCAGGTGATGAGGGCGGGTTGGAACAATTTCAGGGCAATGGTCACAGGCTATGAATTGGTCAAATCCGGGCAGGGGCAGGAAGAATGAGCGACGAGGAACAAGTCGAACGGGCCGAGGAGAAGATGCGTCGGATTTCGCGTCGCAGCTTCATGTGGGCGTTGTTAGCCGCTTTCGGTGCGTATGGCGGCATCAGTTGGATCAACGGCCGGTCCGAAGACATGGGCATCCCCTGGCCCTTGCGGCGCTCGCTTGATTTTACAGATGACTTCACGAAGGAGCTCCTCCAAAAGAACACTCCTGAATTCAAGGATAAGAAGTTGGACAACCCGGTGAGAATCAACTCGGACATCGGTATAAGCGAAGCCACCCGTGACGATTTCAAGTTGACCGTGTCTGGGGCGGGCAAGGACGACATCGAAATTCCGATGGCCGCCCTCTTGAAGATGCCCAAGATGACCATGGTGACCCAGTTGAACTGCATCGAGGGTTGGACTCAGACGGTCAAATGGGCGGGTGTTTCCCTTGCTGCATTCCTTGCTCAACATCCGCCGTTGGACACGGATGGGCACCCCATGCCGCAGGGAACCGAAGGGTATCCAAGGTATCTGCAGTTGGAGTCCGAGGACGGGGCGTACTACATCGGACTGGACATCGAGAGCGCCCTTCATCCCCAGACAATGCTTTGCTACGAAATGAACGACGCAGCTCTGCCCAAGGAACATGGTGGGCCGTTACGCTTGGTGATTCCGGTCAAATACGGCGTGAAGAACATCAAATGGTTGGGCCTCATCACCTACTCAAGCGATAAGACGAAGGATTACTGGGCTGAGCAGGGATACGATTGGTTTGCAGGCCTGTAGCGCCTATCTGTGCGGGAGTTACATTGGGCCATTGAATGCCGTATAACGTTTCCATGCTCGTTGTGAAATGTGCTCCCTGGACACTTGGCCTCGTTGGAGTCGCCCTATGCTCCGGATGTGCGAAAGCAGCAGAGGCTCCTGCCGACACGTCTTCCACTGAAGTCAGAGCCGTTTCAATTCCAATTCCCAAGCGTGGCCCCCAGGGCGTCCTCGGCCCAGGAGTGCCGTCATTTTGGATTCGGCCCGGCTATAAATGCGAGTTGGTCGCTGCGAACTTTGGCGAAGCACGGTTCATGGCTTTGGGAGATGACGGAACGCTTTACGTGAGTCAACCAGGACCGGGGACGATTGCCACGCTGAGGCTCAAGGAGGGAAAGTATGTCCGGGTAGGCGATTTCATCAGGGGCAAAGCCACTGTGCACGGGCTCTGCTGGCGAGACGGCTGTCTATGGTTCACGCAATCGGGAGCCATTTACAAAGCTCATGGGGCAGACGAGAACGGCGAGGCTCGAGACGTCCAGGCGGTCATTCCCGACGGCCAACTCCCCAAGGGTGGGCACTGGTGGCGCAGCATCCTCGTCGACGAAAAGGGCTTTTACACCTCGATTGGCGACTCGGGAAATATGACGGATGAGACGAAGACGGACCGTCAAAAGATCTGGCGCTACAGCCTGGATGGGACGGGCAAGACTCTGTTCGCCTCGGGTTTGCGCAACACGGAGAAGTTGCTCTATCGCCCGGGAACGGATGAAGTTTGGGGGATGGATCACGGAAGCGACTGGTACGGCAAGGAGTACGGCGACCGGGAAGGTCGTCAACCCATAACGGACGAGGTGCCCGGTGAGAAATTCAACCACTATGTCCAAGGCGGCTTCTACGGGCATCCCTTTTTCGTAGGGGGCCGGTATCCGCGGCCCGAGTACGCAAACCGCGCCGACCTCATTGAGTGGGCGGAGAAGACGGTGATGCCTTCCCTTTCATTCGGGGCGCACTGGGCTCCTAACGGATGGTGCTTTTATACTGGTGATGCGATTCCAGATGCAAAGGGCGATGCTTTCATGACGTTCCATGGCTCATGGAACCGCAAGCACAAAGATGGCTATCGGATCGACCGAACCTTATTCGACAAGGTGACGGGCCTGCCATTCGGCCACTACATGGTGATTGGCTGCTTAAGCGAAAGCGAAGAAGTGCTGGCGCGTCCGGTGGACATCATTCAGGCAACCGACGGAAGCCTGTTGTGGAGCGAGGACAAGTCACATCGAATCTATCGGCTCACTTATGTCGGAACGAAATGAATGCCTTCAGGGCGGCTCAATTCTTCGGCGGAAACAAGAACTGAGCGGCGGTCGGGAATCGGCGAGCCCACCAATCGCAATTGTGCTTGCCGCCCTCTTGGAACAGCACTTTCAGGCGTTTGCCCGTGAATCCTAGGTCTCCAAGAATGTGCTTTAGCCGCAGCGCGTCGTCAATCATATCGTCGTCCGAGTCGCCGCAACCGAGGTAGATGCGGTCCGGCCATTGGGTCGCCGTTTGCATCTCCTCCAACAATCTGTAGTCTGACGGATATACGGCGGGGCTTTCCACGAGCAGGCCCGAAAACATCCGTGGACGCTTCATGGCGATGTAAAGCGCAAGTCCGCCACCCAACGAGTCGCCACCCAATACGCGGTTTGCTGCACCAGGTTTGACCCTAAAGCGCTTCTCGATAGTGGGAATAACCTCTTTGCACAGGAAATCGGGATGCTTGGCGCCAACAGGGGCGGGGCCTTCTTCGCCCACGTCTTTGGGCCAGATTAGGTATTCGTGCGAACGGCCCGCGTAACCGGGGTTGTCGATGCCGACGACGATGAACGGCTCCACTTTATTTGCTTTGATCAGGGCGGGGACGGTCTTATCCAATCCCCACTCCTCTGGAAAGAAGGTGGCGGTCGCTTTGTCGAAGAGGTCCTGGCCATCGTTCATGTACAGAACGGGGTATCTCTTGAATGATGTTCGGTAGCCTGGTGGCAACAAGACGCGAAGGTACCGGGTGCCACCGAACGCCTTGGGTTTGATGCGAACGTACTCAATGTCGCCGGTGGCGGTGTGGGGTACCTGCCAGTGGTTCCATGTGCCTTTGGGTTCCTGTGACGAAAGGGTCCGCACGAGGAGCAGCGAAACGAGGACGTTGGTCAGCATGTCCAAACTTGTACTTCCACGCGATATGTAAAGGTTCCGAGGTGCTTGGGCGAAAGGTTTGTCAATGGTGGCGTTGCTTTCTCACAAAATACTTTAGGTTTTCACTCTTGGAAACGGCGGATAGTGCCGACATTATTGCCAGGTATGAGCCAAGCTACGAAATCCCCCGCCCCTTCCCTCGCCTGGACAGGCGAGCGCATGATCCCCGGCCTGGCCGATGCCGCCACAGAGATGTTCCACTGGCAGCGTTACCTCTACTTCCGGCCCTGGTACGAGGGCAAGCATGTGATCGACGCAGCGAGCGGCGAGGGTTACGGTGCAAACTACGCGTCTGCCTTCGCCAAGTCGGCGATGGGCTATGACATCGATGCTGAGGCGGTCGCCCATGCGCGCCACCAGTACCCGCATGTCACTTTCAAACAGGACGACGTTTGCGCGGCCGACTACTCAAAGGCGGATTTGGTCATCAGTTTTGAAACCATCGAACACCTCCCCGATCCGATCGCATTCCTGGAAGCACTAAAGACTTGCAAGGGCACGATCGTGATTTCGACTCCGAACCGCGAAACCCACTCGCCGGGCAACAATCTCAAGGACAAACCGCACAATAAGCACCATACGATTGAGTGGACGTCCGCCGAATTCGCAGCGCTGATCGAAGAGAACTTCAAAGATCGCGAGGTGCGATTCCTCTCGCAGGCTGCCCGCTGGCCAGGCACGATAACGGAAGGTTTGCAGGATAACGCCATGTAC
Source organism: uncultured Fimbriimonas sp. (assembly GCA_964619505.1). Taxonomy (GTDB): domain Bacteria; phylum Armatimonadota; class Fimbriimonadia; order Fimbriimonadales; family Fimbriimonadaceae; genus JBBQMJ01. The sequence continues at coordinate 16,827 of CAZUCK010000010.1, read as the reverse complement.
ACCATTGCCGTGATTGGGGACGGTAAGTTGCCCGCTTGGCCACGGCTTGGCATTTCGATGCCGACAAGAAACGCAGATCGCGCGATAGAAGCGGCCGTGAATATGAGCAAGTACTATCCCGGAGACCTGCAATTTGCGATTGTCGCCAATGGTTGCAGCCCGTTGGATATGGCTAAGTTACGGGGATTTGCAGAAGGAGCTCCCCACTTGGTGCAAGTCGTAGAGTGTCGTGAAAACCGCGGATATGGCGCAGGTGCCAATCACGGCCTGGACGCGCTTTGGCAGGACGGTTGGTTTGACCTGTTCGGCGTTACGAACGATGACGTTTATCCGGCGGTCGACTGCAGCTGTCAGATGGTCTCCGCCCTTGCGAATCTTGTAGAAGCGAACATGAAGCCAGGCGTCATTGGGCCCGTGAGCAATTATGTGAACGGTTCGCAGCAAGTGGATATCGGCGGTTATGTGAACGTACCCACGATGCAACAGCGCGCGGCGGAGTATCACCGCACGAAGCACTCCAGCGCAACACAGACGAATCAGGTGCGAGGACTCTATTTCTTGATCACCCCGGAATGCCTCAGCGAAGTTGGCGGATTTGACCCACGCTTTGGCATCGGCAATTTTGAAGACGACGACCACAACTTACGCACCCGACTGGCTGGTTTCAGCCTTTGGATCGCGGACGGTGCATTTCTCCACCATACGGGATCGGCGACGTTCAAGGAATTGAACATTGATTACAGCTTGAATCTCGAGCGCAACATGGCTTTGATACTCGAGAAATGGGGTTCCATTGACTTTGCCGAGTTGATCGCCAACCCGACGGCTCGAGCAGGTCTTAACCTTTTTCAACCTTTGACGGGCAAGTTGGAGGACAGCGGCTTCACGGTCAAAATCAATGGAGAGCCAGTAGACCTGGTCCACCAAGCATCCGACATGGAATTTGCCGCCTTTCTGATGCAGTCTTTGTCTGGCAAACCGCGCACAACGCGTGTGACGCTCCTGAGACTTCTGCAAGACGAATCTGCGGCGTGAACCTAATCGGCGGGCTGCGCGTACTTTGAACCAGGCTGAGAACACCTCAAAAGCCCGATAGCTACGCTAAACTATCGCAATTGGGGCGCGTCAACACCCCTGGTTCAAGAATGAGCATCTACAATCCACAGCTGGGAATTAGTGACTCCCTGGGTCAGGATCCCGACGATCGCATCCTTGCGGAGGCGGGTCTTCATTTTGTGGATCTGAATGAGGCTAAGCCGGAGCCGGAAGCCCTGTCCTTGGCCCCAGGCGACTTCGCTTTGAAGCACCAGGTCCTTCCGATATCGATGGACGGGACCGTTCTCGTCGTGGCGATGGGCTCGATCAAGTCACTGTCTGCCGTCGATGATTTGGGAATTCTGATTCGGAAACCGGTACGTGCGGTTCTCGCGGATCCTGGCCTCATTCGTGAGCGGATTGAAGAGTATTTCCTGGAGCGAATTCTCTCACAGTTGCCAGGCGAAGACGTTGGCGCAGCGGAACTCGACGAGACCACGGATTTGGCCGACCTCCAAAAGATGGCGGGCGAGACGGCCGTCGTCCAGATGGTCAACCTGATTTTTGCGCAGGCGGTTCGGGATGGTGCGAGCGACATCCACATTGAGCCTTACGAGCGCGAAGTGAAGGTTCGGTACCGAATCGACGGCATGTTGCACGACATGATGCGGCCCCCCAAGCGGATGCACGCTGCGATCGTTTCCAGGCTCAAGATTCTCGGCGAGATGAACATCGCCGAACGCAGGCTCCCCCAGGATGGCCGCATCAAGGTCACGATCGCTGGCCGACAGATCGACGTCCGCGTATCCATCGTTCCCACCGTATTCGGCGAGCGTGCGGTGATGCGCATTCTGGACAAGACCACGGCTTTGCTTGGACTCGCAGAGCTTGGCATGCAAGCCGACATGCTGTCCAAGTTTAGGAGGCTGATCGCTGTTCCGCACGGCATCATCCTGGCAACAGGACCGACCGGTTCGGGTAAGTCGACTTCCCTTTACGCGTCCCTTCAGGAGATTTGGTCCCCCACGACGAACATCTTAACCATTGAGGACCCGGTCGAATATCAGGTGCCTGGCATCAGTCAAATTCAAGTTCGGACGGCAATTGGGCTGACCTTTGCAAACGGATTAAGAAGCATCGTGAGGCAAGACCCCGACGTGATCATGGTTGGTGAAATCCGAGACCACGAAACGGCGGAAATCGCCATTCATGCAGCGCTCACGGGTCACGTTGTTTTCAGCACCCTTCACACCAACGATGCTCCGGGAGCGATCACGCGAATCATGGATATGGGCGTCGAGCCCTATCTTGTCGCCAGTTCACTGGTCGGAGTCGTCGCGCAGCGACTTGTCAGGCGTGTGTGCCCGAACTGCGCGAAAGTCGACCACCCTTCGGACGAGCTCATCAAAGCCCTAGGCATCGAGGTGTCTGACATCAAGAACGCGGATTTGAAACGTGGCAAGGGATGCGACAAGTGTCAAGGGACGGGTTTCAAAGGTCGGCAAGGGCTTTATGAACTGCTCATTGTGGATGAAGATATCCGTCGGATGACGGTGGATCGGCGGTCTGCCGGCGACATTAAGAATCACGCCATATCGGCGCAAGGGATGAGGACGCTCATCGGCGATGGGCGCCTGGCCGTAATGAGCGGAAGGACGACCCCCGAGGAAGTTCTCCGCGTTTGCCAACGTGAGGAGATCTAAGTGCAGACTTACGCCTACGTCGCGGTCGAGCCTTCCGGTCATCGCCGGACTGGGCTCCTGGAAGCCGCAAACGCAGATGCCGCACTGGCCACTCTCTCAGCCGAGGGGCGTTTCGTCCTTGAGATCAAGGAATCCAAAGGGGGCGAAGCTACTGGAGAGGCGTCATTTGGATCAAAGAAGGCGACTCGAGCTGACCTCGCATTGTTCACGCGCAGATTGGCCGACCTAGCGGCGGCTGGACTCCCATTGGACCGAGTGCTGCAGGTCATCGCCGAACAATCCGAGAGCGAGCAGCTAAGGGATGTCGCTTTGGCCGCCCTCGATGAGGTTCGTGCGGGCAAGGCCGTTTCCGACGCGCTGGCGTCCTACCCTAAGCTGTTTGCACCCGTATTCACTCAGACTTTGCGAGCCGGTGAGGCAAGTGGGCAGTTTCCAGAAGTTGCCACGCGTCTTGCCGATTTTCAGGAGAAAGAAGTTGCACGCCGCAGTCAAATCATCTCGGCGTTGATCTACCCTGGCGTCCTCAGCGTGACGGCCATTCTGGTGGTGACTTTCTTGATCGCTTTTGTCGTACCCAAGTTGACTGGGGTGTTCGCAGACCTTCACGGAGACTTGCCTGGGTCTACGAAGGCTCTATTGGCCATCACGGATTTCATTAACAAGGACGGACTTTACGCGCTGGGAGGTTTGATCGTCCTTTACGTTATGCTCCGGGGCTACTTGAAGACCCAAACGGGGGCTCTCGCAAAAGACAAGGCGCTGATGAAAGCTCCCGTCGTCGGGCCGATCATCCGGAAGGCGACGATTTCTCGTTTTGCGAGAGTTCTGGCGACGCTGGTTTACGGCGGCGTTCCCATTCTCGAATCTCTACGCTTGGCTGGCCTTGCTTCGGGAAATTTGGTGTTTCAACTCAGCAGCACAGATGTTGAGCACGAGGTACGTGAAGGTAGACCGATCGCTGAGGCGATGAGAGACGCCGGAGGGTTTCCCCCCATCCTCACTCACATGGTGGCAATTGGTGAGGAAACTGGCGACTTGCCGAAGATGCTGAACCGTGGTTCAGACAGCTTGGATTTTGAAGTCGACAATGGCCTTCGGAGATTGACCTCCCTTGTTGAGCCGCTCATCGTCATTGTGATGGGCGCGATCGTCGGATTCGTCGTACTTTCGGTGTTGCTGCCGATTTTCCAAGCTCAGGAGTTGGTTAAATGACAACCGCTAGGTTCGTTAGGGGATTTTAAGGGCAATAGAGGACGAGTAAAGGGGACTATGGAAGCGAGACAACATGAATAAGAGAAAAGCATTTACGCTCATTGAATTGATGGTCGTCATTCTGATTTTAGGCATCCTTGCTGCAATGATCGTGCCAAAGGTTGTCGGGCGTGCCGCCGATGCCAAAGTGGCTAAGACGAAGAGCGACATCGCAACTCTGCACGGCGAGCTGGAGAAGTTCCGGCTGGACAGCGATCGGTACCCGACGACCCAAGAGGGACTTCAGGCTTTGGTGACCGCGCCTGCGAACTCCAAGAACTGGAAGGGACCGTACACGGACAAGCTTTCGAACGACGGCTGGAACAACCCATACGTTTACGAGTATCCGGGCCCAGGCGGAAAGGACTCGTTCTCTTTGATGTCATACGGGTCTGACGGCGCTCCCGGAGGTGATGGAGATGCGGCGGACATCGTTGATGGCCAGGACTAAAAGCCGCGCCTTTACGATGATCGAAATGAGCATCGTCATATCCCTCGTGGCGCTGTTTGCCGCCTTGATCGTGCCGAACCTTGTATCCAGTCACAAAAGCGCACAGGAGCGGCTTTTTGTCGATTCGATGAAGCGGATTGCGAATGAGGCAAGGGAATCGGCCATTTCGCAGAACCTCGCCATGCATTTGAGCCTAAACGGCGACCGACTCAGCGTGACAAAAGACACTGGCAACAATCAAAAGGGGGACGAACTCGTGGGAGTGGATCTCATAGACGAAGCCAATGCCACCAAATTCCAAGTTAACGGCCAAGAGCCGACCAGCGGAGATTGGGATTTGAGGTTTTTTCCAGACGGAACGGCTGATGAAGGAGGAGTGGAAGTGACGATCGGACAATCGGTTTACGCTCTGAATGTGTCACCTCGGGGAGGTGTCAGCGTGGATGACCAGCTGACGGATGCAAGTTCGATTCGTTGGGAAGCGGGGACCTATGAAACCCGCTAGACGGTGCGGTTTTACGCTGATCGAAGCCCTGGTCAGCGTTGTCCTCGTGGCCGTTGGGGTTGTCGGGGCCATGAACGCGCTCGGCCAAATGACCAAAGCTGACACTCAGCTGCGCGATCGTGAGCGGGTTCAACGGCTGGCGATTCAGAAGTACGACGAGCTTGTCGGGACTGGTGCGTTGACGAACGCGTCGCAATCAGGCGATTTCAAGGACCGTAACATCGAAACCTACACTTGGAAAGCGGACGTCATACCCAGCGGCACCACCAATCTGGATCAGATCAGGGTGACGGTCAGCGATCCGGACGACCCCAAGGGCCCCTCAGCCGAATTCGACGGCCTGCGCTACAACCCTCCCCTTTCGACGGCGGTGCCCACGGGATGAGGGGACGGGGTTTCACGTTGATAGAATTGCTCGTTGCGGCGGTGATGATGGGTTTCATCACCTTGGCAGTCACCAGTGCTTACGTTCAGGGTATTCGATACTCTAAGCACGCTGGCGAGGCCAGGGCTGCTGAGGACGCCCGGATTCGGTTTGAGGACCGGGTCGGAGCGCTGCTTCATTCGGCGGAACTGACGACAGACCCGACCGACCGATTTTCGTATTTTATCGGCCAAGTCGGCAATGGTCAAACGGGAACGGCTGCGGGCAACAAGAACAACACGGCCGACACGTTGACCTTCACTGTGATTGGCGAGCGTCTTTCTGGTGCGGCCACCTCATCGACGGACGACTTCGAGACGGTCAACAAGAACTTGGGGCCCCAGGGCGGTGTGGCTGAAGTTTCCTTAGAGACGACCCCCATTGGGGACGCGCAGAACAACCAAGGGACGTTCATTCGGGTTCAGAGACCTGCAGATGGAGATCCCACCCAGGGTGGCCTAGAAACCGTCTTGGACTCGGATGTGACGGAGTTGGGTTTTGAATTCTATGACGGCACCAATTGGGACCCAACCTGGAACACCCAAACGGGCACTCGGCGCCTGCCTTCGGCTGTACGGATGACCTACAGAATCAACGGAGACGATCAGGAGCGCATTGTCACCTATCGGCTGCCTCTCAGCAACGTCACACCCGATAATCCGGTTCCAACGGGGGCCAACGGATGAGGAATCAACGTGGAGCGACCTTTGTGGTGACTCTCGCGGTTCTCGCGGGCTTGGTTGCGGTTTTGGCCGGAGCTGCGGCGACCCACCGGATTGTCGTAAGTGCGGCCATCAACCGGATGGAAACCAGACGAGCTCAGATGATCGCGGAAGCGGGGCTTCAGCGAGCCATTGCCGCCTTTGACACAGGTGGGCCCACTCGCTCGACTCAATTGGACGACTGGTACACGTTGGGCACGAACGGAGCCGATGTCTTCACGCTAGGGAACGATGCCTTTCGGATTCAGATTGTGGATACGTCCGGCAAAGTCAACATCAACACCGCGACCGCCCCTCAACTGGGCAGGCTGCCGCTGACACAAGACCAGGTTGACAGTCTGATGGATTGGCGATCCCCCAGCCGTGTAGCTCGCCCAGACGGTGCAAAGGACGACTACTATCACGCTCTGGCCGTTCCTTACAACACGAAGCTTCGTCGACTGGATTCCGTGGACGAGTTGCTCCAAGTGAAAGGCTTCACCGCCGACACCCTTTATGATCCCCAAAACGTCGCCGGATCCACGATAGTGACCATGAGTACGAATCCCAATCAAACCGGTGTGCCCACACTTTACGATCTCGTCGACGTCGACTCCGTTCAAAATGCCATATCACCGAGTGGACGGCCCTTACTGAACATCAATACCGCGACCGTCCAACAGATGGCTGGCCGAGGCATCCCAAACCCGGTGGGAAATGCGATCATCCAACGTCGGGGTCGAGGATTTTCGGGCATCGGCCAAGTACTGGCAATCCCACAGGTGACACCACAGGCAGCTCGCGCCTTGCTCAATGACTTCGAAGTCGGTGGGGCGAGGACGACCACTGGCCGAATCAACGTCAACACGGCAAGCGCCGACGTGCTGGAGACGCTGCCGGGGATCACGGCAGACGTTGCTCAGCAGATTCTCAATAAACAGGCGACCGGATTCCAGAGTCTTGGCGATATGCTTACCGTTCCCGGTTTGAACAAGCAGCGTATGATCCCCCTTGCAGACTCCCTTTCCGTCAATTCGGCGTCCTACATCGTCCGGGTCGTTGGCGCGGCGGGCAACAGCACATACACAATTGAAGCCCTCTTGCGGACCGATGGGACCACGAAGAGGTTCACGCGAATTCAGCAGCCTCCCTTCAACGACATGACGACACGGTGGGGTTGGGATGATCCATCCAATCAAATCTCGTTGGGGGATTCGAATTGAGCAGACAAGTCTCTGCTCCCGAGCTCGTGATCGAGTGGTCTCCGGGCGGCGTCCTTGTTTATGATCCCGGCCCTAAAACGCATGCTCATTTCCATTCTTTGAGAGAGGCCTCAGGGCAACTTGGTGCTGATCGGTCGGCGAGAATCGCCATCGCGCGTCGATCTTCGTTCATTAAGCCAGTACGGGTCCCTGACGCCTCGAAGGCGGACGTGATGCAGATGCTTCGTTTGACCGCATCCACACATTTGCCACTCCCAGCTTCGGAAATCGCTTTCGATGCGAGCCTTACCGACGATGTTAACGGTGAAGGCAGATTGGCGATTGTTGCAGCCGTCCGTTCAGAGGAGTTAAGGAACCTTAATGCAGATCTAAAGGCGTCGGGTTGGAGGGCGATCAATATCCTCCCTTCCGCGTTTGGCTCGCTGCTCGTCGCAGAACGCGCCGGGCTTGCAGACTGCACCGTTGTCCAGAAATCGGACGAGGGCTGGACGCTGGACGTCATTCACCGGAGCGAGCTGCGATACAGTCGTGCCATTCCCGAAACTGTTCCAGCCGAAGGGCTAGAAGAGGAAGTCGTTCGAACCTACGCCGCTGCTGGGCTACCTTGCGCACAGATTTTGACCGCTGGCGGTCTTCGGCTCGACTTCGCCAGCGTCAAGACGGACACCACGTCGTTGGAATTGCTTGCCACACCTCGGGCCGAAGCGATTGGCATTGACCTAGTCTTGTTCGAGGATGCACTCGCCGCCCAAGCTAAGCGACAAGCGAATCGAACTCGGGCCGCGGCGCTGATGGTGGTTGCCGCCGTTTTGGCCAGCGCCTACGTTATCAATCTGCGATCAACCGCTCAGTCCGTAATCGACTCTCAGAAGTCAATTTGGGCTCGGGCTGACCGGAAGACCGACTCGCTCCTCGCAGAACAGAAGGACCGGCTGGCTTCAGCGACCGCAATTGGAACGGATCTTTTGGGTGCCTTCCATCCAGCCCAACGCACCAGCGATATTTTGACGATCATTGGCAACACGGCACCAACCGGAGTGTGGCTGACGGGTGTTGACGTTGAACGAGGGAAGCCCCTAATGATTCGAGGCACAGCCACAAACAGCGAATCCGTGGCCTCGTTTGTTAGGGCTCTCACGAGTTCAGATCGGTTTCGCGAGGTTAGGTTAGTTTTCGCTAATAACGGCACGATCGAGCAGCGTCCTGTTGTACAGTTCTCCATACAAGGGACCGCGACCGGCAACTTGCCACTAGCGGAGCCCGCCCAGGTTGGGAAGCGAAAATGAAGAATCAATTCGCGAATCAGGCGGACAAGGCGATCAATGCGGCGACGGCCGTGGCAATCCTCATTTTTGCCGGTGCTTTGATTGCCTTGGTTGTCTTCCCTGCGCCAAGCATGGCCAGCGTAAAGAAATCCCACATCGTGGATCGGAAACGTGTTGACCAGAGCATTCAGGACGCAGGAAAGAAGGCGAAGGAGCAGGAAACGACAAATGGCGTTCTCTTATGGAGCGCTTCGCTTGAGTCCATTGGACCTTCAGCCCTTTCGAAAATCACCCTTATGGCTAAGTCCCACCAAGTCAAGCTCAGCTCCTTCAGGCCTCAGAGGACGGGCGACGTGGATGGTTTAACGATGGTGCCGTTTCTGATGAACGTGGATGGCAGCTATCCGAATGTGGTTGCCTTCGTTAAGGATATTGAGTCAACAGGTTCTAAGTTGGCGGTGAACCAAGTTCAGATGTCGTCCGTTGACGGTGTGAGTGACAAGGTGTCTGCATCGGTCGGCATCGTGGCGTATATGAAGGCGGGGGACGCGCTCACAAATGGCTGACCTTTGGACTCAAATAAAAGCTTCGAACCCCATCAAATTGATGGCGGCGGTTTTCGTGGCGGGAGCGGCTTGGACCATGATGTCGGGTTCGCCTGATGCGGCTAAAAAGACAACCAAGAAGACCATCACGCCGCATAGTGCCTCCGCCGGTACAACGGTCTACACCGACGCCGACTACAAGGCCACCTATGCGTCTTACGATGGACCCCTAAAGAACGCTTTCAAGCCGCTCATCGCGCGTCGCAATACGGGTGGTGACTTTGGCACCGGGAAGGAAAATGGAGTGCCCGCTTATATGGCAGGGGGGAGCGGAGACTGGATCTATACAGGAACTGCGGTCGTTGACGGCGTGCCAACCGCCCTCATCGAGAACACGGCCACCGGCGACGGGGTTTACCTCAACGTCGGCGAACACTGGAAAGAACTCGCGGTCGAACACATTGAGTCTGATTCCATCGTCATTCGAAGCTCTGACGGCGAGACGGTCTCCCTGAGGCTGGCGGCTCCGGTTGGTGAAGATGAGATCAGGCCATTGACGCCCGGTTCGCCCTTGCAGGGCGAGATCGGCGGGCAAATGAGTGGGCCAACGGTCTTCTCGGGCCAAGGGGGAGCCGCATCTAGGATCGGAGGTTTGCAGGTCACTCCGGACGCGACGGCTTCGGATGCGGCGGCGCCTGCCGCAGGAAGCGGGCGAAGAGGAAGAAACCGCTCTGCGAACGTCAGTTCAGGTTAGAAGCGAAAAAACATCATGAATAACACCATCAAGTTCATTTGTGCCCTTGCGTTGATTCCCGTTATGGCGGCCGCGCAGTTCGATACGGGCGCAAGCATTGCGCCTCCGGCATGGCAGAGCTTTAAGCTGAATCCGAAGACGCGCATCAAGCTCGACTTCCGAAACTCGAATGCGGACATGGTTTTGGCGCTGTACCAGAAGGCTTCGGGCGTCACGATCGTGAAGGACCCCTCGCTTACCGGCGGCCTCACCATCACTAGCGCCAAAGCGGTCAGTCTGAACGATGCGTTTGAAATCCTCAACGCCGTGCTGACCCTTAAAAACTTTGAGATCAAGAAGGACGGGAATCTCCTTGTCGTGCGTCAGAAGGCGGCGCGAGGCGGAGGGGGAGCGGCTCCAGCGATCGGTGATGGCGGTGACACAGGCTTTGGGGGAGGGGGAGGCAGGAACAGCTCGGTCTTGCGCGTTTACCCGATCAAGTACGCCAACGCGACTGAGATGGCCAGGGTGCTCAACGAAGTGTTCGGTACGACCGATACAGGGTCGAACAACAACCCATTTGGCGGACGACGCGGAGGCGGAATGCGCGGCATGGTGATAAACCAAGGCGGAAACCAGGGTGGAGGAGGTGGGGGTGGCCGCCAGGGACCGGTGGTTCGGGCCTCAAGCGACGACTTCAGCAATTCGGTGATCGTGAACGCGCCTGAGACTCAACAGGTCGAAGTTAAGGACTTAATCGATAAGATCGACAAACAAACCGAGGAGCCGCAGCAATCACGCGTGTTCAAGCTTCAGTATGCGGTTGCCAATGATATCGCACCAGTCATCCAAAATGTGCTCGTTTCCAATGCTCCGCGTGGAAAGGGAGGCGCGACCAGCGGAACCAACGACTTTCAGTCACGCTTCCAGCAAGCGATCCGCCTTGGATCAACCCAGGCGGCTTTTGGCCAGGTCGTCGCCGATACAAGGCTGAATGCCGTCGTAGTGACGGCAACGGTTGAAACCCTTGACCCGATCCACAAAGCGAACCAGCAGTTGGACACCCCCGTCGTCACTCAGACTTCGACCTTCGTGTTCCCCTTGCAAAATGCGCGCGCCGACCAAATTGCGACCCTGATGAACCAGGCCTTCGGTTCCCGCTCGGGAACCAACAGTCAACAGAATCAGAATGCGGCGCGAACGCCCAACAGCACGACGACCACGAATAGAAATACGACGAGCACGAGCAGACCACCTCAGCTTTCAGGTCAGGTGACGAGCGGCAACCAAACGATAGCCCAGAACAATCCGAACCAGCTTGAGCTCGCCATGCAGGACCCAGCCGCAGCTGACGGACAATTGCTCACTTCAATTGGTGTCCAGGGCGGGTTCTTTGGGGGCGGCGGCCAGTTTCGGGGCGGCATCGTGAGTGGTCCTCAGAACAATTCGAATACGCAGCCGACGGGTCGAGATGAGCAGGGCAAACTGGTCAACGTTCGTGACCTCGTGGGACAAGTGACCGTTATCGCCGATCCAAACACCAACAGTGTGATCGTCGTGGGCGCGCCGGACAGCGCCGCGCTGATCCGAGGGATTCTCGATCAACTCGACAAGATTCCCCAACAGGTGATGATTGAGACGATCATTGTCGAGGCGACGCTTGACGCGGCCGACAAGCTTGGCGTCGAGTGGTCGTTCGCACAGGGTAAGGCATTTGGAACGCCTGGTGCGAACGGAACCCTCAACCAGACTTTCGGCGTTCAGAATCCGCCGAACAATCAGCCAGCCCCTTCCGGTTTCCTCTACACGCTGACGAGCGGAAACTTGTCTGCATTCTTGAACGCGTTGAGAACTGACACCAAGTTCCAAGTGTTGAGCACGCCGAGGATATTCACCTCAAACAACGTGCAGGCAAGCATCAACATCAGCCAAAGCATTCCCTATGTGTTGAGTTCAACTACAGACGCTGCGACGGGCTCGATCTCGTACAACTATGCATTCCAGGATGTCGGCATCATCTTGACGGTGACGCCAAGAATCACTTCGAATGGTTATGTGACGATGGACGTCACCCAAACGGCGAACGATCTGCAGGGCTACACCACTTTCAATGCGCCCATTGTCAATCAGCGCGAAGCCAACACCACCGTTTCCGTGAAGGACGGAGAAACGATCATCCTAGGCGGAATCATCCGGAACACTGTGACCGCGACGACGAACAAGATTCCTCTCCTTGGAGACATCCCTTTGCTTGGCAAGCTGTTCCAAAGCAGCAGTTCGAGCAAAGAGAAGACCGAATTGCTTGTGTTCTTGACACCCCGGGTCGTCCGAACACCGGAAGAAGCGAAGATGCTCAGGGAATCGGTGACTAAGGAATTGAGCCCGGAAAACCAGCAGAAAGTCAAAGATAAACTGCCGAAGGATCATCCGATCTTGGGCAGCGGAGGCGGGCAGTAGCTTCACCTTGAGACTTTCTAAGGCGAGGGCCAGATACGCCCGGATTCAGCGAACGTAAATACAACAGTGTGCGCCATCGGAAGAGAGGCGGCAACAGAGGTTAACAATGACGAAGAGATTCATGATTGCAGTGGTCGCACTCGCCCTTTGCACCGGGGCCTTTGCACAAGGACGCGGTGGTGGCATGATGCGCATGGGAGGCGGTGACCCCACGATGCTCCTACGACGTGGCGACGTTCAGAAGGACCTGGGCCTCACCGACGATCAAAAGACGAAGCTGACATCCATTCAGGACAAGGCTCGAGCGGATATGCAGGCGTTTTTCCAAGCCAACTCGGGTGGTGGAGAGCGGCCGGACTTTGAGAAATTGCGACCCCAAATGGAGAAGATGCGCTCGGACATCAAGAAACAGGTCGACGAGATCCTGACTCCAGACCAGGTGAAACGACTCGGCGAGATTTCGATCCAACTGGGGGGCAACCGCGCAGTTCTTCGAAAGGAAGTTCAGGAGCAGTTGGGGCTCACAGCTGAGCAGAGAGAAAAGCTGAAGGACCTTCAGTCGAAAGAACAGGCAGCGATGCAAGAGCTACGCGACAAGGTGCAAAACGGCGACGTGACGCGCGAGCAAATGCGGACCTTGAGAACCAAGAATGGCAAGATCATGGACGACATGATCGGCAAGATTCTCAACGACGATCAACGGTCGAAACTGAAAGCACTTGGCGGCAAGCCCTTTGAAGCCGAAAAGCAGGAAGACAGCGGTGGCGGCCGAGGCGACTAGAGCTTCATAGTCGGGTTCCAACAACGCCTCCCGTCCGATTGGTCGAGAGGCGTTTTCAATTGGTGTCAATAGTCAACGGGCCGCAAGTAGTACTCACCGATGGCGCTTGAGCTTAGCATTGCGACCGTGGGCGTTCTGCGCTTCCAGTGCGTACCGTCGACTTTCTTCCACACCAAGTCCACTTCATCTTGCGTGAATCCCAAACGGACCACGGCCTGCTTGCTGTAACCCTGCGTCAGATAGTGAAGAATCAAGTCGCCGTGGGCATAGGTGATGCCGAAGTCCCTCTCATCTGTCTGGCCCTGAATGAGATCAGCGGACGCCGGTTTCTCAACGATTTGTGTAGGTACGCCGAGTTCCCGTGCAAGTGCCCACACTTGAAGCTTGAACAAATCCCCCAACGGATTGATGGGGGGCGCGTCATCTGCATGCCAGGTGTAGTAACCAAAAAGCCTTTCGCTCTTGTTGCCGGTCCCAATGGGGAGACTGCCGAGTCTAGCGGACTGGTCGAAGAGGACGATCATCCTCGATCGGGCGCAAATGTTTCCGAGTCGCGCTGGACTCATCTCCGCTTCGCACGTTTCCACATAGGCATCGACCATCCCGGTGATGTCGATCGTATTCTGCCGGATGCCGAGGTCATCTACCACCCTTTGGGCGTCTTCCAAGCTCTGCTTTGACGAGATTTTATACGGCAATCGGAACGCGTGGACGTTTGGGGGCCCAAAGGCTCTTGCACATAGGTAGGCGACCACAGCCGAATCGACACCTCCTGAGAGGCCCAGGACGACCCTCTCCATGCCCCTCCGCCTGGTGACCTCGTCGCGGAGGAAGTGTACGAGCCAGTCGGCGACCAGCGCCGCATTGATGCCGAGAGGATTCTGCACGACTGCTTTGGCACGGTGGACGGGCAACGCCATTGCCCTAGGATACTTTGTGGAGTTTTGGAGTGAACAAGTTATCCTCCTGGATCGCGGCCAAGTCAGCTGGGGCCAAAGGGCCCGATTCTGCAACCCCGTAAACCCAGTTCGTGTAGATTAGCCATAGATGGGCCGGTAACAGATCGGCCACGGAGCAAAAATGTCGGACAGTTCAAGAATCTGGGTGACGCTTGCCGCGGTCGTTGTGGCCGTATTTGTGGTTTTGAAAGTGGTCGCGATCGTCGGGGCTGTTTAAAGGTGCTCATCCCGTTGGTCGTCGTTCCCGCAATGGGCTAGGTGGTGTTCGTGATGGTCGATCGAAAGTCCCTCGGTGGCGGCCGTCGGCCCTTGCCGTGAATCTCTTTTGGACTGGGAAGGTGACAAGGCCGCTCAAGCTCAATCTCCACCGATCGCTTCCTTTTGGGTGAGCTTGATCGCTTCAATCGATTTCAGAGCTGCTTCTCTATCTTTTGGATCCGAGAAGGTTGTTTCGTGACGACGTGTTCCAACACCGGAACGACCTCCTGGCTATTTGTCTTCCCAAGTGCATCGACGGCGGCACGCCTTACGGTGCCGTCAGAGGCACCCAACAGATCTTCCAGCCTCTTGACGGCTTCATCAGAACCATTCTTCACGAGTTCATCGCCGGCTTCGCGGACCAAGTCACCATCCGTGTCCGGAGACAGCATGAAATCTGCCAACTTCTCGGCGGGTTTTGACGTTTGGAGGATTCTTGCAAGCTGTGTTTTGGAACCGCGTCCATTCTTTGCATGAATGGAATCGATGACGTATTTGGCTCCGAACGTAATGATCGCCAGAAAAGATCATCAGTTCACGAAGAACCTGATCGTTCTCATGCTGACGTTATATCTGCACTTTTATGGCAGGTACTTCCGTCTGGCGGACTTTTGACCTTGCGAACTCCCTGCCACTTATCGTATAGACTCTGACCATGCTCTATTGCCTTTTCGCCTGCCTGCTGTCCCTACAGGCACCAACCATAGAGCGCGATGCGTACGGCGTTCCTCACATCCACGCCTCCTCATTTGATCAAGCGTTTCACGACGCCGGGTATGCCGTAGCGCAAGACCGCCTTTGGCAGATGGAGAACAGCCGCAGGCTGGCCAGGGGGCGAATGGCGGAGGTGTTTGGGAAGCAGTTTGCGGCGTCGGACCGAGAGGTCCTGATGAGCGGTTACACCGACGAAGAGCTTCAGCGGCAAGTCGACGGACTCTCTGTCAGGGCAAAGTCGGCCTACGAGAACTATGCCCAGGGGGTGAGCGATTATATTCGGGATGCATCCGCCCGCAAGACGTTGCCCAAGGGCTTTGCCGAAAGGGGCTATGAACCGGAACCATGGACCGTCCTCGACTCTGCGGCGATCAGTGTGCGTCTATTTCAGCTTTTTGGGCGGTCGAGCGCGGGCCAGCTTCGTGACCTTGCCCTCCTGAGCTATCTCCAGAGCCACCCAGAGTCGAAGTCAGAAGCATTGGACATTCTTGACGATCTGATGTGGCAGAACGACCCGCGGTCTCCAGTGACGGTTCATGCAAATGAAGACCCGTTGGCCAAGTGTCACTACGTCTTCCCCGCTCTGAACCGCAAGATCACGGAAGACCAATTGGCCAAGTTGCCCAAGGTAAATATCTTCGAGTTGCTTCCAGGGGTCAACCTGGCAGACAGATCGACTTCGAAGCTGGTCGCCGAGAACGTAAACGTGCCCTACAGAACGGGAAGTTATGCGGTTGCGGTCGCACCTTCTCGCTCCACGGGAGGGTATCCAATTCTGCTTTCGGGTCCCCAGATGGGATTCACAGAGCCTGCGATCGTCCATGAAATGTCGATTGAGGCACCGGGTCTGCGTGCCGTCGGGATGGACGTTCCAGGGGTGCCTTTGATCGCGATCGGATATACCCCGGATGTGGCATGGGGGTTGACGACTGGCGTCGCCTTCGTCGAAGACATTGTCTTCGTGAAGGCAATCGGCGCGGATGGATACGAGTACGACGGCAAGAAGATGCCCCTTGTCAAGGTGGAGCGCACCGTCAAGGTCAGAGACGAGCCGGACCAGAAGGTGGTGCAGTTCCGTACAATGCACGGGCCCGTTGTGATCAAAAGTGCGAGCGGCTACTACTTTGCCCGTCATGCGGCGACTTGGATGCACGAATTGGCTTCCTCCGACGCCATCTTCAACTTGTACGGAGCACATTCCGCAGATGAAGTCGAATCCGCTATGGGCGGTGCGACAATGAACTTCAACTTCGTTTATGCGACGCGGAACGGGGACATCGGCTATCGTTATCTCGGCCTTATTCCGTCTCGGGCCGACGGTCTAGACCCTCGGCTGCCCGTTCCGGGAGAGCCTCGTTACGAGTGGAAGGGCATGATTCCCGGAGCCAAACTTCCACACGTGCGCAATCCCAAGGGCGGGCTCATTTTGAATTGGAACAATAAGCCTGCCACATGGTGGGCAAACGGCGACACACCTGCATGGGGGCGACTCTTCCATAGCGACGTATTTGAGGAAAACCTAACGAGGCCGAACCTTTCCACCCAGGATGTTGAACTGGCTGCTTGGAAGGCGGCCCGCACCGACGCCAATTACGATGGGTTCAAACCTTGGATCCCAAAGGATGCCGCTTGGTTGCGTTCATACGACGGGCAGGCGATGGACGGGAGCATCGGAGCACGCGTTTTCACGGAGTGGATTGGCGCCCTTCGCTCGGAATTGTTTGCACCGGCGGGTGGGAGTGTGATGGCGGCAAAAGGGGAGCTTGTAAAAGTCGTTGTAGTCGTAGCGGATCAACAATCGCTCGACGTCGACGTTGTAGAC